>JANYCF010000182.1 GCA_025360455.1 Opitutaceae bacterium | reverse complement strand
ACGTAGCCGCCGCTGAAAAAGCCCGCACCGAAAACAGCAGAGCCGGGACCGCGCACGATATCGATGGCTTCGACGCCGTTCCAGCTCGGGAGAAAGCCATAGGAGTTATAGCTGCGACGCTGGCCGTTGAGATAAGTCTCGGCGGTGTCGCCACGAATATTCGGCGTGGTGGCCAGACCATAACTGGAGGTGGCATACGCGCCCGGGCTGTAGACGACAAATTCGCGCACGCCGTGAATACCGCGCTCGTTGAGCAAGGCCTCGGTGATGGAGCTGACGCCGCGCGGCGTATCGAGAATGGAACGGGTATCGCCCATCACGGTGGAGAGCTCGCGCGTGAGCGGATTGACGGATTGCTCAACGGGTACGCCTTCGACGACGAAGCGTTCGAGCTGGGTGACTTCTTCGCTCGCCGGAGCCGGAGCAGGCGCGACTGCTGGATCGGCGGCGTGCAAGGCAACGCTGGTGCCAAACGCGAGTGCGGCGAAGAAAAACCTGGGGCAAGCGCCCGAGGTGAGGATTCGTGGGAGTGGTGTCATGGTGTTAAGGCCCGGACCCCAAACAGACTCCCGACAGAAGGGGCGCCGTGCACCCGATGGCGCAGCTGCGGCGCCTGCTGTTTCCTTCGTCGGCATGATCCGTTCAGGTTCGAAGGGTCGAGCGGCCGAGTCGTGCCGCAATCTCAGTCCTCCGCGGAGGACACCCCTACAGGCAAGGCCCACCAAAACCGTCTGAGGTACGCCGTCAACTCTTCGTTGTGTCATGTTTGTCGTTGCGCGGAATTCGCGGAGGGAGCGACGAAGCAATCCAACTCACTGGATCGCCACGCCCGGCTGCGCCGGACTCGCGATGACAAAACTCTGTGACAGTACCCCTAAACATGAAGAGGCCACCCTTTCGGGCAGCCTCTGCATGACCTAACACCAAGCAAACCTTAAGAACTACAAACTGTTGACATAATGATAGACGCACCCGCAGCCAAAACGTTGAATCTTTCCCAAAGAATTTTGTGAATAACTTGTTAAGGAAATAGCTGGCACTTCACCCTACCCTGCAATTGTTTGCACACGGTTCGGTTCCGGTTTTAGGGCGCGGTAACGCGCCCGGCTTTGTCATAAACTAAAAAATGAACCCAACTCGCCCTCATCTCTTCGGGCTCGTGGCCGGCCTCTTTCTGGCTGCTGGCCTCTGTTTCGCCTCCCTCATCCTCACTCACGCTTGGACTCGCATCGCCGAGTCCCAAGTGATCAACGTCACCGGTTCGGCGCGAAAAAACATTCGCTCCGATCTCATCGTATGGCGCGCCAATTTCACCGTCGACGCGACGACGCTCCTCGATGCGCAGCTGAAGTTGCAGACGGATTACGCAAAAATCAGTACGTTCCTGAAAGCGCACGGCCTCGCGGAGTTTTCCGCACATCCCGTGCAAATTCGCGAAATGACCGCACAGCGTCACAGTGATGATGAGTCGACGGCGGTGGTGCGCGTTGGCTACCGTCTCACCCAATCGATTGAAGTGCGTTCTGCGGAAGTCGAGCGCGTGCCGAAACTCGCGAGCGACACTGGCGAACTTTTGCAGCAGGATGTTTCGTTTGTATCGGAAGGTTTTGAATTCATCTACACCAAGGCCGGCGAAGCGAAAGTGGAGATGATGGCCGAAGCGACGAAAGACGCCCGGTCGCGTGCGGAGCAAATCGCCGAGCAAGGCGGACGCACCATCAAGGAACTGCGCAGCGCACACATGGGCGTGGTGCAGATCAATCCGCTCTATTCGACCTCCACCAGTTGGGAAGGAAACAACGACACATCGACGCTGGAGAAAACCATCACCGCGACGATCGCGGCCACGTTTGGATTGAAGTGAAATCAAAATCCAAGTCGTAGCCGCGTTTGAGCCATAGGCGAAACCGTGGTGGAGGAGGCAGAAATCAAAGCCACCACGCTGTCGCTTCGCTCCAGCGCGGCTACTCGGCTGCGCTTATCGCCGCACCTCGGCACGCCGACAAGCGGCGGCCCTACAAAAAAACTTTTCTCACAAGAAGATCTCCGCCGGCATTACCATGCCGGCGTTTTCTTTGACGGGCTCGGCTTTCAGCGGATAACGGAAAACCTTCCCTTCGAAATTGCGGAAGACCACTTCGTCGTCGGTGATCTGCTCGATATAATCAGGATTCATCGGCACCTTGCCGCCGCCGCCGGGGGCATCGATCACGTATTGCGGCACGGCGTAGCCCGTGGTGTGGCCGCGCAAGGACTGGATGATTTCGAGCCCCTTGCGGACATCCACTTTGAAATGTGATCCACCGGTGATGAGATCCATCTGGTAGAGATAATATGGCCGCACGCGCATCCGCAACAGGCGGTGGACGAGCGCCTGCATGACCTCGGCATCGTCATTCACGCCGCGCAGCAACACGCTTTGATTACCGAGAGGCACGCCGGCATAAGAGAGACGCTCGCACGCGTCCTTCAATTCCTGTGTGGCTTCTTTCGGGTGGTTGACGTGGATGCTCATCCAGATCGGACCGTGTTTTTTAAATACTTCGCACAGCTCGGGCGTGATGCGTTGCGGCAGAAAAACCGGAATGCGCGAACCGATGCGGATGAACTCCACATGCTTGATGGCGCGCAGGCGACCGAGCAGGTGTTCGAGTTTTTTATCCGAGAGGAGCAACGGATCGCCGCCGGAAAGCAGAACATCACGAATCTCGGGGTGCGCCTCAATGTAGCGGAGCGCCTGCTCGTACTCGGGATGGAAGTTGTAATCTTGGGCGTTACTGACGAGTCGACTGCGCGTGCAATAACGACAATACGCGGCGCAACGATCCGTCACGAGAAAGAGTACGCGATCAGGATAGCGATGGACCAAACCGGGGACGGGCGAGTGCTCGTCCTCGCCCAAGGAGTCCAGCATTTCACCGGAAGACACCACCATCTCGTCGCTGCGCGGAATGACCTGTTTACGAATCGGACAATGCGGATCTTGGCGGTCGATCAGGTTGAAAAAGTACGGGGTGATCGCGAGTGCTAGCTTTTGATGGGCGAAGAGACAGCCGGCCTTTTCCTCGGGAGTCAGGGTGAGATGCCGCTCGATCTGCTCGATGTTCGTGATGCGGTTTTTGAGCTGCCACGTCCAGTCCTGCCATTGTTCAATGGGAACGTGAGACCAAAGGCCTTGGCCCTGAAACCAAGCGGAGCGATCTTCTGTGTATGCCATGTGCGACAGCAGAGGTAGCTGCTTTGTCCGGGCTGTCAAATGAGGGAAGCAAACCCCGGGGCCGAGCCGTTTTCATCACGTTAACCGGACAAAAAAAGCCAAACCTTTTGCATAACGAAATGATGCCCTTATTTTTAACGTTTTTCGCATTCAGCTCAGGAATACGGTCATTGTGACGATAACTCCTTTATCAATCCAGTCATGGAGCAGGAGAAACCGTATCTTGGCGGTTCGCCCGTGATAAAAATTCATCGCCGATGCCCCAGCCATCCCCCACTTACCCAGCCACCCTCGCCACAAGGTTGTCCCTGAAAAACGTTAAGCTCCTGGCGATTGTTTATACCGGGTTGGGGCTCGTGCTGATGACGTTTCTGGTTTGGTTTTCCCTTTCTGCTCAACCGATTTCGCAAGGTGCAATCCTTGGCCTAGCCATCAGTATCGCCACCGTTGCGCTCGTCGCGCTCGCCTCCTTTCTGCAAACAGCGCGCACCGTCGAACAGCTCAAGCAAGCCGCCGCGAGTAATCACTACGCGCTGCACACCACTCTGCCCCAGCTCCGCGCCCTTTGGGATCAATGCCCCCTGAGTATTTTGCTTTTTGAACCGAACGATCCACTGATACCGGTGAAAATCGTGGATTGCAATCCGATGGCCTGCAAGATGCACGGTTACACTCGCGAGGAACTCATCGGGCAATCAATCGATTTCATCGAAGAATTTCCTTGGGCGAAGAGGACGGGGGCAAATTGGATCATAGAGATGCGCGTCACCCCCCGGCGGGATGGAATTGACCGTCACCGTCGTAAAGACGGCACTATTTTCGAAGTCGAATACTCCACGAGTTTGCTCGTGGTCGACGGTCGCGAACTGGTGATCGGGATGGATCGTGACGCGACGGCACGCCGACAAGCCGAACTGGCACTGAAAATCAGCGAGGAACGTTGGCAGCTCGGGGTCGCAGGCAGCAATGAAGGCGTCTGGGACTGGGATATCGCCCAGAACAAAATGTGGTATTCCACGCGTTGGAAAAGCATTCTGGGCTTTACCGATGCAGAATTGCCCGACCGGCGTGAAGAGTGGCTCGCCCGTGTCCATCCGGACGATCAGCTCCCCATCGACACCGCGCTCAAGGCGCACCTCCGCCGGCAGGCGGATGTTTTTCACTGCGAATACCGCATCCTCCACAAAAACGGGAGTTGGATTTGGGTGCTGGTGCGGGCCAAAGCCGTGTTCAATCCCGAAGGTCGCGCGCTCCGCATGGTCGGCACACAAAGCGACATCACCCGCCAGAAAGCCGCGGAAGCCGAACTCCGCCAAGCCAAGGAAACCGCCGAAAACGCCGACCGCGCGAAGAGCGAATTCCTCGCCGTGATGAGTCATGAAATCCGCACCCCGATGAATGGCGTGCTCGGTTTCACCAATCTGCTGCTCGATACCCCGCTCGGTTCTGAACAACGCGACTGGCTGCTCACGATTCGTTCCAGCGGCGAATCCTTGCTCACACTGATCAATGACATTCTCGACTTTTCGAAGATTGAGTCCGGGCGCATGGAATTTGACCAGCAACCGGTCTCTCTCCGGCGCGTCATCGAGGAAGTGCTCGATCTGCTATGGAGCAAAGCAAACGAAAAGAAAATCGAACTCCTGCACTGGATCGACACCGATGTGCCGGAATGGATCATGAGCGATAGTACCCGCCTGCGTCAGGTACTGATCAACCTGATCGGCAACGCCATTAAATTCACCGCCAAAGGTGAAGTGGAAGTACGGATCAGCCTCATTCCCACGGCCCCCAACCAAGCACCCCAATTATGTGTCGCCATCCGTGACACCGGCGAAGGCGTCCCCGCAGACCGGATCCACCGCCTGTTCCGCCCGTTTAGTCAGGCCGACTCCTCCACTACCCGCCGCTTCGGTGGAACTGGGCTGGGGCTGGCGATCAGCCGAAATCTTGCCCAATTGATGGGCGGAAACATCGAGCTCGCGACCAGCTCGCCGCAAGGCTCCTGCTTCCGATTCACGCTCTTGGCGGCCACCACCGCGGCTCCCGCCGATTACTTGGCCGGCCCGACCCCGCTGCGGCCCACTGTTGCCTTGGAAGGTCGCCGGGCCCTCATCGTGGACGACAACGAATGCAACCGCCAGATTCTGACCTGTCAGTTGAAGCGCTGGGGGATCATCTGTGAATCTTTCGAATTTCCCTCCATGGCCATCGCCTATCTCAAAGATCACGGCGAATTCGACTTGGCGATTCTCGACATGATGATGCCCGACATGCATGGCGTGGAACTTGCCCAGCAGATCCATCAAGTGTCCGGTCGGGAAAAGTTGCCCCTGATTTTGCTTTCATCCGTCAGTCGTGAAGAGCTCCGCGCCTTCAACCCCATGGATCATTTCAGCGTCGTGCTCACCAAGCCCGTACGCCAAGCCGCTCTCCTCGATGCGTTGAATAAAACCCTGGCCGACACGAGACACGCCTCGCACGGAACCAGCGTGCCCTCCACGCCCGCCACCCCGCCTGCGGCCTCAAACATCGCGAAGCTCGACAAAACGCTGGGCCAACAACACCCCCTCCGCATTATGGTGGCCGAAGACAATGTGGTGAACCAAAAACTCATCACGGGATTGCTCCGTCGCATCGGCTATCAACCGCATCTGGTCAGCCACGGACTGGCTTGTATCGAAGCGTTGCGCCGCGATGCCTACGATATGATTCTCATGGATTGCCAAATGCCCGTCATGGACGGGCTCGACGCCACGCTCCGGATCCGCAACGGCGAGGCCGGCGATCATAACCGCGCGATCCGCATCATCGCCCTGACCGCCTCCGCGATGGTCGGTGATCGCGAAAAGTGCCTTAATGCAGGCATGAACGACTTCCTAACCAAACCCCTCCAAGCCCCCGAACTGATCCGCTTACTCAGCGCTGCGACCAGCACCGCCAAATAACGGCCGTAGCGTAAGGGTGGGATTTGCAGGGCCTGCTCTGACGGAGGCCTCGGGAATATTCGTCCGCGGCGGTCCAGACAGCTGCGCCGATTAGATATTTTGGCAGATAAATGCCGTATTTTTGACCCGCCGCATGTTTCCCCTTGGCAGGCGGGGCCGGACTCCTTTTCGTCGCCGGATAATGTCTCAGTCTAAACCCGCAGTTCTCGCCCTCGAAGACGGCAGCGTGTTCCGTGGCACCGCCTTTGGTGCTGATGCCACCATCGCCGGTGAATGTGTTTTCAACACGTCCATGACCGGCTACCAGGAGATCATCACCGATCCCTCCTACTTTGGCCAGATCGTGACCATGACCGCCGTGCAAATCGGCAACTACGGCATCAATCCCGAGGACGAAGAGGCCGCCGTGCCCCGTTGCTCCGGCTTGGTCGTACGCGAAGTTTCACCCATCGTCAGCAATTGGCGCAGCACGATGTCGCTCGACGCCTACCTGAAAAAATACGGCATCCCCGGCATCAGCGAAGTCGACACCCGCGCCCTCACGAAAAAACTGCGTGTCGATGGCGCCATGAAATCTTGCCTCAGCACGCTGCCCCTCACTGACGAAGAAGCCATCACCCGCGCCCGCAACTGGCAGGATATGGCCGGCAGCGATTACGTGAAGGATACCACCTGCAAGGCACCCTACCTCTGGCTCGCCGACGACGCCTCGCGCTACAACACGCAGTACCTGCCCGTAGGCACGACCCAGGGCGCAACGATCACACCAACGAAGAAGTTCAAAGTCGCCGCTTTCGATTACGGCGCCAAATACACGATTTTCCGCAAGCTCGTCCGCCACGGTTTCGACGTTCAGGTCTTTCCCGCTACGGCCACGCATGAGCAAGTCCGCGAAGCCGGCGTCGATGGCGTGTTCCTCTCGAACGGCCCCGGCGATCCCTCCGCCCTACCCTATATTCACAAAACCGTCACAGCCCTGCTCACGGATTATCCGATTTTCGGTATTTGTCTCGGCCACCAGATGATCACGCACGCGCTCGGCGGTTCCACCTACAAGCTAAAATTCGGTCATCGCGGCGGCAATCAGCCCGTCAAGAATCTTGAGACCGGCAAAGTTTCCATCACGGCCCAGAACCACGGTTTCGCCACCGACCCGAAATCCATCGAGAGTCGCGGCGCGATGGTCACAGAGATCAATTTGAATGATCAGACGGTGGAAGGGCTCCGCCACAAAACGCTTCCGGTGTTTTCAGTGCAGTACCACCCCGAAGCCGCCCCCGGCCCAAACGACGCCGACCCCCTCTTCTCGGATTTCTACAAAATGATCGAGCAGCGCAAAGCCGGGAAGATCTGAGCCCGCGCTACACGCGGGAAGTGGCAAGTGCCAGGTAGCAAAAATCGAAGCCAACCGTAATCGGGTATTCGGTCGTAGTGCAGGCATCTAGCCTGCCTGATCGAACAAGCAGGCTAGAAGCCTGCGCTACCCGAGTGACTATTCGAAGCGTTTCATATCCTCGACTTTGAGCCCATCTTTGCTTGAGTGCTCACATGACCGCACAGGACGCATTTAACGCTGTGAGCAAAGGTGGCTTCAACGACCTTGAGTCGGTGCTCACCATCTGCCGACGGCACGGCAGCTACTGCGTAATCGGTGGTTTAGCGGTGAACACCTATGTTCGCCCGGTCTACACCATGGACGCCGATCTCGTAATCGTGGCTGATCGGTTGGCTGCGGTGCGCACCGACCTCATCGCTGCGGGTTTTTCGGTGCAGGAAGAACAATGGACGCTCAATGCCCAGATGCCCGACAGCGAATTGCGTATCCAGTTCACCAAGGATCCCCGCTACCAGACATTCCCTGCCTCGGCCCAAGCCGCCAAGGTTCTGGGCTGCGAAGCCCAAGTGGCCTCTTTGCACGATCTCGTGATCGGCAAAACCCTTGCCTGGAGCGACCCCAAGCGCCGTCTCTCCAAGCGCAAAAAAGACGAAGCCGATTTGATCCGCCTAGCCGAAGATTATCCCGAAGTACGTCCGCTGTTACCCGACGAGCTGCGCCGACAATTACCGAACGAATAGTCCAACAGGCCCGAACGACGCCGACCCCCTCTTCTCGGATTTCTACAAAATGATCGAGCAGCGCAAAGCTGGAAAGATCTTGTGCACGCAGACGGTGCAATCCACCACAAGCATTCCATTCCCAATTTGGCAGTTATCCTTTCGATGAAAAAACTGCTCTTCTTTGCTCTTTGCCTCGCTGCGAGCTGGTTTTATTTTCACGAACCTCGAGCAACTTGGCGAGGGATGCCCGCGGCCCATGATCCCCTCCATTCCAGTGCCAACCTGCCCGCGCCCTTCACCCAAGACGGCTATACGATCACCCCGCTCGCCCACTATCAGGTAACCGCCGTGGTGCTCAGCCGGGATCGCTACCGCCTCGATCGCGGTGCCAAGCTTGCCCCCGTCGATCTCGCGCTGGGCTGGGGCCCCATGTCAGTGGCCTCGGTGATCAACGAACTCTCCTTCAGCCAGTCAGGCCGTTGGTATGAATACCACTACGCTGGTGAACCACCGCTGGATTCAACCGCGATGTCCACCCACTCGGCGAACACCCATTGCCTTCCCGCGAACGCGGACATCCGACAAAAACTACTCAACATCAAACGCCACGATCTTGTCGGCCTGGAAGGTTATCTCGTCGAGGTAACCGCTGCCGACGGCTACCATTGGCGTTCCTCGCTCACCCGCAATGACACCGGCGGCGGCTCCTGCGAAGTGCTGTGGATCTCTGCCGTCAGCAGCAAACGGCTATCACGTTAAAGTCGACCCAGAGCGCGGGAACCGAAAACAAGAATCGCGTTCACCCCAAGTACGCCTCGAATTTCTTTGCATCCTCCGCAGTATCGACGCCGATCGACGGATCTTCCGTCACCTCGATCGCAATCGACTGACCGGCACCCAACACCCGCAACTGCTCCAGCTTTTCGATCTGCTCCAGTTTGCCCGGCGGCAATGACACGAACCGCTCCAGAAAATCTGCTTTGTAAGCATAGAGCCCGAGGTGCTTGAAACAAGGATTCGCCGCCACCCACGCATCATCGACTTGGCCGGCTGTGTCGCGCTGATACGGAATCGGAGCCCGGGAGAAATACAGTGCCCGTCCGGTTTTCGTGATGACCACTTTCACCTGGTTGGGATTAATAAAATCTTCGGCCCGTTTAAATGGCGTACACAAAGTCGCCATCGGACAATCCCCTTGGATCATCCGCGCCAAGGATTGAATCTGCCGGTCCGTGACCAACGGTTCATCCGCTTGCACATTAATTACGTAGCTGGCTCGCACCCGACGATTCGCTTGGGCAATTCGATCCGTTCCACTCGGGTGATTTGCATCGGTCATAATCGCCCTAAATCCAGCTCCTTCAATACATTCTGCCAGTAATAGGTTATCCACCGCGAACCATAAAGGGAGGTCAGGCGCTTGTTCGGTGATTCTCTCCGCCACCCATAAGACAAGTGGCTTACCCTTAATTTGATGCAGCAGTTTTCGAGGAAATCGGGTGGATTCCAACCGACAGGGGACAATGATGGCGAAGGCGGGCATGAAAAGGTCTTTGTAGTTGCAGAGCCGGAGCGGGTCCGGTTTTTTCCAAATCCTTTAATCTGAACCCACCGACCTACCGCAATGGAAAAGAGTGATACCACCGCCCCCAGCACCCACACCCGGGAGCTTCTTGTGCAAAACAAGATGGGCATCCATGCCCGCCCGGCGGCTATGATTGTACGCATCACCAATAAATTTAAGGCGGAAATTTTTGTGGAGAAAGAAGACGAGCAAGTGAACGGCAAAAGTATCATGGGGCTCATGATGCTCGCTGCCGCCAAAGGCTCGAAGGTCAAGTTCATCGCCACCGGTGCCGATGCCGAGCAGATGCTCGCCGAACTTGAAGCGCTCTTCGCGAAAAAATTCGACGAAGCTTAAGGCAGAGCTTCCCGCGCAACACACGTAATACGCAAAAAATCGAGCCGGTCGACAAACCTGCGTATTTATTTTCTGCCGCTTTCGTGTGTTCCGCTTATTTCGCGGGCTATATTCCGAAAAATTTCTTCGCGTTTGCCGTGGTAACTTCGGCGAGCTTCTCGTAGCTCACTCCAAACAGCCCCGCGCAATAGTCTGCGGTGTGCCGGATGAAGGCCGGTTCGTTTGGTTTTCCCCGATGCGGCATCGGCGTCAGGTACGGCGCGTCCGTCTCGATCATCAACCGGGCCAAGCCCTGCGCCAGCGCCGCCGCACGGACATTCTCCGCGGTTTTATAGGTAACGACCCCCGTGAACGAAGCAAAGCCGCCCCGCTTTAAAAGCTCCACCATTTCCAACGGCCCTTCGGTCATACAGTGAAAAACCACGCGCGACCAATCGACGCCGGACGCATCGATCATCTCCACGCATTCCTGAAAGGCCCCGCGCGAATGCACGACCAGGGGACAGCCCAGTCGCTTGGCCAAGGCCAGTCCTTCGATAAACGCGGCTTTCTGCCAACCGAGGATTCGCTCCGCCGCCACCGGATCGTCCTTCGGTAGATGAAACCGATCGAGTCCGATCTCGCCGAGAGCGACAGGGCTTGGGTAGGGCGGGACCGGGACGAGTGCGGAAGCCTCGGCCGCTGGGCCCGCCGCGATTAAGTTATCATGCTTGCTGCCCGACGCGCCCAGCAGTCGCGCCCTACCCCAGAATCCTTCCACCTGCGCGAACCGCTCCGCCCATTGCGCGTCCACATTGCACGGATGCATCCCGACCGAATAGGAAATGAAGCCGGGATTTTGCGCCGCTATATCCCGATAGAGCGACCAATCATCCGCATCGGTACCGATCGCGATCATCCCCTCGATTCCCGCGTCCCGCGCCCGCTGCAACACCGCCGGCAGTTCGCCGCGCCGGGCAAAGGAATCCAAGTGAGTGTGCGTATCGATCAAAGCCATGCCCTGCATTGAAAGCGCCCGAATACCGGAAGCCAGCGCTTTCTCCGCAAGTGGATTCTTTTCCGAATTGCAGGAGCCTGTTTACAGGCGATTCAGAATTCGATCCGTTGGCGAACGTTTCGCGTCGCCTGTAAACAGGCTCCTACACTCCAATCAAAACAAACCGAGAGTCCACCGGGGCATTTATCTTTTCAGCAACGCCTTCGCCCAAATCTTTTCATCAAAACCCACCAACGCCACTCCGCGACCGATCAGGAAAGGTCGTTTAACCAAATTGCCGTTGCCGCTCAGTAGTTCGAACGCCTCGCGGTCCGTCATGGCCTCTATTTTATCTCCGAGTTTTAGCTCCCGGTAATCGTGGCCCGAGGTATTAAACAGCCGCCGCCGTTCTCCGCCGTACGCCGCCAGCATCGTCCGCAATTCGTCCGGGCTCGGTGGCGTTTCGCGAATGGCTCGCTCCACGAACCCAATCTCATGCGCCCGCAACCATTTCACGGCGCGCCGGCAAGTATCACAATTCGCGTAACTGTAGACGGTGAGCGGGCTCATCATTCGTGGATTTTGATTCCGCCCTGAAGACAGAATAAATCACTTCCCAAACAGCGTCCGGAAAAATTCCTGCATCTTGATCCACGAGGCTTTGGCCGCTGGCTCGTTGTACGCGATATTCATTCCGTGTTCCTTCCCGATGCGGGTCGCCTCAGGATTGGTGAACGCATGCACCGCCCCGGGATAACCGACCCACTCCGAATCAAAACCACCGTCTTTCATACTCTGCTTGAAGGCCGCGATCTGCTCTGCCGAAATAAAAGTATCCGCCTCGCCATGCAGCATGAGTATCTTCGCCTGATGGCTCGCTCCGGCTGGAGCCGGAATCAGACTGCCGTGAAAGCTGACCATCCCCGCCACCGGTGCACCGCTGTAAACCAGCGCCTGACAAGTCGAGCCGCCAAAGCAAAAACCAATGGCCGCCACTTTGTCTTTCGCGACCAAACCGGTGGCCAACAATTGATCAAGTCCGGCCCGCGCACGTTCGGCCATGAGCGGCTTGCCATAAAATTGCCCGGCGAATTCTCCGGCTTTTTTAGGATCTTCCGTTGAAACGCCCTTGCCATACATATCGAGCGCAAAGGCCACGTACCCGAGCTTGGCCAGCTCCTCGGCTTTACCTTTCGCAAAATCATTCAGGCCCCACCACTCATGAATCACGAGCACACCGGGATGCTGGCCGGTCGTACTGTCGTCGTAGGCGAGCCAGCCTTCCAGCTTCACGCCAGCGTGTTCATAGCCCACCGCCTTGGTCACAATCTTCGCCTGGCCCCCCACGGCGAACACCACCAGAGAGAGCAAAATCGATCCGATAAATTTATTCATGCGCCCAAACTAGCCACTTGGCTCTCGCACGCAAGTGACGAGTCAAGTGCGCCCTCCCTTACGTCGATAAATCACCCGAGATGTATTGCCGCAATGATTCAACCTCGGAGCGATGCATGTTCGCAATCCAAGCCGAGACATCGCCGATGGAAATCAAGCCCAGCAATTGCGCACCCCGCATCACCGGCAAATGCCGGCAGCGCTTGTCCCGGAAAAGGCTCATCACTTCATCGACGGTCGTTTCCGGGGTAATCGTCAGGACGTCCGTCGTCATCACTGAAGCCAACGGCGTTGTTAAAGGATCGCGTTCCCCGCCCACTACGCGACTCAACACATCTCGCTCCGTGAAAATTCCGGCCAACGACGAACCATTCATCACGAGGACAGCGCCAATTTTCAGGCGATTCATTTCACGGACGGCCTCAGACACAGTGACCGTATGAGGTACGGTATGAGTAGATCCGCCCTTCTTTTCCAACAACGTAGCAATCGACGTATTCATAGGGGATTGGGGTTGCCAAAAAGACTACGACACAAACCCAGCGCTACAATACCCAAAAAGAACCATTCATCGCGGCAGATTGCCCAAGCCATCAAAGCTCTTGAAAACCGTTTTGCCTTTCACGGGCAGAGGCATCGCTAGCTTCGCTGGCACGGCCGTCGCTTCCTTAGCCCCAACTCCACTCCCGCCCGCTTCCTGCAGCGCCCGCTCCAATCGTACGGCCGAGACCGGTTCCGCCGTACCCAACTCCTGCGCAAAAAGACTCACGCGAAATTCTTCCACCAACCAACGAAACTCCCCGGCTAACGCGCCTAGTTTTTTCACCGCCGCCGCAAAGGGCGCGATCTCTCCCGCGCGCGATGTATCCTTGGCCTGATCGCGCTTCCAGCGATCCGCGCGGACCTGCATCGCCTTCAGGTAACGCGGCAGATGTTTCACGCGCGCGAAAGGCGTTTGCCGAAGAAAATTCGCCGGAACTAACGCAGCCAACTCCTGCTCCATCCCCGGATAGGGCGTCGAATGCGTCTGCAAGGTCAGCCGCAACGTCAGCGCCTCACGCAGCCAATCCACCAGCTTCGGCACCAGCCCGCGCAACTCCTGTTTCGCTTCATCAAGTTTGAGATTAAAAAAATTTGTCTGCAAAGGCTGCACCTCGCGTTCGCACACCCAGCGCACAATCGCCGCGAGCGCATCCTGCTGCAATTGCTCCATCGAAGCGAGCGTCACCGTCAGTGTGCCGAGTGCACGCAATTCCCGCAGATCCTTCCCGAGCCAACCGAGTTCGTAGCGCAATTGGGATTCGATCAACCGCGCCGCGCCCAGCTTCGTCGCGGCCCGCGCTTCTTCGGCCGTAGCAAACAAGCGCACTGCCACGCCTGCCTCGACCGCCTGCAACCCCGGATGCGCGAGCACCGGCACTCCCGCATGCTCGGACACGACCACCGTCGCCGGCAAATCGCCAAATTTCCATTCGGTGGCAGGCAACTGTTCCCACTTGGCGCGCGCCGCCCGCCAAGCCGCGTTATCATCACTCGCCGCTTTCTTGCTTAACTTCTGCTGCTGCGCGCCCAGCTGTTTTTGCAAATCATCCAACTCGCGACTGGCTCCGATTACCTTGTCGTGATCGTCGATCACTTCCACGCGCACCCGCAAATGATCGGGCAACGGTTTATCCGCCCAAATCCGCGGGTCGATGCGCACGCCCAATCGTCCGGTTAATATTTCCGCCATCGCCTCAATCAAGGTCGGCGGCACCGCACGGGCTGCAATCAGTCCGATCTCACTCGCGATTTTTTGCGCCGATTCCGTCAACGGAATGAGCGGTCGCCGCTGCTCTTTCGGTAGGGCTTTCAACCGCAATTCAATTTTTTCCTGCAAATGCCCCGGCACCGCCCAATCGAGCATCGCCGGCGTGAGCGTTGCCGCTTCAGCGAGCGTCACGCGTAATGTCACGCCATCGTCCTCCTTGCCGGGTTTGTAGGCGTAGTTCAACGGCAGCGCACTGTTCACCAACGGCAACGACTCGGGAAATTCCTTCGCCGCCTCGGTCAATTCCTCCGGCGGTTTCAAATCCTCCTCCGTCATGCAAAGAAATTTCGGCTCCGTCATCTTCCGATGCCGGACAAGATCCACCAATTCGCCAACGGAAGATATGGGGTGGAACGCGGCCTCCGAACGCGTTTTGAGCGCGCCCGGAGGCCGCGCTCCACCTTTACCCTCATCTTTTAATCGTGTCGCATAAAACCGATAGGCCGTTTCATCCAAATCCAAGTAGCCCGCGCTGCGCGTGCGCGTGAGAATCGTCTCCGTCTTTTCCCGGATGCGCCGGTTGTGTGCGATGAAATCAAACGGCCACGTGATCGTGTCGCCCACCAATCCTTCGCGAATAAAAATCTCCGTGGCCTCCACCGGATTGAGTTTCCCGTAGCTCACGGATCTCGTCTCGAGCTCCAGATTATAAAGGCGCCGACGCTCCTTCACCAACACGCGCCCCGCCTCGGGATTCCAGAATGGTTCACTGTGCGACGCCCGAATGATGTGCGTCCCAAGATCAAGCAGCCATTGCGGATCGATGCGCGCACAAGTGCGGGCATAGATTCGTCCCGTCTCCATGATCTCCGCCGCCATCAGCCATTTTGCGACCTTCGGTTTTTTCACTGGCACTGGCGCATTCACGTGCGCCTTTTTGTATTCTGGTTTCTCAAACAACGCCGACCCAGGAAACAGCGCCACCTTTCGATCATGCGTCGCCTGATAGGTGCCATCATCCGTGCGCGTGGCGATATTACCCAACAAACCGGAAAGAATGGAGCGATGGATGGAGCGATACGCCGGCGTACCCGGAGCGAGTTTCACGTCCTCGATTTTCTTTACGCCGTCATAAATCGAGGTCCGCGTAAAGCCGTCGCGCTCGCGCAGTGTGTCCTCGATCTGGCTGTGTACATCGCGCCACTCCCGCATGCGCATAAACGACAGAAAATGCGTCGTGCAAAACTTCCGTAGTTTTCCGAGTGACATGCCCTCAAACTCGTCATGATAAGTTTCCCAGATGGCGAGCAGCGTTAAAAAATCCGAATCAGGATGCGTAAAACGGCGGTGCGCGGTATCGGCTTTTTGCTGCTGATCGAGCGGACGTTCGCGCGGATCTTGAATGCTGAGGGCCGCGGCGATGATGAGTACTTCGCGCAGTGATTTCTCGGTGCACGCCTGCAAAATCATTCGCCCCACCGTTGGGTCCACGGGCAGGTGCGCCAGTTCGCGGCCGAGCGGGGTCAGTTCGTATTCTTGGTAGGGCGAAGCGTCCCCGCTGAGCCGCGGCGGTAGGTGGAGCGTGGCCTCCGGACGCGCTTTTCCCGTCCCGGAAAACGCGCCCGGAGGTCGCGTTCCACCTTTCACAATCGCGCCTAATTCCTCCAGCAACGCGTAACCGCTGTGAATCCCCTTGGCCGGTGGCGTGTTCAAGAACGGGAAATCCTCAATGTCACCGAGCCCAAAGGCCTTCATCCGCAAAATGACATCCGCCAAATTACTCCGTTGAATCTCCGGCTGCGCAAACCGCGGCCGCTCGAGAAAATCTTGCTCGGAATACAGCCGGATGCACACGCCGTCACTCACGCGACCGCAACGGCCTTTGCGCTGGTCGGCGCTGCTCTGGGCCACAGGCTCGACCGGCAGCCGCCGGGTACGGCTCTGCGGCACATAGCGGCTCACGCGGGCAAGTCCGGTATCGATCACGAAGCGAATGCCAGGAATGGTCAGCGAGGTCTCGGCAATATTCGTCGCCACCACGATCTTCCGCCGCTGCGTCGGAGCGAACACGCGTTGCTGCTCGATATTCGTGAGTCGGCCAAAGAGCGGCACCACCTCGAGGTTGCGCAGATTCCGGCCTTCGATCAGATCGCGCATTTCGCGGATGTCGCGCTCGGTGGGGAGAAACACCAAAATATCGCCAAACGAACTTTCATGCAGCACGCGCTCCACCGCTTCCTCGGCGGCATCGATGTAGGTGTATTCGCTGTTATCCCCTTTCATCTCCTCCAGCGGCGAATAGATCACCTCCACCGGGTAAACGCGACCCGACACCTCGATGATGGGTGCGCCATCAAACGCCTGAGAAAACGCCTCGGTATCGATCGTCGCCGAGGTGATGACGATGCGCAATTCCGGTCGACGCACCCTCAGCCGGCGCAGATGGCCGAGAATGAAATCGATGTTGAGCGAACGTTCGTGCGCTTCGTCCACGATGATCGTGTCGTATTCGCGCAGCTCCGGATCGCCCTGCAACTCCGCCAGCAGCATGCCGTCGGTCATGAACTTGATCAGGGTCGCATCGGAAGTCTGATCGGCGAATCGAATCTTGCAGCCCACCTCGCGACCGTACGGCACATTCAGCTCCTCAGCCACGCGCCGCGAGACCGACGCGGCGGCCACGCGCCGTGGTTGGGTGCAGGCGATCCGCCCGCGCGTACCCGAACCGGCCGCGAGACACATCTTGGGAATTTGGGTGGTTTTGCCCGAGCCCGTCTCGCCAGACAGCACCAACACCTGGTGACGTTGTAAAAGGCCAATGATTTCGTCAGCCCGAGCGCTTATTGGCAGCTCGGGAGGGAACTCTATCCGGAAAGAAGGCGACTGTTTGGGACGTGACGGCATGTCTTTGGGCGTGTCATGGTCATCTTGAAACGAAGTAACCCGAATCTGAAACGTTAAAATGCCACCAGCGAAATCTACCCCAGCTGAGAAAACTTTCACCCGCATTATCGCGCTCTCCGGCCTGAACGGCTGGAGCGTGATAATCATCGCCGGCCTAGCCTGCGTACTCGCCCTCTTTATGGGTGACCTCGTCGGCCTAAGTGTCGGCGTGCTGTGTGTTGTTTCCGGCCTGATGGAGCTACGCGGCCGGCGCCTTCTGAAAAAACGCGATGCCTGGGGCATGCGCTGGTTGGTCCGGGCCGAGTTGCTGCTGTTATCCGTGATCGCCTGCTACGCGGTCCGAGGACTGGTGAGTTTTGATGCCGACTATATGAGAGATCAGGTCATCCCCGATGCCCGCGCCAAACTCGATCTCCTCGGCATCTCCCTGAATGACGTCCTGCGCTCCTACGACCTGACAGAGGAGAAAGTCATTCCCTTAATGAAATTAGTCACCCTGTCCCTGTATGGGACCGTGCTCCTGATCGCCCTGCTCTATCAAGGCGGCATGGTCCTTTATTATCGGCGCAAGACCGAGACGGTAATCGATCTCCTCTATGTCCAGGCCGCACCCCAGCGCTGGGAAAGACCCATCGCGCCACCACCCCCACCCGCGATCTACAAGCTGCGCCCCACGAAATCGCCCTTCAGCTTCGACAGCTCTTTCTCGCCCCAATCGATCATTATCAAGAAGCGCGACGGTGGCACTCTCTCCCGCGAAGAAATCGATTTCTTCGCCCAAGGCGTGACCAACGGTCGTTTCGCCGACTATCAAGCCACCGCGCTGCTCATGGCGATTTACTGGCGCGGTCTTTCTGCACAGGAAACCGCGTGGCTGACCGATGCGATGTTTCGCTCCGGTGAAATTATTGATCTCAGCACGATCAAAGGGCCCAAGGTGGACAAACATTCCACCGGGGGCGTCGGCGACAAAGTCTCGCTGATTCTCGCCCCACTCGCGGCTGCCTGCGGCCTCAAAGTTCCCATGATGAGCGGTCGCGGACTCGGCCACACCGGCGGCACGCTCGATAAACTCGAAGCCATCCCCGGCTTCCGCGTGATGCTGAGCCCGGCCGAATTTCGTTTCGTCATTGATCGCGTGGGCTGTGCCATGATCGGGCAAACCGAAAAAATCGTGCCCGCCGACAAAAAACTCTACGCCCTGCGCGATGTCACCGGCACCGTCGATTGCCTCCCGCTCATTTGCTCCAGCATCATGAGCAAAAAACTCGCCGAAGGTATGGACTCGCTCGTGCTCGACGTGAAGTTTGGTCGGGGCGCCTTCATGAAGACGAAAGCCCAAGCCCTCGAGCTGGCCCGCGCGATGGTGGAGATTGGCAAATCGTCCGGCAAAGCCGTGCGCGCCCTGCTCACCGGCATGGACCAACCGCTCGGACGCGCCATCGGCCACACCACGGAAGTGATCGAGGCCATCGAATGCCTCAAAGGCCGCGGACCTACCGATCTGATGGAAGTTACTTACGCCCTCACCGCTCACATGCTCATTCTTGGCGGAGTGGCACAAAACGAAACTGAAGCCCGCACGAAAATGGCTCTCGCCATCGCCAACGGCTCCGCGCTGGCGCGATTCCGCGACCTGTGCGCCGCGCAAGGCGGCAACCCGCAGGTCATCGACAATTATAAACTTCTGCCCTCTGCCAATAAAATCGTAGCCATCATGGCGCCGGCCAACGCCACCGGTTATATCAGCGAAGTCGATGCACTCAAATGTGGCGAAGTCATCATGGAACTCGGCGGCGGCCGCTACGCCATGACTGATAAAGTGGATTTCGCGGTCGGCGTCAGTGATCTCATCAAGATCGGCGAGCCCGTCGCGCCCGGCACCCGGCTCGGCACGCTGCATTTCAACGATGACGCCAAAGGCGCCCGCGCCGAAGCCATCCTCCGCGACGCCATCAAGTTTTCGCCCACGTTACCCGCCATCGAACCGCTCGTGCAGGATTTGATTCAGTAAACCCGTTTAAAGATCGCACCCTCGCTGATTCCGATGGGTAAAAGGCAGGGAGCTGCGGGAATTTTTCGTAGGCCAGCGTGCAAGCACGCTGGCCTACCGATTCATTCGGCAAGTATCGATCCACTGGAAATGACGAAAAACCAATTTAAAGAATCCGAAGAACCCAAGCGTTGGATTCGTTAGTTGATCGGTTGAGCCTTTCCTCACCCGCGAAACCATAAACAGGCAGGACCGCCAGGCCTGTCGCTCACGACATCAGCCCAACGGTCCATCCCTATTATGTCAGCCCGTGACGCAATCACTGAAAGTCTTCGTCGGCTGAAAAGGATTAACCGCAATCATGAACTCCCGGTTACGATGATTGGACAGCGCTTGATTACCGGACACCGTTTGCGGCTGACTTCTTCACTGCCAGAAAAATGAAAGCCGTTCTCGTCTTCATGACCCTCAGGCGCCGAACGAACCAGATGCAGTAAGACCAAAAGACCAGCGGCCGAAATCAGAGCAAGGAGGGAAAGGAGTGGCGACATAGGTTGAAGAGGATGTCGCACTATAGTCTTTAGCGGTGCCCACGCCTATCCGGGTTTCCCCGTAAAGGCGGCTACGGAAAGCCCCCGCCTTGGCGGTTGAACCCGCCCCGGACTCGACTGGCCGATCAAGAAGAGGCCCCGAGCAATCAGCCAAGTCATTGCCGGCCAATCGATTTTCTTAAAATGGTGCCCGAGGCGAGACTCGAACTCGCACGCTGTTAGGCACAGGCTTCTGAGACCTGCGTGTCTACCAATTCCACCACCCGGGCAAAATACCTAACTTACTTCTAATGAACATCTAGCAAAAGCGGGCTTTTTCATGGGTTTACTTTTTCTACACCGCTCTTCTACACTTTAATCATGGAAACGACCAAAAGTGAACAGCAGTGGGAAAGAACAAACGTCACGAATCTGCTTCGCAATCGACAGAGTGGGAATTACTACGCCCGCGTTAAAGTCAACGGCAAGCAGAAATGGCGATCTCTCAAAACTGAGGTGTTTTCAGTAGCAAAACTGCGTCTCGCGGACACCGAAAAGACCATGCGGGCACAGGCCGCGGCCGCGAAGGGAGAAAGCGTCCCAGGATCTCCATCCGAAACGAC
The DNA here is from genome assembly GCA_025360455.1 of Opitutaceae bacterium. Lineage (GTDB taxonomy): Bacteria > Verrucomicrobiota > Verrucomicrobiia > Opitutales > Opitutaceae > Didemnitutus. Next base: position 1,396 of record JANYCF010000182.1, on the reverse strand, counting down.
CGTAGAACGGTTTATTTCCGCTTTTCGTGTCCGGGTGGATAACAATTCCAAGCTGGCGGCATCCAGCAAAGCGCGCGCGCTGGATTCGGTCAAAACCTTGATCAAAACATGGCCTGAATTGCCCGGTCGCGATGTTCGTCGTCTGAACGCCAGCGACTGCAACGCGTGGGCGGTTGCGGCGCTTCGGGAAGGAACTGGGTTCATCGCTCCCAAAGTGAAGACCAAGCGCAAGGGCATGTCGCCCTCTTCGTTTAACAAGTGCGTTGATACGTTGCGCGCTATCCTGGAAATCGCGCACGAACAGGGAATGGTTTACCAGAACCCGGCCAAGGATGTGAGCAAGGCACCCAAAAGGCAGAAGCGCCTTGAACTGCCGTCTGCGGCGCAATTCCAAGCAATCGTGAAGCAAATTGCCACCGCCGGCAGTCGCTGGTCCACCGATGCAGCGGACTTGGTCCGTCTGCTCGCCTATTCCGGGGCCAGACTACGGGAAGCAACCAGCTTGCGGTGGCGACACGAAGACAAGACGAAGGGTCAGTTGACCATACCGGGGAGCAAGTCGGCTACCAGCTACCGCATTGTGCCGCTATTCCCCTCCCTCGCAGCTCTGTTGAGTGAAATTCGCGAAAGGCGCGGTTCAGAGACCAAAGATGCTCCCATCGCACTCATTGGATCGTGCATGGATGCGCTCAAGTCAGCCTGCCGCGAAATCGGCATCAAGCCGATGAACCACCACGATCTCAGGCATCTTTTCGCCACCCGTTGCATCGAGTCGGGCGTCGATATTCCAACGGTCTCGCGGTGGTTGGGCCATTCCGATGGCGGCGCGCTTGCCATGCAAACCTATGGGCACCTCCGTCAAGAGCACAGCTTGGCGCAAGCGGCCAAGGTCGTCTTTTAAGGCCGCACCTTATTACGCGGCCTGAGAACAAAATCGCTCAATCGAGCGACGCGTAACCAGAACTTTCCTCGTCGCCGGCAGGCGCTCCAGTTTCCCGCGCAGCAAAAGACGATAAAGCGTCGTGCGGGAAATATCTCCCATGATGCGGCAGGCACTCGCCACATCGAAGGCCTCGGGCGCGACCGTGTTGCCCTTCAGTCGATGCGGCTCTTCGGTCACCTCGCCTTCCAGCCCAAATCCCCAGCCCGTCACCAAGCGCTTTGCCTCATCGAGACAAAGGGCTTCGAACGTGACATTCCGGATGCACGATTCGGCGAGGTAGATCGCCCGGTATCGTCTCAACAATGGATTGTCGGTTGTCATCGTGCCTTGATCCCGCTCAGAATTGCATTTCAACCGCGCCGCAAGTTTTATTCTGCCTCAGCAGATCGCAGGCGATCATGGCGTATTGCCAGTCCTGAAATACATTCGAGCGCTGGAGAACCGGCAGGCCGA
>JANYCF010000165.1 GCA_025360455.1 Opitutaceae bacterium | reverse complement strand
CGGGGTTTGCGCTGCTGTTGTTTTCCGAGCTGCCGTTTATCCGTCAACTCGGGGTTTTTGTCGGGACGGGTTTGGTGTGCGCGCTGGCGGGAGCGGTGGTTTATTTTTCGACCGTACGGAATTCTTTTCTCGAAGCCCGGGTGTTTCGCGTCGGGCAAGTGCTGCCGCCCGGGGTGCGGGTGGGGTTGCGCCGGTTACTCCTGGTGCTTTGGGTCATCGCGTTGTTCGGACTCATGAAGCTGACGTGGAAGGATGACATTCGGGAACTGGAAATCCCCTCGGCGGAGTTGAAGCAAAGCGATGCGCACATTCGCGGACTCTTTGGCGATCAGGGCGAACGCACGGTTTATCTCACGTATGGTGCGAGTATGGCCGAGGCCCGAGCATCACTGGAGAAACTGGAATCCTGGCTGAGTGTGGCTGGTGGCGGGCGTACGCAAACCATGGGATTGGGCAGCGTGATTCCCACGGTGAATGAACACGCGCGGGCGGTACGTTTCTTGCACGACCAAAAAGAATTTTCCCAACAACTGCGCTCTGCCCTGGTGGCGGCGGGTTTTGAGGAGAGTGGGTTTGCCAGCTTCTTCGCGACGTATGAGCGGCAAGCGGCGGGAGCCAACGTGGCGGATTACGAAAGAGCGATCGGCGCCTTGCAGGCGAAACTTATGGGGCCCGTCGGTTTGTTGCTTCATGTGGGCCAGCCGTTGAGCTGGTACGTCACGATTGCCAGCGATGCGCCGGTGGTCGCGCCGCCCGCCGACACGCATACGGTGAACTCGGGCCAGCTGCAGACTTTGAACCGGATTTTCAGCCGCTATCGGCAGTCGGCGCTGTGGCTTAGCTTGATCGGATTGGCGATTGTCGGGGCGGGAGTTTTTCTGAGCTATGGATTCCGGGATGGTCTGAGGATTTTTGCAATTCCGTGCGGGGCGTGTCTTGGCCTTTTTGGATTTTTTGGCTGGATGGGACATCCGCTTAATCTGTTTCATTTGCTCGGAGCTTTTCTGGGCGTGTGCCTGACCCACAACTATTCGATCTTCACCGCGACTTCGGCGTACCGGGGAGAAGCTCCGCCGGTATCAGTGCGGATGTCGGCGCTGACGGCGGCGGCCTCGTTCGGGGTGCTGGCCTTGAGCGGTATTCCTGTGGTGCAGGCGTTGGGCTCGACCGTGGCATTGATGGTGATCACGGCATTGTTGTTGATTGAGTTTGAACATCTCGGGGCACTGGGGAAAAAGCCATGAGTCACGCGCTACTCCAGGCTTGGCAAAAGACGCTGCGCCGTTGCGGCGAAAAGCGGGCGGTGGTGCAGGCGGCAGACGGACAGGTCGTGACATTCAACCAGCTCGATATGCGGGCATCGGCTTGGCTCAAGGCCCACGCGACAGAGCTATCGCGGCTGAAAAGGCGTGCAGTGGTGTTGGCGGTGCCGAATGGGATCGCCTGGTGGGAAATGTTTCTTGGCCTGCTCCAAGTTGGGGCGGTCGTGGTGCCGCTGGATGCGGGGGAGCCACCGGAGGCGCAGCGGCGGATCGCGGAAAACTTGCGCGCGGGATTTTGGTGGAATGGGACGAAGCTGGTGGAGCTGGCGGGGGCCAAGCGGTTTCGTGATCCGGCGATTAGTTTGATCAAATTGACTTCGGGCTCGACCGGACAACCGCAACCGCTGGTCTTTACGGGCGAGCAATTATTGGCGGATGGCCGGCAGGTGACAGCGACGATGCAGATCAAGCCCGGTGATTTGAACTATGCGCTGATTCCGCTCGGGCATTCTTACGGACTCGGCAATCTCGTGATCCCACTGCTGGCGCAAGGAGTCCCGCTGGTTTGTGGCACGGCGGCATTTCCGCATGCGATTGCGGTGGATTTTGCGTTGTGGAAACCGACGGTGTTTCCCGGAGTGCCGGCGATGTGGCGGGCCTTGGCCGCGTCCGATGTCGTGCTAGACAGTTTGCGCCTGGGAATATCGGCGGGTGCGCCGCTATCGACGGAAGTCGCGGGGGATTTCGCGGCTCGGTTTGGTCAACGGTTGCACGGTTTTTATGGATCGAGCGAGACCGGCGGTATTGCCTATGATCGGAGCGGTCTAGCGACGTTGACCGGCGCAGTGGGCGGGGCGATGCTCGGGGTGAAGTTGACTGGCTGGACTCGCGAGCGCCTGCTGGTGAGCAGTGCGGCCGTAGTGACCCATGGCAATAAACGGCGGGACGGAAAGTTGGGGGCGTGGATCATGCCGGATCGGGTGAAGCTGAATGTGCGCGGCAGTTTAACGTTGCTTGGCCGGCACGGTAACACGGTGAAAATTGGGGGCCGGCGGGTGAATCTGGAGGAGGTGACGGCACATCTTCGGCGTTTGCCGGTCGTGAGTGACGTGTGGGTGGGGGTGAGTGAGGGGAGCGAGCCGATATTGGGGGCGGTAGTGGTGAGTTCGCGCTCAGTGGCGGAGTTGCGTGCGGCCATGCAGGAGAATACGGCGGCTTGGAAAATTCCGAAGAAGTGCGTCGTGGTGGCGGCATTCCCTCTGACGGCCCGGGGCAAGACGGATGTGCGGGCGCTGCACGCGATGGTGTTCAGCTCGTAGGTTTCGAAAGCACAGCTTCAATTTCGACCAATAGATCAGCGCGACAAATGTCGGCTTGAAGGTATTGTGTCGTGTCACCGGGTTGCAGGAGATCGCGCTCGAGGCGGGCGGTAATGCGGGTGAGATCTGGGGCGTGGCGGAGGTAGATCTTGAAGCTGCGCGTCCAGCCCTGACCGGCACCGAGTGAATCCCCCGCACCGGCTTGGGCACCCACTAATCGTAGGTTTTCCAGCGTGCAATCGAGCTGGAGGTCGAGGTCGCCGGTGGCAAAAGTTTCGTGCCCGATGATGGCCGCCGTGCCCGAGAGGAAAACTTGTTGGCCGATGGGGTGAGCCAGCACGGTCGCTCGGGCGAAGCTGGGTGACCGGGGGCCGTACTCCGGGGGATAGTCGAAGGCGGGCACTTGCCGGGGGTTTTCAAAATGCTTGGGCTCGATGGCACCGGCGAGAAAGCTCAGGGCGAGTGGGCCGACGACAGCCCCCACGGCGGAGGCGGCGGGGAGGAGCTGTTTGAAACCTGATCCAAAATGTTGTTCGAAAGCGAGCGAGCGGCCCCGGCAGAAATGACGGTAATTTTCCAAGCCCTTTTCAAGGCCATTGATCTGGGGGACGTAGTTCCAGATGCGATACAAATGCCGGCCGTGACACACCGCAAAAAGCCGTTGGTATAAATCGGTGGCGGCTGCCTCCAGCGTCAGGCTGGGTTGAGCCAGAGCAAACCCGGCCATAAGATTGTTTCGTTGGAGGAGGACGAAGCCTTCACGGTGCAGGGTATTCTCCGCCTTATCCAAGAGGCTTTCGTGGTCTGGTCCGGCGAGTACCGGCAGAGCGACGTGGAGAGTCGATTGGATAACACTGGAAGAAATTCTGGCACTGGTCGCACCGAAATAGGTCTGCCCATTGATGCCGCTGGCCGGTAGCTGTACAGAGAGCATACGGGAAATCAAATTTCTATTCCAAGTCAGAGACGGGAGGCTGAGCTGACGAACAAACATGCCAGCCAAAATGTAATGTAGCCGGCACCAAGCCGTGACTGGAGGGTAGACACATCATCGAAAAATCACAGGAGCTTTCTTTCTAGCAAGAATATTTCTACCATGGCAGGACACGAACCAAGGCAGGTGGGTGGGCCTCAAGTGAGATGATTTCATCCCTTTGGTCATGAGGTATTTTATACTCAATTGCGTGTTTCGATGCGTTTAATCTGTTCGTTCCCGGTTTGCGGGGTTACTGAGCTGGTCCGGTTCATCCACCAAGTGGATGCAACCACAGTTTCTCCCCTTTTAAAAATGCACCATTTGCTTAAAATTATTCTACTCGGTCTCACGGTGAGTAGTGCGGTCAGGGCAGCCGAGGAGACGCCGACGCCGACGCCGTGGGCAAGTCATGAGTGGACGGTTGAATCGGGCGTACTTTGGCAAGTCGGGCATCTCACGCCGATCGCGTATCGGTTGGCTCCGGTCCAGCTGTCCTGGACGTCGCGGGCCACCTTGGGCCACGAGTTTAAGGATGGATCGAGGATCGTGCTGCGCCATCGGTTTACTTTGTTGGGAGATCTGATCCTCAGTGGGCCGGAGAGTCACTACGTGGGATTCTCCTGCTCGCCGTCAATCGAATGGTGGAATAAAGCGGGCAACTGGTCGCTGTATACCGGTTCCGGCGGTGGCTTTGGTTGGATCGATTCGCGGGGTGTGCCCGGTGGGCAGGGCCAGGACTTCACGCTGAACTGGTTTATTCGCGCCGGAATTCAGCATGTCACCGCCAAGAATGTCCGCCTGAGTGCTGGCCTCATGTACCAACACATGTCGAATGGTGGGCAGACCAATCCGAATCCGGGGATCGATGCGTTGGGGTTTATGCTGGGTTATACGTGGGGGTTCTAAGCGGGCCTGATCTTACTGCGGTGACGCGGATTCGCGCGGATACAAACGGCCGATCCCACACTGAATTGTTCGGGCATTTATCCGTGCCACCCGCGGAGAAATCCCCTTTCGAGCGGTTGGTAATTCGCCCTCATTCGTGTCGATTGGCGGTTGAAACTGTCGTTCCAGCGCGAGCTTGAGCAGCTGAGGCAGGGAGGCATAGTCGCAGCGTGTGGCTTCTGTTCATCTTTAATCTTGTCGGTAAACTGGCGTCTGTCGTGGTGGGCCGGATGGCACCCGCTGCGGCGTTCGCCTTTTGGGTTTTGCCTGATTTGCTTTTGGCTTATCATATGTTTGCCCCGCAGGCGCAGGGATTGGTGCGGGCGCATTGTCGCTTCAGCACAATCCGGCGGGAGGTGTGGCTCACGATTGATGATGGTCCTGATCCGGAGGACACGCCGCGCTTACTTGAGCTGTTTGAGGCGCACGGAGCCAAGGTGACTTTTTTTGTGATTGGAGAAAACGCCGACCGGTTTCCCGAACTTGTCCAAGCCGTGGTCGCCGCCGGTCATGAGGTGGCTCATCACACGTACACGCATCCGACCAAATCTTTTTGGTGTGCCTCCCCGGCGAGGGTGGGGTGGGAATTAGACGCGGGGTTGGCCGCGTTGCGTCGGGCCGGAGTGACCCCGACGCGATTTCGCCCGCCGGTGGGGATTAAAAATCTCTGGCTGGCACGAGCCCTTCGCGTCCGCGGTCTCACCTGTGTGGGCTGGAGCGCGCGTGGACGAGAACTCTGGCGTGGCGAGGTGGAAGTGGTGGCAGCGAGGGCAACGCGTGGCCTCGTCCCCGGGGCGATTTTGCTGCTGCATGAAGGTCCCCGCGTGCCGGCGGGAATACGTATCGAAGCCATCCGTCGGGTGCTCGATCGTTTGCGTGAGCAGAACTATTGCTGCGTGGTGCCGGAACCGGAGCAATTGATCGAATAAACCAGCGATGAACCTAATTTGAAATCGGGTGGCCACGCAGCCAGCGCAGTTGAAGGAGGGCGACACTCACACCGAGGATGGCACCGGCGACGACGTCGAGGGCAACATGTTGGCGGGTGGCGATGGTAGAATACACGATGCCGAGGCACCACAGCCAGTTGAGCCGGCGCACGAAAAGCCCGGCGCCCAATTGACGCAACAGGCGTTCGAACCAGACGGCCGTGAAAAGGGCGAACGCCACATGCAGCGAGGGACAGGCATTGCCGGAGGTATCGGCAGATTTGAGAAAAGTGAACTGGGGATAGTGTGACCAATCGATGTCGGGCGGGGGTACGGCCGTGGGGAAAAATACAAACATCCCCAGGCCAATCACGCTGAGGACGACCGCTGCAAGGGCATAAGAAATAATTTCGCGTCGCTCAATCAGCAGCCCGGGGGCGAGGGTCACATAAAACCACAATGATAAATAGACAGGCAAGGCCTCGGGTCGAAAGTCCACGAGTTGGTCGATTATCGTGAGCGGCATGGTGGCGACGGGGAACAGCGGGTGATGAAGCACCCAGAAATATGCGATGAAGAAAGCCGTCATGCCTAGGGCCATGATCAGCGTCTTGAGCCACCACCGCCGGCGGAGACGTGCAACGGCGAGAAGCAGCCAACCATTCACGGGCGGGTGCTGGTGGGGCGAATTCATGGGGAGGAAGGGCGAAGATTTGACGAGATCGTGGCGTGAAGCTGCTCCCGCTACCTGATGCGATGCTTCACTGGAGCCCCACGGGCGCGTTACTTCTCCACGCCGAGGATCTTGTTTTCCAGTTCGATGACGGTGGCGATGAAGACTTCGGGCGTGGGCGCGGTGAGCAGGGCGTGGCGGTTGGCTTCGTCCTTGATTAGCCGGCAAAGGGCTCCGACCAAAATCAGATAATCCGTGGGATTATTCTTGGGCGTGCCGAGGACGAACATCAGGCGGACGTTTTGATTGCTGTTCTCGAAATGCACTCCGCTGTCGCTGCGGCCCACGGCGACCACGATCTTCTTCACATACTCCGTGCGGGCGTGGGGCAGAGCGATCTCATTGCCGAGGCAGGTGGTATCGAGGCGGTCGCGCGCGAGGAGTTCTTGATAGAATCCGTCGTGATTCACCACGTCGGGATGATTTTCGAGGAGCTTGGCCACCTCGTTGATGGCCGCCGTGCGCTTCGTGCTTTGGAGCGCGAGGTTGATGCGGGTGGGATCGAGCAGCTTGGAGAGGCGGGTTGCCATGAGTGACGAAAGAAAATTAAAACAGAACAGCGGCTCTTAAGTTGGCAAGGCCGGAAACGTAATTAAATAGTCGGCACAATCGCGGCGGCGCTGAAGGGGAAGATAGGGGCGGAAAATTGCGCTGATTGTGAATGGCTCTGGATTTGTAGGGTCGCCGCTTGTCGGCGTGCCGGATCAGACTTCGCTCGACGGCATGGCCACAAGGGCCGGCTCTACATTTTTTGAGGGATAAAAAAAGCGCGCCTGAGGGCGCGCTTTGGGGGAAAGAAGCGTCTTGGGGGCAAGCCGCTCCTACCTTACGGGGCCGCTGCCGGGGGTGGCGTCTCCATTGGGGGAGTGCTGCCGGCGGCTTGCTCTTCATCGGTCTCGACGATGCGGGCGACGCTGAGGAGCTTGTCACCCTCACCGAGCGCGATGAGGCGCACGCCTTTGCCGCCGCGGTTGACTTCGCGGATCGTGTTGACGGGACAACGCACACTCTGGCCCTTGGCGGTGAGGAGCATGATCTCGTCAGTGTCCTTGATACTGAGCGCACCGGCGAGCTTGATTGAGCCGTCTTCGGGAAGATCGATCGCCCAGACGCCGGAACCACCGCGATTGATGAGGCGATAATCCTCGAAGCGCGTGCGAACGCCGAGCCCGGCTTCGCTGGCGACGAGGAATTTTGCGGTGTGATCGACGACTTCGATGACGTCAAGATGATCGCTCTCGAGCTTGAAGCGCATGCCGGTGACGCCGCCGGTGGCGCGACCCGTGGCGCGGAACAGTTCTTCGCCGGTATCGGCATCGCGTTCGCGGAAGCGGACGGCGAGGCCTTGATGGGAAACGAGAATAAGTTCGTTGTCACCGGTCGTGAGCACCGTACCGATCACGAAGTCGCCTTCGGCGAGATTGATGCCGATGAGGCCGCCATCACGGGTGCAATTGGCGTAGTCGGCGAGCGAGCTTTTCTTGATGACGCCGCTCTTGGTCGCCATCACGAGGTAGCGGTCGGACGCAAAGTCCTTCACACAGATCATCGCGGCGATCTTCTCGCCTTCGGAGAGGCGGAGGAAACTGGAGACGGAACGGCCTTTGGCGGTGCGGGTGCCTTCCGGTACATCATAAACCTTTTTGGCATGGCATTGGCCGGTGCTCGTAAGGAAGAGGATGTAGTCGTGCGTACTCGCAGTGAAAAGATGCTCGGCGAAATCTTCGTCGTACGTCTCGGCGCCGATGACACCCTTGCCTCCGCGCTTTTGGGCGCGATAGGCGGCGACAGGAGTGCGCTTGATAAAGCCGAGATGGGAAACGGTGATGACGCAGCCTTCATTCGGGATGACGTCTTCCATGCGAAGTTCGCCTTCCGCGTCGATGATCTGCGTGCGGCGGGGGGAAGCGTATTTATCGCGGAGCTCGAGCAATTCCTTTTTGATCAGAGCGAGGAGCTTGGCTTCGGAAGCGAGAATGCTGCGGAGTTCCTCGATGATTTTCATCAGCTCGAGGTATTCGGCTTCAATCTTGCCACGTTCGAGACCGGTGAGCTGGTAGAGACGAAGTTCGAGAATGGCGTTGGTCTGGCGCTCGGAGAGCGGGTACTTGGCCATCAACTTTTGTTTGGCCTCCTCCTTGTCCTTGGAGGCGCGGATGATTTTGACGAAGTCGTCGAGATTATCGAGGGCGATGATGTAGCCTTCGAGAATGTGGGCGCGGTCCTCGGCTTGGCGGAGGCGGAACTGGGTACGGCGTGTGATGACATCGCGGCGGTGGTCGATGTAACATTCAAGGAGTTCCTTGATGTTCATTTGCTTGGGCCGCTTCTTGTCGAGGGCCAGCAAGATGACACCGAAAGAGGATTCGAGCGCGGTCTTCTGGTAAAGCTGGTTGATGAGAACCTGGGACTGCTCGCCGCGCTTGAGCTCGATGACGATGCGCGTGTTTTCGTCGGACTCGTCGCGGAGATCGCGGATGCCGTCGATCTGTTTCTCACGGACGAGCTCGGCGATGCGGAGTACGAGGGTGGCGCGATTAACGTTATACGGAATCTCGGTGATGATGATCTGCTCGCCGCCGCCCTTCATCTCTTCGGTGTGGGCTTTGCCGCGCATGCGGACAATGCCACGACCGGTGGTGAGGTAGGATTTGATGCCGGCGCGGCCGTTGATGTAGCCGCCGGTGGGGAAATCAGGACCGGGTATATAGGTGACGAGTTCGTCGATGGAGATATCCGGGCGATCGATGATGGCGCAGGCGGCGTCGATGATCTCGGAGAGATTATGCGGCGGGATGTTGGTCGTCATGCCGACCGCGATGCCGGTCGAGCCGTTCATCAACAGATTGGGCAGAGCGGACGGCAGAACCGTGGGCTCGGTGGTGGACTCTTTGTAGTTGGGAACGAAGTCGACGGTGTCTTCCTCGATGTCCTTCAAGAGTTCTTCGGCGATGGCGTTGAGGCGGGCCTCGGTGTAACGATATGCTGCGGGTGGATCACCGTCGACGGAACCGAAGTTCCCTTGCGGATCGATGAGCGGGTAGCGCATGACCCAGGGTTGGGCGAGACGGACAAGCGTGTCATACACGGACGAGTCACCGTGCGGGTGGTAATTCTTGAGCACTTCACCGACGACGCCGGCGCACTTATCGAAGGGGCGGTTATGGACGAGGCCTTCCCGGAGCATCGCGTAGAGAATGCGGCGTTGGACGGGTTTCAAGCCGTCGCGGGCGTCGGGCAGGGCGCGCGAGACGATGACCGACATCGAGTACTCGATGTAAGCCGTCTGCATGATGTCGGTGATGTTCGCCGAAGTGAGTTTTTCGTTCTGAGTGTACACGGGGAGAGTAGCGAGTAGCGGAAGGGGAGTAGTTGGTAGTTGGGATTTGGTAATTGGTGGCGGTTTACTGGTTTGGGACTTTCCCAAAATACAAACGGCCAATTACCAATTACTCATGATCAGACGTCCAGGAACTGCACGTTAAGCGCGTTGTCTTCGATGAATTGGCGGCGGGGTGGGACTTCGTCGCCCATCAGGAGAGTGAAGAGGGCGTCGGCTTTGGCGGCGTCGTTGATATTCACTTTGAGGAGCCGGCGATGATCGGGGTCCATCGTGGTTTCGTAGAGCTGCTTCGGGTTCATTTCGCCGAGACCTTTGTAGCGCTGAATGCTGAGACCTTTGCGGCCGTTGGCGCGAATTTGGGTGATGATGTCGAGCGGGGAGAAGAGTTCTGTCTTCGTCTCGTTCTTCGCTCCGAGATTTTCCGTGATGGTGTAACGGGCGTTCGCGGTCAGGGCGAATTGGGCCGTGTCGAGTCCGGCACCGATGAGGGCTTTGAGAAGCTTCGTCATTTCGTTGGACTCAAAAATCTCGTGGACAGTGACGCGACGCGCGAGCAAAGGCGCGGTGGTGCCAGTGGTGGGGAAAGGCGACGCGGTGTCGTCCAATCCTGAACTGGAGACGAAGGCGGTGCGGGCTTTCTCGTCGGCGAGGAGACGGTGGGACTCTTTGTTGCCTTCGCGGATGCGGGCGATGTAGCGGGGCAGCTCGTGGGTTTCCTTGTCGTGGGCGTCGAGGTATTCGGGGAGGGAGGCACCGTAGCGGGTGATGCCGCTGCCGAGTTTTTCGAGGGCGCCTAGCATCTCGATGATCTGGTCGATCGACGCAGGGGTGAAAATATGGGCATCGCTGACGCGGGCGAGAATGATGTCTTCGGAGCCGAGCTCGAGGAGGATGCGGTTGAGCTGTTCGTCGTTGTCGACGTATTGCTCGCGCTTCTTGCGCTTGATTTTGTAGAGCGGCGGTTGGGCGATATAAACGAAGCCGCGTTCGACGATGCCTTTCATCTGGCGGTAAAGGAAAGTGAGGAGAAGGGTGCGGATGTGCGAGCCGTCGACGTCCGCGTCTGTCATGATGATGACTTTATGGTAACGGGACTTGTCGGCGTTGAAGGCAGATTCGTCGTCGCCGGTGCCGATGCCGCAGCCGATGGCAGTGATGAGCGTCCTGATTTCCTCGTTGTTGAGGACCTTGTCGAGCTGGGCCTTCTCAGAGTTGATGAGCTTGCCGCGGAGAGGAAGAATGGCCTGATAACGGCGATCGCGACCCTGTTTGGCGGAACCACCGGCGGAGTCGCCCTCGACAATGTAGAGTTCGCAGATGGCGGGATCTTTTTCGGAGCAATCGGCCAACTTGCCGGGAAGACCGCCGCTGGAGAGCGCGCCTTTGCGGATCGTTTCGCGGGCTTTGCGGGCGGCTTCGCGGGCGCGGGCGGCGGTGAGGGATTTCTCCACGATACGCTTGGCGACGGTGGGGTTCGTCTCGAAATAAAACATCAGGCCTTCGTAGCAAACGGAGCCGACGATGCTTTCTACTTCGGGGGAGAGGAGTTTGACCTTCGTCTGCGATTCGAACTTCGGGTCGCTGTGCTTGATGGAGATGACTGCGGCCAGACCTTCGCGCACGTCGTCACCGGTGATCTGCGGATCTTTGTCCTTGAGCAGATTGTTGGTTTTGCAGTGTTGGTTGATGGCGCGGGTGAGGGCGCTGCGGAAACCGGAAAGATGCGTGCCGCCATCAGGATTGTGAATCGTGTTGGTGTAGCAAAGGACGAGGTCGTTATAGCTGTCGTTGTATTGCAGCACGATCTCGGCGTGGACCTCGGCGGGTTTGTCATCGAGGGTGGTGATGACTTCTTTCGTGATGCGGATGGGCTTTGGGTGCAGCGGGGTCTTGCCCGTGTTGATCTGTTTCACGAATTCCTCGACCCCGTCTTTATACAGGAAGGTTTCGGCTTTGGGCGTGGACGGGCGCTCGTCGGTGAAAACGATTTCGAGACCGGAATTCAGGAAGGCGAGCTCGCGCAGACGTTGGCTGATGCGGTCGGCTTGGTAGATGGTGGTCTCTTTGAAAATTTCCGGGTCGGGCTTGAAGGTGATCAGCGTGCCGGTGCCGCGCGCTTTGCCGATGACCTCGAGCTTTTTTGTGGTCACGCCGCGTTCGAAAGTCATGTGGTGGATCTGGCCACCGCGGGAAACTTCGACTTCGAACCATTCGGAGACGGCGTTCACGCACTTGGCGCCGACGCCGTGGGTACCGCCGGAGAATTTGTAGCCACCTTGGCCGTATTTGCCGCCGGAGTGGAGAGTGGTAAGGACGAGTTCAACACCGGGCAGACCGCTTTCCTTATTGATATCGACGGGAATGCCGCGGCCGTTGTCGCGGATGCTGATGGAACCATCGACGTGGATGGCCACTTCGATTTTGGTGCAATGGCCGGCGAGATGTTCGTCCACGGAGTTGTCCAAAACTTCGGAAACGCAGTGGTGGAGGGCGCGTTCATCGGTGCCGCCGATGTACATGCCCGGCTTCTTGCGGACGGCCTCCAGGCCTTTGAGCTGGCCGAGTTTATTGGCGTCGTAGGCGTCGGCTGCTGCGTTACTTTTGGCGTTGGCTAGGGCTTCTTCTTGGTCGGACATTCAGTTCAAAAATGGGATAGGAAAACTTCGCGAAAATAAGCTCATCTCACAAGGGTTTTCTCTGATTTTTCCTGACTATTTTTCGGGGTTTTCCGCCCGGGCCAGATTCTAGGTTTAAAAGGCTGGGAGAACAGCGATTTTCCCTCTGATAGCGGCGAATTTGGCGGCTGGGTCAGAGTCGGGTAGCGCAGGCTAAAAAATGATCGTAGCTAGGGTGAAATTTCGTGCTTCGGGGCGTATTACCGAGGATTCGTTTGACGGTGGGGGGGCACAGCGCAATGTCGTGGTATGGTTGTTGTTGATTTGACCAAATTACTTGTCCTGCAGGATCGCGATATGAAGCGCTTGGCGCTTGAGCAACAATTGAAGGACGTGCCGCACGAAATATCCTTGGTGGAGGCCAAAATTGCCGCCGAAAAACTCGCCATCGACACCGCCAAGACCGAATGGCGCGAGCTCGAAGCGAAAAAGAAAACGCTCGAAACGGAAATCCAGAGTGCCCAAGGGAAAATCGCCAAATACCGGACGCAACAGCTCGAAGTGCGCAAGAACGACGAGTATCGCGCGCTCACGCATGAGATCGAGACGACCGAGGGAGTGATCGGCGGCTACGAGGAAGCGGAGTTGAAGGTGATGTACGCCATCGACGAGGCGAAGAAGCGTTTCAACGAGGCGGAGAGCGTGCTCAAAACCAATATCGCCGGGCATGAAGGGAAAATTCGGACGTTGCGTGAACGCGAGAAGCAGGCCCAAATTGATTATCAGGCCGCCATCGCGGCTTCGGCTGAGGCCCGGCTAATCGTGGTAGAAGACCAATTAAAAATTTACGACCGACTCGCCCGGAAACCCGGCTTGCCGGTCTGCGTGCCCGTGAGCGGCGGACGTTGTGGCGGGTGTCATTTGAAGGTGCCGACGCATATTGAGGTGTTGGCGCGGAGTGGGGCGGAAATTGCGACTTGCGACCAGTGCGGGCGGGTTGTCTATTGGGTATTCTAGTTTCGGGGCCAGACCTTCGCTCCGAGTTCTTTGAACAAGGAGAGGAAAGTCCGGACACCACAGGGCAGGATTCCGTTCGAAAGCGCGGGCGCTACGCTTCAAGGCGTGGCGACGGACAGTGTCACAGAGAATATACCGCCTTTTTGAAATTTCAGATTTCGATTTGAGATTTCAGAAAGGTAATGGTGAAAAGGTGGGGTAAGAGCCCACCGCGCCGAAGGCAACGACGGCGGCACGAAAAACCCAATCCGGTGCAAGGCAACATAGGCGGCTGAGCGGCCCGTTTGATAGCCGCGGGTATGCCGCACCCGGTCGAGGATTCGCGCAAGCGGAACTACGACGGGGCAAGACCGCTCTCGGGCGGCCTTGAGAGAAATGAAGGTTACCCTGACTTGTCAGGGGGACAAAATCCGGCTTATCGGCTCCGAGACTAGAATTCTATGCAGGGCGCGTCGTCAAAAGCGGCGCGCTCTGCGCCATTTTCGGGGTGAGGCTTATGTTTGTTTTGGTAGGGCGAACCGTCCCGGTGAGCTGCGGCTCGGCAGGGACGCCTCGCCCTACCTGCGATATGCGATTTCGCTCCAAAGTTAGGAGGATGAAATCTTAGCTACGATCAGGCAATAACTCACTCTACCACGCGCAGCGTGGCCTTGAGTAAGTCGCGATCGAGCGAGGACGGGCCGACGAGAATTTCAAATTCCCCTGGCTCCACCACCGCTCGCGCGTCGCGATCAATGATCTGAAATGACTCCCATGGCAGCGTGAAATTCACCGTCTGTTTTTCACCCGGACGCAGCGTGACGCGCGCGAAGGCCTTCAACGCTTTGTTTACCCAGGTGGCGGAGGTCACGACGTCACTCACGTAGACTTGGATGATTTCGTCGCCGGCGCGGGCTCCGCTATTTTCCACCTCGACAGAGAGCCGGGCGGACTGCCCACGAGTGAGCTGCGGCGATTCGAGGTGCAGGTTGCCGTAGCGATACGTCGTGTAGCTCAAGCCGTGGCCGAAGGAAAATAAAGGTTCCTGCGTCATGTCCGCATAGCGATTTCCATTCTGACCGCGGACCTGGCTGTAGAAAACCGGCTGCTGGCCGACGTGCACGGGGATCGAGATCGTGAGTTTGCCGGAAGGATTCAGTAGTCCGAAAATTGCTTCGGCGACGGCGCGGCCGCCTTGCATGCCGGGGTTGAAGGCCTCGATGATGGCCGCGGCCGATTTCGCGGCGGGAGGCAACACGAGCGGCTTACTGTTAACCAAAACCACGACGAGAGGTTTGCCGGTTTGCGCGAGTGCAGTGAGCAGCGCTTGCTGGCCGCCCATCAATTCCAACGTGGCGGTGCTGAGCGTTTCGCCGATGAAACGCAGGTGATCTCCGACGACCACGACCACCACATCGGCTGATTGAGCGGCGGCGATCGCGGCGGGAATTTCGCTCAGATCATCGTCGATGATCGAACAACCGCGGACATAATTTACGGCGCAACCGGCGGGGGC
>JANYCF010000154.1 GCA_025360455.1 Opitutaceae bacterium | reverse complement strand
CATCTGCCGGGAACCGAAGAACGGATAACCAATAAACTAGAGACTCCCGTGTCTTACATGCTCAGGCCACATCACGCGCGGTAACATAGAACGTCAGATAATCTCTTTTTTTGTCCAATTTTCCCACACAAACCTATACTGATATGTTGCTTTGTGCGTTCGCTTTAAGTGCTCCTGTATTTTTCTCATGCGCTCATCAGAATCACGTGCTATTTCATGAAACTGGACCTGGATATTAGCGATAGAACCCATTAAACCCGTTTCTATTAGTCGCTCCAAGACTTCATACTCGCCTCCTTCAATATTGAGCTTCATTAAGTCTACGCCGCCCGCCGCGTTCTTAGTCAGCCATTCAGCTGCATCGACAATCTCGATTTGCTCGCGTTGTAACGAACTCGCAAATATCGAGCTGCCATCGGCGCAGACTCCGATCTCTTCTTTCTTCGCCCGCGCCCCAAGGGCAAATGCATTAATCTGAATATTTGGATTATGCTGGAAGCGTTTCGCTATCCTATTCGCGAAGCCCACGACAGGCTCGAATACGGCAATCTTGCATTGATATCTCGCGAATATGTCACTGGCCCACTGCCCTTCATATCCGCCGAGATCGATTACGAAAGAGTCCTCAGACAGTCTATAATCAAATCTATACCTATAATCCCCTCCGTCAGAAAACCACTTTCGCACCATCTTATCGTGCTTCGAGGGCAATAGCGCATGCTTTATTTTCATCACCTGTCGCTTCGCCAATTTTGCTGTACGCGTTACAATGCCGTTGTCGTTCATAAACAATTATTGATACTAAATTCGTTCATATCTTATGCCAATTCACTGTTTCGCTTTCCACAGAAAAAAAGCATAAATTGCCTCATTTTGAGTGAGTCTATACGCCATTTTGCAGACTGCTTCTTACATTACATCTGCCACTATTTGCTCAACTCTTTGTCGGTCTCAAAATCATATGAGCACTTACCTTGTGGGACATTAATTAAACTAGAAATTGAAAAGGCGTGGCCAGAAAGTTTTTGCTCATGATGCAGCTAGGCCTTCGAACCATCATTATTGGTCATCTATCGTGGTAATTGTCCACAAAAGCCGACTAGCTATGCATTCGCCTGAGTTAGTTTTGATCGTGCTAAAACGCTTTTGTCTCACGAGCTATTAAGTCGCACGTGTCACCATCTCGCTGTCAATACCGACCGTCACTTCCATTATTCGGATTATTAGCCTCGCTAAGTACGGTTTCGTATACTCGTTTCACAGACTCGGTGTATTCAATCGAAGACGAGACTGGAGGGAGATTATTGCGTAGTTTCAATAGTCCTTCTGGGTTTCCACAGACTTTAGCAATTACCTGTGTAAGCGACTCGGTCGACCCAAAAGACACCAAATAGCCGGTTATTCCGTCTTGGACTAAATCAGTCGCAGTTGGAGTCTTCGTAATTATTACCGGACGCTTAAATGCAAACGACTCAATTAACGTCAGCGGCCCGTTTTCTATACAATCAGAAGGTATGATGACTGCGTCAACTTTCTGGTAAAATGTATTTACACTATGATGAGGTATCCAACCCATCCACTCAACCGAATGCCTCCCGACCTTATGTCGATATTCTGATAGAAGTTGTACAGCATAAGCGCTGTCAATCGCACCAGCAATTACTAGGTGAATAGGAAAAGCGATGGAATCGCTTTGGAGCGCCTCGAAAATTCTCCTAACCCCTTTTTCCGAGGAAATTCGTCCAATGAAGCCGAGAACGACTGCCTGTCGATCTGGGCGCCCGTGATTGATCGGTGCAGTTAAATCATAATACCAAGGGTGCACAAAGACCCGATCCCTTGCTATTCCAAATTGGAGATAGTACCGTTTAGCAAATTCATTGGGAACTACAAGTGCATGTAGACTCGATAGAATCGAGTTTGCTCGCGTTAAATTCAGAGTCACACGGTTATTAACTCCAATTCGCACAGCATCGTTTTTCGTAAGCCAACGGTCGATTACTTTACTGCGGCCTAAGGCTTTTAGCATTCTTTCTCCAACCGGGCTAGAAACGATGAATTCATTCGCCCGGCCGGCTAGGTTTCGGCCATGCACAATGCATCTGGAACATTTCGATATACCCACAATGCCATCACACATACCGCCTTCGCCTTTAACCAAGATTGTTCTGAGGCAGCCGACTCCCCAATCGTGAGGTGAATAAACAGTGGGTATCAAAAGTCTTTTGGCAGCTTCAAGAATCCACCAAAGTCCGCGCCAATGTTGGAGGTGTACAATGGCGGGTTTTATTTCCTTCAAAAGCTTGCAGCCGATTTCCACTGCTTCGCGCCAATCCCTTTCGGTGGGAACCCGTTCTAGCAATTTGCTTGGCAGCTGTATAATATGAAAAGTAAGGCCCTCATGTAACCACCTAATATACGGTACGGTCGATGGTTCGCTGGAATCTGGCAAGGGACCAGTCCAATGGTCCCGTTCCGGCCAAGTTAGAATCTCAACATCTACGCCATGGGTATGTTTTAGGGTAAATGCCTGCCTGTAGACATTATTGTTTCCGCCAACTAGCTGCGGGGCGACGTATTGGCTAACGAAAAGGACCTTTTTGCTCACTTCGTTCAAAGGCTCAAGCGAAGGTCGCTAATCTTCCATACGCCGATGCGTCTCGCCTGACAAACAGAGTCATCTGTGATTTCAATAAATGGTTTAGGGAAGCAAAATGGCTTAATCGTCAAATTTAGAATGCGAAAATCACCAGTTCTTATGTCTCTGTTGATTTCTATATCCGAATCAGTCGTAATTAATAAATATCGCGCCCTAGAGTTAAGCGCATTTCTTATCAGTTTGCGCGCATCAGAAAACGACAAATGGAAAACCACCTCGCGCGCGAGGATTGCATCGCAGGTCGGAAGTGGGTCCTCAACTGCGTCTAGAACCCGGAATTGCCTGTCAATACTACCAAATTCCTTAAGGTTGCGTTCTATAACCGACGGTACGATGTCTATCCCAATATACTTGCACGGCAACTTCACGTAACGCATCCAATTCCAGTCGCCACAGCCGATATCAAGCAAGCAATTAACTCCAAGTTGAGACAACTGAGTGGGCAATTCTTCACGGATTTTGTTGGTGTTCGCAACTTCCGATCCCAAACCAGACAATGATCCTGATTTTCTTTCATTAAGCCAAACACCAGTTTCATATATTTTCGAAAATCGATCTGCTCTGGATTCTTCGAGAAGATGTGAAATATTTTCGTTCCCCTTTCGCATGCGGTGATGCTTGATATAAAAGCGGCTACGGGAGATGCCAGTAACAGTAAGCACAGTTCTGAGGAGCAACTGAATAGTTTTATACATTGTGAAAAACCCTCCAAGCGTTATAGCTATTCCAACTGAGATGGATGATAGATCCGGCCACCATCGCAACGAAAAGGCCTTCCATACCAAAGCGGTATGTAGCCAAGAAATTTATCGCTATGATAATAAAATTCCCAACGGTGTTTATTGGGATAGATAACCGAGTCCTCCCTGAAGCGAGTATTATTGTGGAAAGGAATAAGGACACTTGCAAAATTCCACCTGCAAGAATGGCGAATGGCAAATATCGTGAATAGGCACGATATTGCTCTCCGACAAGCAAACGGAATATTGCTTCGTGAAAAGTCAGCCCGATCACAGCAGATACGAGCACAACCAGCATGGAGACCAGACAAAGCTTGATGATCGATTCAGCTACCAAATTAACCTTCTGCTTATCGAGACCATCGCCCAC
The DNA here is from genome assembly GCA_025360455.1 of Opitutaceae bacterium. GTDB lineage: Bacteria > Verrucomicrobiota > Verrucomicrobiia > Opitutales > Opitutaceae > Didemnitutus. The sequence continues at coordinate 24,168 of JANYCF010000154.1, read as the reverse complement.
GCGCGCATAAAATATCGGAGTCAATAGTGTCAGCAGTATCCCACCTGCCAACATGAAGGGGGTCACTCCGATTTGGAAGATCGCTGAAAAATGTCCCACGTCAGCAGCGGTGGCGAAGACGCCTAATGCCCATCGTTGGGAAGCAAGAAGACCCCAAGATGTAATCCCGGTAACAACCATCGGCCATGAATATCGATATACCTGTTCACGCCAAACCCGTTCGTTATCCACACTTGGCCTGTGAGTAGGAATAATTTTTTGGAAAAACATACATTGAGATCCAAGCACTAGGCTGATCGCGATGGAAAACCCCACCAGAGCAACTGAGCTGCTCGCGCCCAGCCAAGCGATTAGTGCCGCGGCGACCAAGAAGCGCGCCCAAGAATCCATACCCTGATGGAGAGCAACGATGGACCGTTGGCGCGCAGCATTTTGAATTCCGCTCAGAATCGAGTTGTAACCACTAAGAATTGCAAAAAGAGACGCCAATGAAGCGATGACTATCAAATCAAGCCGTCCAATTATCGACAGCACAACTACCGAAATGACACTGACCAAGATAACGATAGCAGATGCCCCAAACGTGAGCCGTAGGACGCCTTTCAAATATCCAGAAATATCGTCCTGATCCGCTGCCGATGCATAAAACCGGATAGCACCGCTAACTAGAGGGCCGAATAACGTCTGGTTAATGAGTGTCGCAGCAGTCATCCCCAATGCAAGTTCTCCGTATGCAGCCGGACTAAGCAGCTCCGTCAGCAGTCTCACTCCAACCAAAGTGCCAACAACTGCTGCCGCTTGGCCAAAGACAATCCATATGCCTTCCTTTGAAAGACGTCGAAAGCGTTCCGATCGAAAAGCTTTTAGACCAAGCGCTCCCTTCTCCGTCAAAAACTGTGAAATCGAACTTATGGTTCCCTCCAAATTGTTTTCGGGCCTAGCCCTCGTTGCCTCGCGTAATATTTTTATCTCAAACAAATCTATGGTCAACAGATGGCTTCGCCCCGTCACTTCTCAGACGAGGCGACGCGGAGACCTGCATGGCATATATGCCGCAGCCACTGGTTGACTTACTTCCGACTCTTTGCTCCGAGCAAAGCGGCGAGCACGGGCAGGGCGGAGTTGAGCCGCCGGCGCCACGTGTTCAGTTGCTTCGTTCGATCCAAATAAAAACCATTCTTCCCCGCGCCCCGCGCGGCGAGCTCACTCAGCCGATTGAGGCGCTCCGCGCCAGTCGCCGCGAACGGGGCAATGCGCTCGCGCAACACGCCGCCCACTAATCTCCGCAAACTCAGTTCTGGCTCGTAATAATCCCGACGCGCAACGTCGGAGGTTAACAACGGACTGCCCGGTGCTGTCTTCCGTCCACAGGTGGCTGGCACCCGTCCGCTAGGCATCGGCAACGGACAATTCGCCTCATTGATTGCTCCCAGCGTGCGTAGCAATTGTAGCCCCTGACTCGCCGAGCCCTTGCTGATTTCGAGGCGTTCTACGATATCAGAAAAGCTCAATGGTTGCGGGGAGGCGAACAGGAGACCGTAAATCTGGCCGGCAGATCTTGGAACCCCCAATGACTGTGCAAACTCTCCGAACAAGCTAACACACTCTTGCTCAAAATCCTTATTCCTCAGAAAGGGAGAGGCCGAAGGATTTGTAAGCGCATTGGACATGAATTCGGGAGCGAACACACAGCAGATAACTAGTTCAAGAACAAATGAACAATGAACTCGAGGCCGTGCAAGCCGACCGGTAATGGATCGCAGCATGGGCATTCTTACCCTCGGATTGGATTGCAGGCGGGAAGACGGGAATCTTTGAGCTAAGTGCATGGCTAGCTCGCTGGCCTGCGTTTCCGACCTATCTCTTTGGAGTTGCCAGTCATACCGGCTCATATTCTGCTAACTCTCTCACTCCATCTCAGTGCCCTCGACCTTTTCCACCGCTCTTCGCCAATCCTACTTGTTGGCTGCATATGCAGCAGGCTTGGTTGCCTCCCTCTGGCTGGCCTACCAGCTTCGTTTTGATTTCAAAATTCCTCCTGAATATTTGATCCACAGTGTATGGATTTTTTCAGGCCTCGTTGGAATCAAACTTCTGTTGTTATTGGCGTTCGGTCAATTTGGCAGTTTGCTAAGCTACTTTGGATTCCACGATCTGGGAAAGCTACTGGCCGTTTGCGCCATTTCAGGCGCGCTGGCCTTAGGCGCATGGTTCGGATTTGCTGTGCTTTATGCCCCACCACGAGCAGTTATTGTAACCGATTTGTTGGTTTCCTTTCTGTTTCTCTGCGGCTTCAGACTGTCCTTACGTTTGGTGCGGGAGGGCTACTTCGACAAGGGTTCCACCGCAGACAAGGAAAAGTGCGTGGCCATCATCGGGGCGGGAGATGTCGGGGCCGCGCTCGCCCGTGATCTGCTCATGCGCCGCGGGCGCGGAATGACGCCCAAGGCTTTCTTCGACGATGACCGTCGCAAGTGGGGCACCACGATCCATGGAGTGACGGTCCAAGGCACACCGGAAACATTGCCGGATTTTTTACACCGTCAAAAAATTGACGAAGTGATCATTGCGATGCCGAGCGCCGCGGGGCGGCGCATGCGGGAAATCGTGAGTTTGCTCAATCAGCTTAAATTGCGCTTCGAAATTGTCCCCTCATATGAGCAACTGGCCACGGGACGGGTGCGGGTCTCGCAAATCCGCCCCGTGGAGATTCAAGATTTGCTCGGACGCGAACCGATCAACCTGCAAACCAACCTCATCCGCGAACTAGTCTCCGACAAAGTAGTGCTTGTGACCGGTGCGGGTGGCAGTATCGGCAGCGAGCTATGCCGCCAGATTGCCAGCTTCGCACCGCGACAACTGCTTTTGGTTGAGCGGAGTGAATTTTTGCTTTTTCAAATCGAACAGGAACTGATCGGGCTGGGATTGGGCTCGAACATCATTCCCCTCGTCGCCGATATTATGGATCCGGAGCGCATGGCGGGGATTTTTTCGCGCTATTGCCCAGCGATTGTGTTTCATGCCGCCGCACACAAACACGTGCCGATGATGGAACAGCAGCCGGCTGAGGCTTTTCGTAACAATACTCTGGGTACTTGCCAGTTGGCGGAGTTGTCGGTCACGCATGGGGTAGAACGCTTCGTGATGATCTCGACCGATAAGGCCATCAACCCAACGAACGTAATGGGGGCAACCAAACGCCTGGCCGAACTTTACTTACAGGCGCTTCAACGGCAGGTGGTGAACGGTGAACGGTGGACGGTGGACGGTAGACAGTGGACAGTGGACGGAGAACAGAAGACAGGGGTCCCTTCTCTAGACGCCAAATCCCAAACCCTAAACCCAAAATCCTCATTCGCGGTAAAGCCGCTAACGAAATTCATGGCGGTTCGATTTGGCAATGTACTCGGGTCCTCGGGGAGCGTAATTCCCACCTTTAAGAAACAGATCGCAGATGGCGGGCCGGTCACCATCACCCACCCGGACATCACTCGCTATTTCATGACAGTTAACGAGGCGGTTGGTCTCGTGCTGCAGAGCGCAACTCTCGGGGAAAGCGGTGAAATCTTCGTCTTGGATATGGGGCGGCCCATGAAAATCGTCGATCTGGCACGCCAACTGATCGAGTTGAGCGGACTGGAACCCGATGTTGATATAGAAATCAAGTTCACCGGCCTTCGTCCGGGCGAAAAACTCTACGAAGAGCTGAACCATAACACGGAAAACATGACGGCCACCTCGCATGCCAAGATCATGCGCTTTATCGGTGTCGCCCAACCGTTACCAGTGTTGCAGGCTGGCTTGGAAGTCATAAAAAAAGCAGCAGCCACCCATGATGGGGCGCAGGTGAAACTGGCCATCCGTCAACTTGTCCCGGAATATCAACCACAACTTGTCCACTCCCCTCGCGCTGCTTTGGCAGAAGCGGTCCAGAAATTCAGTACACCTCCGATGTCGATAAATCACGATCAAGCCAATCTGCCGCCTTCGAAGAATACCGCGAGCGGCTGTGTATAGAGGGGTTGGGGATATTAGTTGGGAGGAGAGAGTGTGTAGCTGAGAGGACAATTCCTCAGGAAAATGACGACGGACTACCGACTGAACTTGGTCTCCTGAAAGTATTGTCAGACCGTCATGGGTTTGAGCCCCATTACTGCTGCTGCGGTTTTTTGATGAGTATCGTAAGTATATATCTCGGTGAAGTTGTGTTGCAGGGCCGTTACCAGATGCAGGCAGTCGGAAGATCGCAGAAAAATGGTGTCGGGTAACACGGTGAAAGTATGCGCAGCCGCATCGGTGATGGATTTGTCGAGAGGGAGCCACGTCCAGAAACCACCGATATCGTCGTGGCCGAATTGCTGCAGCACCGCCATGAATTCAGCCCGCGTCCATTTCGCTTCGCGTAAACGGCGATGGAATACCGCCATTAATTCAGTCCGGGCCAATTCGGATAAACACACGGCTGGCTCGGCCTCTAAGCGCTTGCGTATTACCTTGGACTCAAGCTCCGGCACATAAAATTTAGCTACGGCCGATGTATCGCAAAAAATCATCGGTCACCCCGTACCGCAGCCAAGTCTTCCAGCACATCGTGGCTTGGGTTCTTTTTTAGCAGAGCGCCATAAGCCGGCAAGAGGGTGCGCGCACGGCGGCGCGGTTGCAGAATCGACGGGCTGGCCAAAACGGCCACCGGTTGACCATGATCAGTGATCAGGACGGGAACACGGGCAGCCCCCGCTCGTCTGACATGAGCACCGGTATGCGCGTGGAGTTGCTTGAGCGTGAGAGTGGAATGCATGGTGTAACAGAGTAACCAAACAGTATGAAGGTCAAGGGCAACTGAGCCGTCTTACTTGCTGACTATCGGACCACTGACTAAACCCGTCAGAAAACTGGAATTCAGCTCTGAAGGCGCCATCTCAAAACGCAGCGATAACCCGGATCCAAGTCTGAGCGTGAATTCATGGTTCCTCCTATTTCCGACGGTTAAGGAATCTGGACCGCGTTGCCACAGACCTCTGTGTACTTTGAAACGCGTGCTCTTCCCCTAGGCAGGGATGCCTGCCGCTCCTACGAACCAATCAAAAGCAGGTGCGACTAGACTGAGGGGAGGGCGAACCTCCTTCCCCTCATAGAAATCATCGAGGCAGGCGCAGCACTTCGTTGATCTTGCGACCAATGACTCGGCGACGTTCAAGACTGACACTGCCCAAGGCTGGAGCACACGCGGCCTTGGGCACCAAATAAATCACGCCGCAATCAACGGAAGTTTGAAAATCCAGCCCATCGGCACCGTTGAGCAGCACCTGCCACGGCTCCAACCCCGCGCCGGGGGGACGCTTGCTCCCATACAGCACATTGATGCGGAGGAATTCCGCGTCCTGACAATCTTCCTCGCAAGAAAGGATCACGGCGGGATGCGTATCCCGGTCCTTTGGGTTTATCCGCACCCGCACGATGTCCCACTGGTGCATGATCAACGCACTGGGGCGGGGTTAATCGTGGCGAGGTTGGCGCGGGCGTAGTCTGCCGGCCGGCGCCGGAAGTAGCCCACCGGGCGCTCCGGGATGGGCTCGGGCACCACGTACTCGGTCAATTGCACCAAACGGCTGCCCTTGCGGATGACCACCGGTTCACCGTGCAACGCACGATCGATGAGACGGCCCATGCGGGGCTTGGCCTGCGAGAGGGTGAGGATTTCCATGGCCCTAAAAATAGGTCTGAAAATCGGCCTGTCAAGAGACCAGTCAAACTGCCTGACGGTCGGATCAATTCAGTTGAGAGCTGAGAGTGGGTAGCTGAGAGAATAATGACCACGGACGAAGGGACCACTGACAAACAGGACTACGGACCTGCCTGCAATTAGCAGGCCCCAGAAACCCATTGGCGAAGACCGATCAGTCGAAGCTGCTCTTTGTAGGATTCATCCGTTGATGAATCCCGTTAGTGGTTAAAACGCCGGATCTTTGCTGCTGTTTTGGTCGTCTACCCCACTGGAAATAACGAGGAGCCAGATTTACCGACCAATATCGGTCTTGATTCAGACCGTTTAACGGTCCATCTTTTGGCCATGGTAAAAGCACTTACAGTATCACAGGCCAAACCAAAACTGGGCAGGCTACTCGACCAGGCTGGGGCGGGACAAGAAGTCTACCTGCGACGCAAGGAGCGTCTTTACCGCGTTGAACTTGTCACTGAAATCGAGCCGATCCCTCATCGTCCCTTTGGCTACTTTAACACAGTGGGGAAAGACCCGCTCGACAGCCTGATAAACGCTGCCCCCGCCAGCTTTACCCCTCTACCCTGATGCAAGTTCAACAATGGGACATCGTGCGGTTTAAAATCCGCCCACAAGACCGAGATCTCCATCCCGGGATCGTGATTTCCGGACCGGAACTCTGCGCCAATGGAAACATCATGAACATTAATGTTATTGCCTGTTCGAAAAAGAATCCGGCCGGAACCGTGCAGCCTTACACGATCCTTCTTAACGGGGCGGATGGTTTAGAATTTCAAACCAGTGCAGATTGCCGATTCTTTCACATTATACCAAAAGAAGCCGTATCCGAAACTATCGGACGTGTCGCGACCGAACGCCGGCGCGCTGTCAGCCGCAAAGTCGCTGAGGTATTCCGTTTCATTCTTTGAAACAGAGGGCTGTGAGCGAATAGTTGAAAGTACAATTCCTGAAGCAACTGACTACTGGGCTGCTAGACGACTAACCGGCGCGAAGATCGTCACGGCCTCGCGATGAGGGTGAGGACGAGTATGGAACGAAAAGGAGAGGTGAAAGAATTCTTCCGCGAATAACCAGCCGTCGCCCAAGCGCTATGGCCCGGCAAGCGCTGCTTCCTACGGAGAAAACAATCCGTCAATCTGAACTGCTTTTCATCCGTGCCTTGATTCGCGTCATCCACGAAAAAATCCAGGGGTACACTGCTTCAGATTTTAAACGCGGAGGACACAGTGAGCGCGGAGCAAAACCTGAGCAAAGCCGATTGGACCTAGAACCAATCCCAGAGCGAAAAAGGAGTACGATTCCTGTCCTTACTCCGCGGCCTCCGCGCTCTACTTAAACTGCGATTTATCTGCAGAATATGGAGTGGATTGTTGGTCACTATTTTGTCTGTGGGGTGAGACGCAGCCAGATGGTACGAGGGGTCCGTTCCAGACGGCCGTTGATGCGAAAAACACCGCCTTGGGATACAAATCGTGTCCGATGAGGAAGCCGGCCTTCAGGAATTTCCACCGTAGCGGGAAGAAGCAAAAGAAGACGACGCCATTTCTCGGTGCCTTCCGAGTCCAACTCGACTCCCGCTTTGGCGATATGACGCAATACCGGCCCCGCCCGCTCTTGCAGAGCTAAGCTGGCAATCGCTTCCGCCTCTATCCTCTCCACTGAGCAACTGGGCGGCGCACCGCACCAGCACCGGATCAAAACTTTGCGCCGCCGTCACCATGGCGATGGCAAGCTCAAGGTTGGAGACCTGCGCAGAGCCGGGATCAACGAGTGGATTGATATCGTCCGGGCGGCGATAATGGGTGCATCCTCGGGCCACGGCCAGTCGTCGCAGATCCTCTGGCTCCGCCAATCCCATTTTGCGCAATCGACGCAACAAAGGCGATAGATGCGGCGCCTGCCCAAGTTGTTTAGCGACGGTCGGCATGTGAGAATTTCAAGTTGTCACATTTAATGGGGCAGTCGATTTCAAACCACGCAACGATTTTTCCGCCACCTCGCTTTAAGACTGCTCGACCGACGCACAGAAATCCCCCCAGTCCGTGATTGAACAAGCGTCAGAACTCGTCTTCATCGGCCACCATTATCGAATTCCCATCACGCCACCACTTTAATTCTAACTCTACCCCATGAACGAAAACTCCCCTGCCCACTCCCAAAACGACGACGACAGCATTGATTTCGGCGAGCTCTTCAGCCGTCTCAAACGCGGCTTGCCGCTCATCGCCGGCTTGACCGCACTAGGCCTGGCCATCGCGGCCGGTGCTTACTTTGCCTCCGGACAGTTTCTGACCGTGGCCACTGCCACCCGCGTTGTTTTCAGTTTTCCCGGATTCGAAAAAGGCGAGTATCCTGACAAATCAAAATTTCAACCCGACGATCTGCGCTCACCAGAAATCGTGGCCGAGGCACTCAAGCGAGAAGGGCTGGAAATCACCCAAGACGTCCAAAGCAAGGTTCGGTCCGCCCTGAGCATCGAAGGCATCATTCCGGATAGTATCGTCAAGGAGCGGGACAAGCAACGGGCCGCCGGGCAGACACCCCGCCTTTACGTGCCCGATGAATATACCCTCACATTGTCGCTTCCCCGCAGTTTTCCCCTGACTTCCCGTCAGCGCGAATTGCTGCTGAATGAAATTGTCAGCGTCTATCAGGAAAAATTTGTCCGCACTTATGTCGCCATGCCACTAGGGACCGGCAAAGCCTTCGAGTCGCTCGTCGGTGCCGACTATTTTGATTACGATTTGGTGTTGAGTCGGGAGAGCCAAAATATCGGGACGTTCCTCACACAAATGTCGACGACAGCCCGGGCCTTCCGTTCTCCACGGACCAATCTTTCCTTCAGTGATCTTCTGAAACAAAGCCAGCTCTTCACCCAGATCCGTTTGAACGAAGTACTCGGGCTCATCCGCCGCGATGGTCTGTCGAAAGACCGTAATCTCGCGATGGTGAAAATGGATTATTATCTAAAAACCCTCGGTGATGAAGAACACCGAGCCATCGAGGAGGAAAAGGTGGTACAAGACCTTTTGAAGCAGTCGCATGAGCGGGAGCAGAACTATGCCCTGGGCGTTAAGTCCCAGGCCGGACAACAACGCTCCGATGCCCTTGTGGTTGATCAAGGTTTGGTTGATTCACTCCTCGTGAATGATGCTTATAATTTCCTCGTTCGTCAGACCTTGGAAGCCAGCCTGAAAACCCGTCGCATCCAATCGGATAAAGCTATTCTTCAGGAACGCCGGGACAACATGGAGGCTTTCCTCAAGAGCAATGCCTCCCAGAAAGCCGAAGCCCTCACCCAATTCCAAGCCTCGCTCGACAGTCTAAAACACGTCTACGAAAGCCTGATGAACGATATCCGGCTGACCTATGAAGACTACCAACAGCAGCAATACGGCGATGCCATCCGTGTGAGCATGCAAACCAAGACCAGCAGCTTTTATCGCGGACTGGCCATGGCGGGTATCGCGGGCCTCGGCGTCGGGCTCGCGGCTGGACTGGGGTTGAGTTTGCTCGGTCTGGGCTTGGGACGGAACAAACAGTAGACGGTCGGACGGTGGCCGGTGTTCTCTCCTGTTTGATTCAAAATTCATTCCATACTGATTGACCACGAAAAGAACCAAGAGCGCAAAAAAAAGGCGGAAATACAGGCATGAACTTTCTTCAGAACATGACATGTTCTTATCGCACCGCTCTTCCTATCAATGTGTAGCCACAGGCCTCCGGGCCTGTGGACTCCAAAACAGACCTGGCAGGCAGGGACGCCTGCCGCTACTTGGCTCTGCTTCCTGCGCAATATAACATGACTGATCACACGCCTTCGATCCCGGCTCCCGGCATTTTCCAGCCTACTTGGGGACGCGGGCTGTTCGCCTTGCTTCTGGCCATCGCGGGCTTCCTGCTCCCGCAGGAAGTGCCCTTGGAGTGGTATCCGCTGAACGAGCCAGGCACGGATATCAACTACCTCGAGATTTCCTGCGCGGCCGACAAGACGGGCGAGGTCAAAATCTACTACGACCTCACCCACGGGATAAACGAACTAAATTCCATTCGCTTCCCGATCTCCCCCACCGAGCAGACCTACACCTATACGTTTCCTCTGCCTGACGGCCCCATTACCGAGTTATTGGTCCACCCACCGGCCCAAGGTGGAACGTTACACATCCGGCAAATGCGCATCATCAACCGACGAAACGAAGAGATCCGGCGTTTCACGCGGGACATGTTTCAAGCGCAACAGGAAATCGCGGCCATCACCCCTTCCACCGATGGCTGGAAAATCACGTCTACCGCCAGCGCCACCAACCCTGGCACCCGCGTCGAACTGCGTTCACCCATCATCCCGGTGGGCAAAGACCACCGCAACCTGCTCCGTTGTTTGCTCTCCACCGGCTATTTGACCATGATGCTGTGGATACTGTTGCTCGCGGTACTATTCACTTTCTATCGGCCGGTCAACTGGCGCGATCTGCTCGCGCATCTTGGTTTCATGGCCTGTCTCGCCCTCTTCTTCGCTTTCGTCGGCAACCGCGGCCTGATCCGGAATTCCGTCCTTTATGCGCGCTATGTTGCGCCCCCGCTTCCCCCCGGGCTCAGTCTTGAATTCGACCTCGTGACCGACAGTCCCGCTATGGCCCAACTCTTTTTCGACACCGGTCAAGGGTACAGCGAACCCGAAAGCATCAGAAAATTCTACGAACCTCACCAAGGGCAGCAAACACTGCGCTATCCTCTCCCAGAAAATCCACTGAAAGCCTTGCGCTTTGATCCCCGGGTGAATGAAGGGCATCTGGAAATCCGGGGCATCCGCGTGATCGACGCCGGGCAAAATACCCGAGCCGTCTTGCCGCTCGACTCAGTCAAGGCCGAGGCCCAGATCACAGAAATCAAAATTGACAACGAACGATTGAAATTGCGTACCGCACCCGGTGGCACCGACCCCATCACTCACTTCACCGACGCGGCGGTTGCCACGATCAATCAGGCGCAGTCCCACGCCATTTCAACCCGCCCATAAAAGCAGCCCGGACCTCGGGCTCGTGCCAAGAATATCTGCCACCAATCTCATCTTGTGCTAAAACCCGTCCTGTCCTCAGTCCTGATTCTCGTTCTCCTGTTAAGCATTTCCTGCCGTCACCGTGATGCATCCATCCGCTGGACCATGCTCAATGTCACGCCGGCCGAAGCCCAGGCGGATTGTCATCTGCTGGAGATGCCGGACGGTTCAAATATCCTGATCGATGCCGCCGAGGCCATCGACGCCCCAGGCACTGCCGTCGCTCATCTACAACGGCTCAAGATCAAACATCTCGCCTTGGTAATCATCAGCCATTTTCACCGCGATCATTATGGCCGGCTCCTCGATATCATAAAATCGGGTATTACCGTTGATCGGGTTGTGTTGAATGTTCCTGACAAAGGTAGCGCAGATAGAGAAATCCCCTGGGGCTGCGATTGGCACGACGTGCAAGCTATACTCGCAGAATTACGCGCCCGCCGCATTCCCTACTCCACGCCCAAGGCCGGTGACCGTATCTGGGAATACAAAAGCTACAATGGCGTCACTTGCGGCATCGATGTGCTTTGCTGCTATGATGGGTTGCACTCCCCTCTCGGCGCGACCGATGTCAACGACACCAGTATCATCCTGCGGGTTTTCAATGGAGCAAAGCGGATAGTTTTCACTGGTGATCTGAATCACACCCTCGGAGCCTATCTCGCCAAGAGCGATGTAGACCTGCACGCTGATCTTCTTAAAGTGCCTCACCACGGAACTGAAGGAGTGGCCCCCAACGAATTTTTTGATCGAGTCGGCGCTAACGCGGCCCTCATTCCTTCCCCCAAACATCTTTGGGAATCCGCCCGCAGCATGCGCATCCGTAATTACTTCATTGAACACAATATTCCCGTCTACGTGACCGGAATTAATGGCAACGTCACCGTCACCCTGAAGGCCGACGGCTATACGATAGAAACGGAACGCTGATTTGAGCAGGGCCCCTCCGGCTTGGTTTTTTCTCGCTCAAACAAAGCGCTTGAGCCCAAGGCGTTCCTCGCTCCCAGTGGGACCAATCTCACCTGAAGCCATGTCATTCCCAACAAACCAGTTTCCACTCAGTAATAAGACGATCCTCAAACACTTGGAGACGCTGCGGTGTGTGCGTTGCAGCGAAGCGCTGGAACTGACCGACAACTCGCTGCGATGCGGGGGTTGCGGTCAGCGATTTCCCATCGCAGACGGGATTCCACTGCTCCTCGATACCCTGGACGGCACGACCCAGGAGACCGCCGGCCATATGGAGGCCTTGTTTCGTTTCCCTTCATTCTACCGGTTCAAGCATGGCCTGTTGAAGCGCCTGAACAAGACCGACGATCTCGTCATGAGCGATTTCTTGCAGCAGAAGAAAATCGTGGATGTGGGCTGTGGACCGTTCAGCTACGGCTTCGACGTGACGCTGCCACACAGCATCGTGGGCCTCGACCTTTCCCCCCAGTTCGTGCGCGCGATGAGCCAACAGGACCCGGAAAACCTGTACCTCGTCGCCAGCGCCAAGAAAATCCCGTTTGCCGACAAGGCATTCGACACCGCTTTCCTGCGCTTCGTCATCCATCACATTCCCGGTGATACGGCGGAGTTGCTGCGCGAAGTCGCCCGCGTCACGCGGGGACATCTTATCATTTTCGACCACGTGCGCTCCGACGTGCCATGGCAAGCCAAGGTGCAGACCACTTACTGGAAAACGTTCGACAGCGGTCACCACTACAACTCCATGAGTGAGTGGGATGGCCTGCTCAAGCCGTACCGTGTCGTGGAGTTTCGTCGCACCGGAAAGATGTTTGGGAACGTCTGTCAGATCGTACTGGACCTGACAGCTGGCTCCCCATCCTGAATCGTCGCGGGCCGCAGCACCTCTTCCTCATTTCTCACGAGTCGTTGCCATAAGAAGGCAGAACACGACAGATTAGGCCTCACCTGACAGCGGCAGTGATCGCGTCACCTGGAAGGTCCACTCGCCTCATGAAGTTTATCATTGTCCCTCCTGAACCTGGCCATGAGTCACAGAGAATTCCCCCCGTCTCCTTACTCTGTATTCACATAACAAAGCACTTGAGCTCAGGGCGTTCCTCGCTCCAAGTGGTACCGAACTCAACGCATGTCTACTCCCCGCGCATTTATCACCGGTGTCACCGGGCAAGACGGCTCCTATCTCGCAGAACTGCTTTTGGGAAAAGGTTACGTGGTCCATGGACTCGTCCATCGACCCGATGCGCTTTCCACGAGCAATATTCGTCATCTGGTTGCTGACCCACTGTTGCTGAACAAACGGTTGTTTTTGCACAACGGCGCCTTCGAAGATGCCACCCACCTGCGCCGTATCATCAGCAAGGCGAAGCCAAACGAATTCTACCATCTTGCCGGCCAGTCCAGTCCGCGCCTGAGCCTTGAATTGCCGGAGAGCACGGTCGACAGCATCGGCATGGCCACATTGCGTCTGCTAGAAATTCTTCGCGACTTACCCGAGCCCACGAAATTCCTCTACGCCTCCAGCAGTGAAGTATTCGGCTCACCGCCCCATTCGCCCCAAGATGAGCTGACTCCGCTCAATCCGACTACGCCGTACGGCGCCGCCAAGGCCTTCTCCGAACACATGGCGCGCATCTACCGCATCGCTTACCAACTGCCTACTTGCTCGGCGATCCTCTACAATCACGAGTCTCCCCGCCGCAGCAGTGGATTTGTCACCATAAAAATAGCTCGGGCTGTCGCACAGATTAAGCTTGGCCTCCAAAAAGAATTGGTGCTCGGCAGTTTGACAGGCTGCCGTGATTGGGGCTGGGCACCGGATTACGTCCAAGGCATGTGGCTCATGCTCCAACAAAAAAGCGTGGATGACTTTGTCCTCGCCACCGGGGAATTGCATAGCGTGGCCGAACTCGTGGCCTGCGCCTTCGAATGCGTCGGTCTAAACTGGCGCGATTATGTACGCGAGGATACTGCCCTGCACACCTCCATCGAACCGGTCGCGCCCTGCGGCAACCCGTCGAAAGCGAAACGTCTGCTGGGCTGGCAAAACTCCGTGCCCTTCCCCGCGATGGTCGCTCGTTTGGTCGAAGCAGAATTGAATAAACTTACATGAAGAAAGCATTTATCACCGGCATCACCGGTCAGGATGGCTCCTACCTCACAGAATTGCTCTTGGCCAAGGGCTATGAAGTGCACGGCTTGGTGCGACGCGCGAGCACGATGAATCGTGGTCGCATCGACCACCTCCAGTCCTATGAACACGGCCCGGAGAAACGCCTGTTTCTCCACTACGGCGACCTCGCCGACAGCGTCTCGCTGGTGAAACTGCTCTACGCTCTCCAGCCCGACGAACTCTACAACCTCGCGGCGCAAAGCCACGTCCGCGTGAGCTTCGATATTCCCGAGTACACCGCCGATATCACCGGAGTGGGCGCGGCCCGCATCCTCGAGGCGATCATCGAATCCGGCATCGGCAAGAAAGTGCGTTTTTATCAGGCCTCCTCCTCCGAGATGTTTGGCAAGGTCCAGGAAGTCCCGCAGCGTGAAACCACTTCACTCTACCCGCGCTCGCCCTACGGCTGTGCCAAAGTATTCGCCCACTTTCTCACCATTAATTACCGCGAGTCCTACGATCTCTTCGCCTGCAGCGGGATTCTTTTCAATCACGAGTCACCCCGTCGCGGCGAAAGTTTTGTGACTCGTAAAATCACCCTTGCGGCCGCACGGATCAAGCTCGGCCTGCAAAAGGATCTTTATCTCGGCAATCTGGATTCCAAGCGCGACTGGGGCTATGCCAAAGAATATGTCGAAGGCATGTGGCTCATGCTGCAGCAGGAAAAACCCGATGACTACGTGCTCGCCACCAACGAAACCCATACCATCCGCGCGTTTCTTGATGCGGCTTTTAACCGGGTAAATCTCGACTGGCATGACTACGTGAAATTTGACGACCGTCACCTGCGTCCGGCCGAAGTGGACTTGCTCATCGGTGATTACGCCAAAGCCCAAGCCCAACTGGGTTGGGAACCGAAAACCCGCATGAAAGCGTTGGCCGAACTGATGGTCGACGCCGATTTGGCCGCGCTCAGCAAAGCCTGAGCTGACGTTTTCCCCACTTGAACGAATTTCAAGGAATGAAGAACGCCCGATCCCTCTGACGCAAACCAAGAGGGATACTCCGCTTCGTCGATGCCCCGCCCACTCTACCTCACCACCGAACTTCCCTACTTCCCCGGCCAGGGCGGATTGATGGCGCTGCACATCCGCCATTTGGCCGGCACGCAATTGACCGGAGTGGTGGGCCCTCGCTACCCGCATCAACCCGAGGACTCCTTGCAACGGCTCCGCGATACCGTGCAACGCTCTTATTGGTGGCCAGAGCATCCGGTACCCGGCGACTTTCTGATCGCGCCCGTGCTTTGGACCCATCACACGCGCTGGCTCAAACGCCTTCCCCACGGTATGAAACTTCGACTCTGGCGGTGGCTCACCGGTTTAAACCAGCACTCGGATGATGCTCTGGCCTGGCGCTGTGTCTTGGTCAACCTTGCGCCCAAAATATTGGAAGCGCTGCGCGAGGAGCGCTGGAATGTCGTCTATTTATCCCAATCCCTCTCAGCGGCTTGGTTTCCTTATTTGCCTAAAAGTTTGGCCCGCTCTCTCTTCCTGAATGACATCCGCTCTGAGTATTTGCCGCGATCCATCCCGAAACCATCCGCCAGTAATCTGCGGCGTATTCTGATCGAAGAACGCACCGCCGTACATGAAGTCGACACCCTGACCGTCATCTCGGAACTTGATCGTACTCGCCTCGGGAAAGAACTACACCCGACCTGTCCCAGTGCAATCGCCCCGATCTGCATCGATCTCGATTACTTTGCCTTTCAACCGCCGAAATCGGCCGTCGCGCCACTGGTATTATTCACCGGCCATCTTTCGCACCCACCCAACATCGATGCCGCCCTGTATTTCTTGGTTTCGATTTGGCCACGCGTTGTCGCCGCCCTGCCGCAGGCAAAATTTCAGATTGTCGGTCTTCATCCCGCACCGGCGTTAATCGATGCCGTGGCGCGCGCGACTCAAGTCGAACTCATCCCCCACGTCCCCGATATCCGTCCCTATTTTCACGGAGCGGGAGTTTATGTGGTGCCAATGCGCTTTGGCGGCGGTGTTCGGCAAAAAATTATCGAGGCTTGGGCCGTGGGCACACCCGTGATCAGCACCACCATGGGCGCAGAAGGCATCGCCATGCAGGATGGAGTAAATTGTTATTTGCGCGATGATCCCGAAAAATTCGCCGATCAAGTCATCGCTGTACTACGCGCGCCCACACCCGTCGCGTTACTCCACGCCGCCCGCACTCAAGCGGTGGCGCACCATTCTCCGCAAGCGTCCTGCCCGCCCGTGGCCCAGCAAATCACGCTCGCCGTCAAACGCCGCCAGCAAACGCCACCGCGCGTCCTCTATGATCTTCGCTGGTTGAAACCGGGAAAAGCCGGTGGCGTGGAGCAAATGACCTATGAACTCGTGGAAGAGTTAGCCGGCTTTGATCGTACATTTGAATATCGTTTCTATGGCCCGCGCGAAGCCTGCCGCAATTTTCAGTTTCTAGCCGGCTTCAAGCGGAAAGTGTTTTGCACCGATGGTCGGCAGGCCCGCTGGTTGGGCTGGCGCGATGCCGCGAGCCACGAGCTCGCCTTGAATCTAGGTCTCCCCGGACTCATGAGTCCGGAGCTAAATGCGCTGGAGTGGTACACGCGATTGGATTTCACCGTCGTGCACGGTTTGCCCTGCCATGTGCACCAAGACCTGCGCCGCTTCCCTTCCGTCGTAACGATGCTTGATCTGCAGCACCTCCACCTGCCGCATTTTTTTAGTCTGGCCGACGTTGCGGCGCGAGAGAAGGAATATCGGGAATCCTGCCAGCTCGCCAGCCACGTCATTTGCAT
This sequence comes from Opitutaceae bacterium, assembly GCA_025360455.1. Taxonomy (GTDB): domain Bacteria; phylum Verrucomicrobiota; class Verrucomicrobiia; order Opitutales; family Opitutaceae; genus Didemnitutus. The sequence continues at coordinate 7,454 of JANYCF010000154.1, read as the reverse complement.
TTCGGAATTCACCCGACAGGATGTGCACGCACGCTATGGCGTGCCACTGGAGAAAATGACCACCATCTGGAACCTGCCTCCCCGTGTGACCGGCACGCCCCTAACCGCTGCCGCCGCGCGGCGCCTCGTGCAGAAGATGGGAGTCAACGCCCCGTTCCTGTTCTATCCCGCCCAACCCTGGCTGCATAAAAATCATCTCGGCTTACTTGAAGCCCTGCAACTCGCCGACGAATCCCTGCCGGCAAATTTCAAATTAGTTCTGACCGGTCAACCCTTCCCGGCGGATCACCTCGCCGCCGCCCTACTGCTGGACCCGCGGCTTAGTCGGCGAGTGATTCACCTCGGCTACCGCACACCGCAAGAAATTGCGGCACTCTACCGCTCGGCCGAAGCCCTTGTTTTTCCGTCCTTGTTCGAAGGTTTCGGCATGCCGTTGATCGAGGCGATGCAACAGGGCTGCCCCATCGTCTGCGGTCAACATACCTGCCTGCCTGAAATCGTGGGCGAAGCCGCGCTCTTCACCGATGTCGCCGCACCCTCCATTCTCGCCGAATCGATCCTGAAGATCACCCGCGACCCTGCGCTCCGGGAAAAACTCCGCCACCTTGGCCGGGAAAACTTGCAACGTTTCGACCGTCGGAGCTTGGCGGAAAAGCACCGCGTCATCTATCAAGCCGTCCATGATCGCCATTTTTCCTGAACACACGCGCATCCACTCCTCCCTGTGAAAATTCTTTGCCTCTTCGTCCGTCACGGCACGGAGCAATACCCGGAAGCCCTCGCTCAACTCGACCACTGGTACGCGCGCCACGGCTTACTGGAGCAGCGCACCTTGTGGATTATCGACAATGCACTGAGCCCCGAGCAAACGCCAGTACAGCTCGCCCCCCGCACCCTGCTCCACGCGGGCGACAATCAGGCTTGGGAATTCTCCGCATGGGCCCGCGCGCTGCGCGAAGCATCGGCCGAGAGTGAAACCTACGACTTAGTGCATTTTGTCACATCCGCCTTCAACACCCTCTACACGGAATACCTGAAGCATTTCCACCGCGAAATGCTCACCTACACACTCGCGAAGCACGCGTGCCTGGGACATATCGACAGTTATCCTCAGCCAGTGCAGCTGGGCGCAGCGACATCCCAGTCATGGATCCGCACCTGCTTTTTCTTTATGCCTTGGAAAGCGGCCGTGGCGCTGGCTCCTTGGGCCGCCCACCCGGATACGATCCGTTTCTTCATTGCGCCCACCACTCGCAAATTTCGCGCCGATGCCCCGTTGTCTTCCGAGTATCAGGCGAATATTACCGCGTGGCTCGAAGGGCAGGATATGGGCGGACATACCTGGCATTCCCCGGTGCGTGACGGGCCGCAAGAAAACGCCCGGTTTCAGTCCAAGGCACTCGCCATCCTCAACGAGCACAGCCTCGCCCTCACTCTCCGCGCGGCCCAAATCCGGCTGATCGACTTTTGCTGGCTGCATTCGCTCCAGGCCACCCCACTCGCTGCGATGCCCGATCCCTTGCCCGAACTCGATCAGCTCAAAATCCGGCGGAAAATCCTCGGCATTCCCGAATAATTCCGGACATTCATCCATTGCGCCAATGAATCGTCTCCTTCAAACAAAAGCCTCATGAGCAATGCTTGCGCCATCTCGGTTGACCAAGTGAGCAAAGCCTACCGGCTGTGGGATGACCCCTCCGCCCGGCTGACCGTGCCGTTGCTACAGACGGCCGCCCGTATCTCGTCGCCTCTACCCGGACTGAAAGCTAATCTGAGCAAACGTGCCAGTCGCCTCTACCGCGATTTCTGGGCCTTGCAGAAAATGTCCTTTCAAGTGAATCGGGGCGAGAGCATGGCGATTATCGGACGCAATGGCTCGGGCAAATCCACTCTCCTGCAAATCATCGCCGGTACGCTCCAGCCCACGGAAGGAAAATTAAAAGTAAACGGCAGAGTGGCCGCCTTGCTGGAACTGGGCAGCGGATTTAATCCGGAGTTCACCGGCCGGGAAAACATTCATCTCAACGCCGCTCTGTTTGGACTGAGTCGCATGGAAATCGACGCCCGATTCCAAGACATCGTCAACTTTGCCGATATCGGCGACTTCATTGAACAACCGGTGAAAATTTATTCCAGCGGCATGATCGTGCGATTGGCCTTCGCGGTCGCCGCTCACATCAATCCCGACATTCTCATCGTCGACGAGGCGCTCTCCGTCGGCGACGCCCGGTTCCAGCTGAAATGCGCCCGCGCGATTGATCGTTTCCTCGCCCAAGGTGTAACGCTCCTCTTTGTATCGCATGACACCTCCATGGTGAAACGGCTCTGTAAGCGCGCGATTTTGCTCGAAGGTGGCCAGCTCGTTTATAGCGGCCATCCCAACGACGTGGTGAATTTATATTCCAAATTAATCACTGAAGGCGGAACCATCGAAGCCTTGGCCCCGGATATTGCCGCACTGCAAGCTGGCACTGTCACCGCCACGACTTTGCCGTTACCGTCCACGAGTCAGGAAAGTATAACGCCTCTTCGCCCACTCGATTCCTCTCCCCAGCTGGCCGAAGTGGAAGCACTGCGATTAAAAGTGAAGGCGTTGGAAACTCTTTTAGCCGCACACCCCGACAATGCCGCGCTCAACCAGCGACTGGCGGCTCTGCTGCACGATGAACGTCTCCACGTCCAAGTCAGCGGCGAGGAATTCTCCTATGGTGGTACCTTAGGCAGCATCCTGAACGTCGCGTTACTCGACAGCGACAACCAGAGCCGGACTTGGTTTTCGACCGGCGAATCCGCTACGGTGCGCATGCTGGTCGAATCGAAAGAAGATTTCCCGGAGCCCATTTATGCGCTCACCATAAAGAACATTGCCGGCGTGGAAATCTACGGCACAAACACGCTCTTCGGCAAACAACCGGCCCCCGCCGTGAAAGCCGGCACCCAACGGGAAGTGGACTTCTCTTTCGCCCTCAATCTCATGCCCGGACACTATTTCATCTCACTCGGTTTCACCCATTTTGTGGGGAACGAGCTGGTCGTGATTCATCGCCGTTACGACACCATCAAGTTCGAGATTCATGGCAAAGACGGCGCCTTCGGCATCGCCAATCTTCAGGCCACAATCACTTCCCGCAATCCGTCGACCGGCGGCAACCGTTGAGTAGAGCACGCGTATGATTAATTTTAGCCACCACCACGAATCTGTAACCCTAGAAGCCGGAGCGAGCTGGGCAGCGCCCGGTCAGGCCGACAGCTACCGCGACACCACCGCTGAAAAACTCTGGTCGATTATCGACGAAGTTAAACAAGGCACACCTTGGCGCTCCGTGGTCGAATCCCGATACGCGCAGACCCATCCTTGGCTCTACCAGATCGTCACCAGTCCGGCACGCGCCTTTTTCTTCCGCCAGTTTCCACCCGCCTCCGGGGAGCAGGTTCTGGATATCGGGGCCGGCTGGGGCCAAATGGCGTTGCCGCTGGCCCGGGAAAACCACGCCATGGTCACCGCTTTGGAGCCGACCCCGGAACGACTGGCTTTCATCCGGGCCGCTGCCGCGCAAGAAAACTTGGTTGATCGGATGCATTTTGTGCAGGCGGATTTCATGGAATTGGAATTCGCTCCCTCCTACGATCTCATCTGCTGCATCGGAGTGCTAGAATGGGTGCCAAAGTTTCACGCCGGTGATCCACCGCAGGTGCAGCTTGAATTCCTGCGTCGCATGCGCGCGGCGTTGCGCCCAGGCGGCAAATGCTGCATCGGCATCGAAAACCGACTGGGGTTGAAATATTTTCTTGGTAGCCGAGATGATCACACCGGACGGCGCAATATCAGTGTGTTTGACTCCACTTTGGCCTCGACCAAGCACCGAGTGTCCACCAAGGAAGAATTACGGGTGTTCACCTATTCACACGCAGAATACCTCGACCTATTTCGCGCGGCTGGCTTCACCGGTATCGAGACTCATGCGGCATTTCCCGACTATAAAATCCCTGAATTAATTCTACCTTTCGACACTCCCGTTGTACTGAATCAGACGTTGCTCAACGGCACCATCCCGCCTGAACACGACGGCGCTGACGGCCGTCCTTTACCCCACCAGGAAGAATATGTCTCCCACTATCGCAGCTTGGCGCGCTTGGGCATCGCGCATAATTTCTGTCCCAGTTTCTTTTTCTCCCTGCAATGATGGTCGACTCGAAGCCACCATTCGATCCTGATGAACTGCGTTCCGCCTTGGCGAAACACCGTCTCATCCACTCCGACGCGGAGATTGACCTCAAGGCCTATCCCGAAGCATTTGCCCGACGCCGAGAGTCTCGCCGCTGGCATTATCAGATCAACAGCTTGGGTCAATCAGTCTGCCATCTGATCGTTGGGATGAATCTCTCATCCGTGCACGACCGACTCAAAACCTTTGCACAGGTCTGTCCGGACCTCGTTTGCCGGCCCTTGCTTTTCTGGCAAAACGACAACGGACTAGGTCACCTTTGCCTGGAGCATTTTTCCGGCATCTCCCTCGACGCTCTGGTAGAACAAGGTGAATGCACTTCCGACCGCTGGGTGGCGCTTGCCCGACAGGCCCGGGCCTTGCTGGAGAAAACGCAGCAGACTTCCACCAAGGGCAATCTAGAACAGGAACTAACCGGTTTGATGGAACACATCGGCTCGTTCCCAGGAATTTCCCCAATTGATCTTTCGCTGCTCAGGGAATTGGCCGTTCCAGCAATTCTGCGCGGCGCCTTGACCGAACCTTTGACCACCCATTGGACCAATGGCGATTTCTGTGGGCGGAATTTGCTGGTCGATACCCAGGGCAATCTGCGCCTGATCGACTATGAGTTTTCCGGCCCGACCCATTTCGGCCCGACGGACTGGCTGCGCATGATGCATTTTTCGGTGCTCCCTCCCCAGCTCGATGAAAACTCGATTACCGAACTGATCGCAGCCCGCCAACCTTGGCAGGAAATCTGGTTCTGGCTCCATCAACTCGCCCAATTAGGCCATGCCGAACCGTCCGAGATTGTGGACCAACACCTCAGACAAACTGTTTGTCGCCTGTTCACTATCTTGCGCAAGAATTCTTATTCCCACTCGGTCGCAAGTGAACACTCTCTCCTGATCGAGCTGCTTTCCGCACAACACGACGACACCCGACAGCTACTTGATGAGCGCACCTCCTGGGCCCAGTCACTTGACAAAGAGCTGCGGGAGGCTCTCGTAGTTCGTGCGCAACAGATCAAGCTGGCCGAGGAACGTCTGGCTTGGGTCAGGTCGGTGGAAATCGAGCAGCATGCCTTTAAAGAAAACTTCGACCGGTTGACCAAAGAATTTGCAGAGCGCACCGCCTGGGCAAAATCCCTTGATGCTGAATTAAAGGTCGCGCTCGCTGAGCTTACCACGCTTAAGGCGGCGTGCGGCACGATGGGTGCGAACCTGCCGGACAATGCTCCGCCGGGGGCGCTGGCAATTCTGGACAAATGTCAGATTACCTTGGCCGAATTACGGCGACGACTCGCGGAGAAAAACCTTGAAGCAAACACCGCTGCAGGCGCAGCACTTGACGCCCGACTGCAAGCCGAGGCGGCCGAAGCGGAAGTCAATCGCTTGAAAACCGAACTCAACCACGCCCAGCTTCATGTTGATCATCTGCTGGCCCAGTTGAAAAGCAGTCAGCCGAGCGTACCTGCCCCCACTGCCATCGAGCCCGGCCGCCAAGCTCCGTCCACCTCATGACCGCTTCGTCCTCTACCGGCATGCCGTATGTCTACGCGATCGAGCCACCGGGAGCCCTGCTGGCTCCGGCAGGTTTACTCAAATTGACCGGCTGGATCGCCGGATTTTCCGAGCAAGGTTACCTCATCCGCTTACGCATTGGTCCGGCTACTCTCTTCGATTGCCGGACTGGCATCGCCCGCCCCGACGTCGCCGCGGCTTTCCCCACACTGTTCGGCGCCGCCACCAGTGGATTCGCCCTCGAAACCCATGTGCCCGCCGGATTCCACATCGGCACTTTGGAATATTGCCAGCCCGGTCAGACCAACTGGACTCCCATTCATACGCTCAGCATTCAAGCGGAACTCAGTCTGCTTTTTGCCCAGCTAGAAGTCAGTGCACCGGAGTCGACCGAGCCTACGGTCTGGAAATTGCGCGGTTGGTGTTTCCACCCGCAATGTGAAATTATAGACCTATCGATCCAATATGGCCCTAATCAAAGCAGAGTAATCCATGGAATACCCCGCCCAGATGTTGTCGCGAAATTCCCGCACTTTCGAACCGCGGCAACTTCTGGATTTACGGGGCACCTTGACCTCGCTGCGGGAAGCGCCCCGGTCGTGCTCACCGCCCGACTACACAATGGATCCACCTTACGGCACATCCTGATACCCAACCTGATCGTGGCCGACCAAGAAGTGATCCGAACCACTCGAAATGCCCGATTAACGCGGGCCTCCCATCTGAAATTTCCCAGCAATCAGGCCCCAGATGTTTCCATTATCATCCCCATCTATAATCAACTGGACCTGACGCTCACCTGCTTGGCCTCTTTAGTCAGACACAAAACAAAAAACGCGATCGAGGTCATCGTAATTGACGACCGTTCGTCAGAAAATATCGCGGAAATTCTCACACCGATTGAAGGCTTGCGGCTGTTGCAAAATGAAACCAACCGCGGCTTTATCTTTAATTGCAACCTCGGCGCAGCAGAAGCGCGCGGTCGATACGTGCTGTTTCTCAACAATGACACGGAGGTCAGCGCCGGTTGGTTGGATGCAATGGTCAATGTATTTCAACAACGAGCCAACGCCGGAGCCGTCGGCGCGAAACTCGTCTATCCGGACGGGCGGCTGCAGGAAGCCGGCGGGATAATTGGCGAAGATGGGACAGGCTGGAATTATGGCCGCGGAGACGACCCCGATCGTCCGGAATACAATTATCTCCGGCAAGTCGACTACTGTTCCGGTGCGTGCCTCCTCCTCCCGCGCCAATTGTTTCATGACTTGGGTGGTTTTGATACCCGCTACCAACCCGCCTACTACGAGGACACCGATCTGGCTTTTGCGGTGCGCGCCGCCGGCAAAGAAGTCTATTATCAACCTGCGGCTCGCATTCTGCACTTCGAGGGCATCAGCTCGGGCACCGATGTCGGTACGGGGGTCAAACGTTACCAAGTAATCAATCAGGGTAAGTTTGCCGCCAAATGGAAACACTTGCTCGAACACGCCAGGATTGACCCCAGCTTGATTGATTTGGCCCGTGATCGTTATGTATCTGGCCGGATTTTGGTATTGGATGCGTGCGCACTAACCCCTGACGCGGATTCCGGATCACTGCGGATGTTTAATCTGCTGCTGATTTTGGCCCGACAAGGCCTCAAAGTGACTTTTGCCGCCAGCAACCTGCAGTCTTATGAGCCCTACTCCACCCAGTTAAGACAGGAAGGAATTGAGCATCTGGG
>JANYCF010000126.1 GCA_025360455.1 Opitutaceae bacterium | reverse complement strand
TTCGTCGGGCGACGAAACAGTGGCGGCGAGTGAATATTCGGCGAGATACTTGTCTTCGTCGGGCAGCACCGGACTGAGCAGCAACACCGGCCAGTCGGCGCTCAGCTCGCGAATCGCAATGGCTTCGGCGATATTGGCGACACCGAATAAATCCGCCCCAGCATGCATCAAGCGCGCGGCCGTTTGTGGCAGACCGTGTCCGTAGGCGTCGGCCTTGACCACCGCGACGTACTTGATGCGCGCTGGTAGGGAAGCGCGGATGAGCTTCAGATTGCGTTCCAGCGCGGCGAGATCGATCTCGGCCCAGCAACGCAGTGGAAGTTGGGCGGAGGCACTCATGAGCGTTTCATGGAGATGACTTCGGTGATATTAACGAAGAGGAATGCAGCAGAGAGATTCATTAACGTTGGGGGGCGGTGACGGCACTATGCGTCTGGGCAGACCACTTCTTATAGTCAGGAGCTTCGTGTTGAAAAGCGTCGGGCGCGTCTGTGAGGTGAAAATAATCAGAATCGAAAGCTGCGGCGAAAATCTTCTCCAATTCGTAGCTGGCAGAAGTGACGGCGGGGGGAAGAACGGACCAGCGACGGAAATTTTCCGGCATGAGCAATTCAAGTTGTGGCAACTCGGCGAGTGGCACGCGCTGCAGGGCGGGCATACGGCCGTCGCTTTCGACCACTTGGCAATGCCAAGTTTCGCGGCGAGCATCGGCGATCACGGCAAAGCGTTGTCCGTTTTTTTGCGTCCAAGCGAAATGAGCCGCCACAGCCAGACTTTGAAAACTGTAGGCGGGGCGGGGGATTTCGCTTTGCCAGGTGCGGATCGCCATCGCGGTGGTGCGGACGCCGAGCATCGAGCCTGGGCCTGCGCAGAAGACGAACGCCTGCACGTCGCGCATCGTTAAGCCAGCAGCACGTAAGCAGGCGTCGGTGCAGGTGAAGAGCGATTGACCCGACTCTTCCGTGGAGGTGCGCCAAAGCGAATCAGTGCCCGCGCGCAGGAGTCCGACCTGCACCGTGGTGGAGGCGGCGTCGAGGACGAGGATACAGCCGTGATGGGCAATGAGTTGGGCGAGGGTAGCCATTCCGACCGGCAGCTTGGGTGGGGTCGGCGATAAATCCAAGCGGGATTAAGCCTCATATCGTGAAGAATGAGGCCTTGACCGGGCTGCTCCAGACGACTTACCTCGGCCTCTTTTCCACCTAGAAATCCATCCGAATTTAATCCGTGAACGTCCAAATAACCGAAATCAACGATACCCGCAAAACGCTGACCGTCACTCTAGACAAGAGTGAGGTCGATGGTGAATATAAGACCATCCTAGGGCAATTCTCCCAACAGGTGAATATTCCCGGCTTCCGTCCCGGCAAAGCTCCTGCGAATCTCGTGGAAAAGCGTTTTGGCAAGGAGTTGAAAGAGGAGTTTAAGAATCGCGTGATCGGCAAGGCCTACCGTGATGGTTTGGAGCAGTCGAAACTCGAAGTGCTCTCACTCGTGGATGTGGAAGAAGGGACGGTTGAGGCCGGTCTCTCTGCAGCCATCAAGATCACCGTTGATGTCCGTCCTGAATTTGTTTTGCCCGAATATATCGGTCTGGAAACCGAGGTATTGTCCACGGAGCCGACTGATGCCGAAATCGACGCGGTGATCGAGAGTCTCCGGGCAGAACGGGCTGACTTTAAGGTTGCTGATCGCGCCGCAGCCAAGGGCGACTACGTTCGCTTTGGTTATGAAGGGACGCTCGATGGCCAATCGCTGACTGAGATGGTGGGCGACAAAGCTATCTATGCGAAAGCTCCCCAGACTTGGGAAGAAGTGGAAGGGGCGAACGAAGGCCTGCTCCCGGGTGTGGCTGTGCAAATTTCCGGTCTGAAAGCGGGCGACAAGAAACCTGTCAATGTGACTTTCCCGGCGGATTTCGCCGCGGTTCCCGCTCTGGCCGGCAAGAGCGTAGTGTACGCCATCGAGGTGCAGGAAGTACGCGAGCGCGCGTTGCCGCCGTTGGACGAAGCCTTCTTCAAGGCCAACCAGGTTGAGACACTCGATGCACTCAAGACGCAGGTGAAGCAGACTCTTGGTAGCCGCAAGGACTACGAAAATCGTAACGCCCAACGTCGTCAGATCACCGACGCACTGCTGGCCAAGGCTAATTTCAATGCTCCCGAAAGTCTGGTGGCTAACGAGCGCGACAATGTACTTCGTCAGTTCATCGAGGAAAATATGCGTCGTGGCGTACCGCAGGAAGAATTTGAGAAGAGCAAGAAAGAGCTCCATGACAGCGCATCGAAGGCCGCCGTGGCCCGCATCAAGATGCAGCTCATGCTCGTCAAGATTGCAGAAAACGAGAAAATTAAGGTCGACGAGAAAGATCTCAACAGCTGGCTCATGCGCGAGGCCATGCGTTCCGGGCAAAAGCCGGATAAATTTGCCAAGGAACTCGGCAAGGACCGCGATCAACTGCGCGCCATCCAGCAACAGATCCTTTTTGACAAGGCCCTTGATTTCTTGGTCGCCAAGGCTACCTTGAAGACGGCGCAAGCCAAAGTATGAGCTACTACGTACCTATCGTTCTCGAAAATACCGGCCGCGGCGAGCGGTCCATGGATATTTACAGCCGCCTGTTGAAGGATCGCATCATTTTTATCGGCACGCCGATTGATGATGTGGTGGCAAACCTCGTGATTGCCCAGTTGTTGTATCTGCAGATGGAAGACCCCAAAAAGGACATCCATCTTTATATCAATTCACCCGGCGGCGTCGTGACCGGTGGCATGGCCATCTACGACACGATGAATTTTCTCCAATGCGATGTGGTCACTTACTGCATCGGTATGGCCGCCAGCATGAGCACGGTGCTTTTGGCCGCTGGGGCCAAGGGGAAGCGCCACGCTCTGCCTAATAGCCGCATGATGATTCATCAACCGAGCGGTGGAGCGGGCGGTCAGACGGCCGACATCGCAATTGCCGCCCGGGAAATCCTGCGCTGGCGCAAAACGCTCAACGAAACCATTGCCAAGCACACGGGTAAGACTGCCGCGCAGATCGAAAAAGATTCGGACCGCGACTATTACATGAGTGCAGAAGAGGCTAAGGCCTACGGTATTGTTGATCATGTCGTTGCCTCCACGCGCGATGTTCAGAAAATCGCCGGGCAAAGCGCAGCCTGACACGGCTTTGCGCGTTAGTTAAAGTTCAAAAATATCCCTCGACTAACCGGCCTTTGCGGCCGATATAAGATAATCATGGCTAAATCCTCACGCATGACCCTGTGCTCGTTCTGCGGAAAATCGCAGGCAGAAGTCCGCAAAATCATTGCGGGACCGGGCGTTTATATTTGTGACGCCTGCGTTAATGTCTGCAAGACGATCATTGATCGTGAAGTAAAGGCCCAGCCCACGGATACGGCTAACGGCAAACCCGCTTTCCGGCTTATCAAGCCATCAGAGATCAAAAAAATCCTCGACGATTTCGTGATCGGTCAGGATCACGCCAAAAAGGTGCTCTCGGTTGCGGTTTATAATCACTACAAGCGCCTCAATTTCGATGCCGGCTCGGGCAATAATCGCGATGCCTCTTCGATGCCGGCCGAATTCAGCGAAGTCGAAGTCGAGAAGAGCAATATCATGCTCGTCGGCCCCACTGGTTCGGGCAAAACTTTGCTCGCACGCACGCTCGCCAAGACGCTTGATGTTCCTTTCGCGATATCTGATGCCACCACGCTGACTGAGGCCGGTTATGTGGGCGAGGATGTGGAAAATGTCGTTCTTCGTCTTTTGCAATCCGCCAATTACGATGTGAAGAAAGCCGAATGTGGCATCATCTACATCGACGAAATTGATAAGATCCGTCGCACCACTGAGAATGTGTCCATCACGCGTGACGTTTCAGGTGAAGGTGTGCAGCAGGCTCTGTTGAAGATTCTTGAAGGCACCACCTGCAATGTTCCTCCCCAAGGTGGCCGCAAGCACCCGAATCAGGAATACATTCAGGTTAATACCTCGAACATTCTCTTTATCTGCGGCGGCGCCTTTGTCGGACTTGATACGGTGATTAAGAAGCGCCTGGGTCAGAGTTCGCTGGGCTTTCATGTCAACGCCAAGGACCACGAGCTCACCCCTGACGAGATGATGCGCGCAGTCGCTCCCGAGGATTTGATCCGTTTCGGCATGATTCCCGAGTTTATTGGCCGCTTGCCGGTCGTCTCCGTGTTGGATCAGCTTCGGGTGGAGGATCTGGAAAAGATTTTGCTTCTGACCAAGAACGCGATGGTGAAGCAATATTCCAAGCTCTTCGCGATGGATGGCGTGCAACTTCGTTTCACCCGCGATGCCGTGGTGGCGATCGCCAAGAAAGCCATCGAGCTCAAAACCGGCGCGCGTGCACTCCGGGCTATTCTCGAAAAACTCATGCTCGAAGTCATGTACGAGTTGCCGCAGCGCGATGATATCGCCGAGGTCGTCATTGATCAGGCGGTCGTCGAAGGCCGCAAGAAGCCGATGCTGAAGAAGACGATTGCCCGGGCGAGCAGCGATAAAGACGCTGCTTAAGAAACAGAAATAATTTTAGCGGTTAGCCAAATCAGGCGCGGCGAAAGCCGCGCCTTTTTATTCACAGTGGGCCCACAATCCTGATGCTGGGCTTGAACATGTGGGAGCGAGCTTGCTCGCGACGTTGGACAAACGAGTCGCGAGCAGAGCTATCTCACCAATTAAACGATTCGTCTTTGCTGATCGACTTGGCGAATTCGACGAAAAGTTTCACGCAATTCTCCACATCCTGTAAATCGACGACTTCGCTTGGGGTATGCATATAACGGAGCGGGATGGAAACCAAGCCGCAGGCCACACCTCCACGCGCCATTTGAATCGCCCGCGCGTCTGTCCCGGTCGGGCGTGGGTCGGCATCGATCTGGATCACGATCTTTGCCTTCTTCGCGCAAGCGAGCAGACGCTCAAAAACCTTGGGATTGATGTTCGGACCACGGCAGATGATCGGACCGCCGCCGAGTTTCGTTTCGCCGAACTTACGGTTGTCGCAATCGGGGTGATCCGTTGCGTGGCCAACATCGACGGCCAGCGCTACATGTGGATTGACCGCGAAAGCGGAAGTGGTCGCGCCGCGCACACCGATTTCTTCCTGTGTCGTGGCCACAGAGACAATCTTTGCATTCAATTTGGCCTTGGCTTTGGCGAGGCGAATGAGGGTTTCACCGACGATGTAGGCACCGACTTTATTGTCGAAGGCGCGGGCGGTGCCGATGCTGCCATGGATTAATTCGAATTCATGGTCGTAGGTCGCGACGTCGCCAATGGCCACGCGTTTGAGTGCTTCTTCTTTGGTTTTGGCTCCGATATCGATCCAGATTTCGTGAATCTCCGGCACTTTCTTGCGATCGGCTTCGTCCATCAAATGAACCGCGCGTTTACCAGTGACGCCTTTGATCGGACCTGCGGCAGTCTGCACGATGACGCGACGACCGGGGATCATGATGCGATCGTGGCCGCCGATGGTATCGAAATAGATGAAGCCGTCCTTGTTGACGTAGGTAATAATGAGACCGAGTTCATCCATGTGGCCGGAGAACATGACGGTGGGTCCGCCCTTGGCGTTCAGGGTCGCCAGCCGGCAACCGAGCGCATCGTTGGCATAGGCGTCGGCGTGTGATTTGACGAATCGGTCGTAAACGGCTTGGGCCTGTGCTTCCGCGCCCGAGGGCGATTTGGCTTTGAGCAACTCGACGAGAAATTCCGGAGCTTGATAGTCGGTCATGGCGGCTAGTTTCGGTTTAGAAATCTCGTGGTGCAAGGGGAGAATCGCACTTGTTGGGTGTGCGGCTGAATTGATTTAGGTGCGATGAAACGAAGGACAAGACTTACGTTTTTAGTTTCGGCAGGCTTAAATTTGGCGTGCTTCCGGATGCGGCCTTCCACTAACTGGGGGCAATGCGAGTTGTCATTTTAGGTTCAGGCCGGGGGAGTAATGCCGAGGCGATCCTCGAGGCGCAGCAGCGTGGGCACTTGGGTGCGGCGCGGGTGGTGCAGATTTTATCGGATCAACCGAATGCGGGGATTCTCGCGTTGGGCGCACGTTTTGGTGTGCCGGTGGCTTTCATTGATCCAGCGCCGTTCAAGACGAAGCTGGAAGGGGTGGGCGAAGAGCGTTTCATCGCGGCCGTGCAAGCCGCTCAACCCGATCTCGTGGTGCTCGCGGGTTTCATGCGCGTGGTGAAACCGGGTTTTCTGAATGCGTTTGCCGGGAAGATTATTAATTTGCACCCGAGTTTGCTGCCGAGTTTCCCGGGACTTGATGGCATCGGGCAGGCGTGGCGGCGCGGGGTGAAGGTGACGGGTTGCACGGTTCACGGTGTGACGGCGGAAGTGGATGGCGGTCCGATCATCGATCAGGCAGTGGTGCGGATCGAGGCGGACGACACGCTGGAATCACTCTCCGCGAAAATGCACGCAGCCGAACATGAGTTGCTGCCGAGGGTGATCGCGCGACTGAGTGAAGGAGCGAAATAATTATGCCTGTTTTTGAACTGAAAATTGAAGTGGCCTTGGGAGCCGTGCCGGCGATTGAGGACTTGCTGGCCGAACGCGAGGAACAACGGCTGATGGTGTTGGAGGATAAACCCGCGGGTCGGGCTTGGTTGACCGGATATTTCGAATCCCGGAGTGAGGCACAACTGGCGTGGACAGATTTTGCCGCGTGCATTGATGCCGAATGGTTGGCGACCGAACCGGAAGTGCACGAACTGGCAGATGTGGATTGGAAGGAAAGCTACAAGGCCCATTTCAAGGCATGGCAATTTGGGTCGTTGCACTGGGTGCCGGTGTGGGAGCGGGAGGCTTTTAAACTGCCAGCGGGCGATCAAGTGCTTTGGCTGGATCCGGGCATGGCTTTTGGTACGGGGAATCATGAGACAACACGGCTCGTGGTGGAACGATTGGCGAAGCTGACGGCTGAGCGAGGCAACAAAGGCCGAGTCATTGATGCCGGCTGCGGCTCAGGAATTTTGGCGCTTTCAGCCGCGAAGCTGGGCTACTCTGCTATTGCGGCTTTTGATAATGATCCGGTGGCGGTGGACGTGAGTAAGGAGAACGCGGAGATGAATCAATTGGCGAACCGGGTTGATTTTTTCACGGGCGATCTGGTGTCGGGCCTCGCGGGACGACAGGCCGAGCTCGTGCTGGCGAATATCCAATCGGATGTGCTGATGCGCTTTAAAACCGAATTATTGGGCGCCGTGGCTCCAGCGGGCGTGTTGGTTTTGAGCGGAATTCTTGCGCAAGAGCTGGCACAGATCAGGGAAACTTTCGCGACGGCGGCTCCGGGTTGGACGGTGGATTCGCGCGTGATGGGTGAATGGAGCGATCTGGTGCTGGTCAGGAGGCGTTGAGCCTTTAAAGAAAACGCCAGACCGCGTGGAGTATCGTGAGATTACCGCCGATCCAGACCGGCCAAAAAATGCGATTGGCTGGGAGCAGGAGATTAAAGGCAATCGTCAGGGGTAGCACGGTCCGACAGACGGCCCAGTAACCACCCCAGACCCAGGGGCCAAGGACAAGGAGCAGGATTGAATAGGCGGCGCCAATTCGCCACCAAGGGGAGTCGGGCTGCCGATTGCGCCAGAGTATGGTGCTTTGGATGATCATTCCGGCAATGCCGATTAGGGCGAAGGTGTAGCGGCTATCAAAGTTGCCGGAAAGAATGGCGCGCGTTGAAAGAATGGTCTCATCGATTAAGCCAAGCAAAGGCCAGGTGAAGTTGCCGAATCCGCTGGAATTGATCGAGGTTGAGGGGAAATGCCTTGAGACATAGATCCACCAGACCACGGCGGGTAAGGCCGCCACCACGATATAGCGTAGCCCGCGACGGAGGAAGTGGGGACGATACGCCGCCAGTGCAGTAGCCGCGAGTAAGCTGGATTCCTTGGTGAGATTTCCCAGGGCCAGCCAGAGTGTCGTGGGTTTGGCAGAGCTTCTGCCGTTTGATCTCACCGCCATTACGAGTAATAGCACAGCGGGTAAATCGACCAAAGATTGCCTTACGCTTTCGAGCACTCCCATGCTGAAAACACAGCCAAACCAACGGGCGAACGAGATCCAGTCTACAATCGGCAGCTCTTTTTTTAGCAGCCAGGCAAAGGCGAACCAAGCGCCGACATTAAGCAAGGCGTAGAGCTGAATAATCCACCAAGGCTGGCCGAAACCTAATAACGCGGCGGTGGCCGGAACAAGAATGCGTCTGGCGCGGTAAGCGGGTGAGTCGAGCGCCGTCGCCAGATTGGGGTTGCCCAACAGAGGATCGAGCGCGACCTGGGCATAAAATTGGCCGTCGTAGCCGGAAGAATGGGCGACGACTGGGACCGACAAGGCTTGGAGTGATGGCAGTTGACGGCTTTGAAAGGTTTCACCGAAACGGATCAGTCTCGCGAATCCTGCTTGAGGGTCAAACTTGGCGACGACCAAGACTGTGAAACAGAACAGCGTCAGCCAGAAAGCGATTCGGGTCATGGGCAAAAAAATAACCGCGTTGGGATAAAACGCGGTTAAATAAGTTTTAAGTGTGAAGCTTGGCGACTCAGAACAGATCGGTCGGAGTGCGGGACATGAAATCTTCCATGTACGCGGTGGTGGCCTTACCTTCGATGAAGGTCGGATCGCTCATGATGGCTTTGTGGAGCGGGATCGTGGTCTTGATGCCTCGGACCAAATATTCGCTGAGGGCGCGATAGGAGCGCTGGAGGGCGACTTTACGGGTGGGTCCGAAGCAGATCAGCTTGCCGATCATGCTATCGTAGTAAGGGGGGATCGTATAGCCGCTGTAAGCGTGCGAGTCGATGCGGACGCCATGGCCACCGGGCGCATAGTAGAGACTGATCGTGCCGGGCGAGGGGGTGAAATTACGGGCGGGATCCTCGGCGTTGATGCGGCACTCGATGGCGTGCTTCTCGATTTTGATGTCGCTCTGGTCGAATTCGAGTTTTTCTCCGTTCGCGATGCGGATCTGCTGTTTGATCAAGTCGATGCCAGTGACTTCTTCCGTTACCGGGTGCTCAACCTGAACACGGGTGTTCATCTCGATAAAGTAATAATTTCCTTTCGCATCGACGAGGAATTCGATCGTGCCGGCATTTTCGTAGGACGCCGCTTCGGCGGCTTTCACCGCGACTTTCCCCATTTTTTTGCGCAGATCGGCGGTCAGAAAGGGGGAGGGCGCTTCTTCGATCAGTTTTTGATGCCGGCGTTGGACCGAGCAATCGCGTTCACCGAGGTGGATGACTTTGCCATGACTGTCGGCGAGGATCTGGAACTCGATGTGGCGGGGATTTTGGATGTACTTTTCGATGTAGACCGAGCCGTTGCCGAAGGCTTTTTCAGCTTCGTTGCGGGCGACATGGAATTCCTTGGCGAAAGAAACGTCGTTGTGCGCGATGCGCATGCCACGACCGCCGCCACCGGCGACGGCCTTGATGATGACGGGATAACCGATCTTACGGGCAACCTTCACGGCTTCGGTTTCGGACTCAATGGGACCATCGGAACCAGGGACGATGGGGACGCCGGCTTTGCGGACGGTGTCCTTGGCGATAGATTTATCGCCCATCATTCTGATGCTTTTTGATTTAGGACCGATGAACTTGATATTGCAGGACTCGCACTGCTCGGCAAACTTGGCGTTTTCGGAAAGGAAACCGTACCCAGGGTGAATCGCGTCTACGTCGGCAATTTCAGCAGCGCTAATGATGCGATCGGAGCGCAGGTAGCTATCCGCACTCTTGGGGCCGCCAATGCAAATGGCTTCATCGGCGAGTTGGACGTGCAAGGACTGCACGTCGGCTTCGGAGTACACCGCGAGGGTTTTGATACCCATTTCGCGACAGGCGCGAATCACGCGGAGGGCGATTTCACCGCGATTGGCGATGAGAACCTTTTGTATCATGGTAGAAAAATAAAGCCGGACAGGTGTCTGTCCGGCTGGTGAAAGTGATTGGTTTAGGCTGACTTAACCTTGAATAGACGTTGACCGTATTCGACAGGTTGGCCGTTTTCGACTAGCACCTCGACGATGGTTCCCTTGGTTTCGGCCTGAATTTCATTCATGATTTTCATGGCCTCAATAATGCAGGCCACAGACTTTTCTTCTACCTTGGTGTTAATGTCCGCGAAAGGAGGGCTATCCGGTGAACCACTGCGATAAAAGGTGCCGACCATGGGGGACTTGATGTAGGTGAATCCCGCGTCATCATTGGTTGACACTGGGGCTGCCACCGCTGGGGCGGAGACCGGAGCCCGAGCAGACAAATCAGCTGGTGCAGCAATTTGCTGATACGGGTGAGCCGTCTGGTGGCTGACAATAGGCTGATCGCCTAAGCCGCGCTTAATTTTGATTTTAAAGCCTTCTTCCTCGACCTCGAATTCGGAGAGGTCTGAGCGCTTCATTAAATCTATGATCAACTTGATTTGCTTGAGGTCCAACGGGAGGCCTTGGTTGAGTTAGGGTCGGGTTAAACGATAGTCTCTTATGTGTAGATGGTGTTCAAAATAACTTTGAATCGATCAAGCAACTATAGAGTTCCTTTTTATGATAATCTTTGTTAAAATAAGTAAAAATATTTAAATATAGCTCCATTTCCGTCAATAAATAGAGCTATATTGGTAACGTTTAAATTGGAATCGATTTATATTGATTGGATTTATTGTCCTATTTTTCGGCTGGTTCGCGCGTTTTTGAGCCTATCAAGACCAAGGACTGTTTTCCTTATTATCGGTATGGCCGATGACAATAATCGACTGCAACAAGTCAGAAAAACAGTGGGGTAGCCGTGATATTTCATGCTCAGCTTGCGATTGCCGTGCCTCAATTGGGCGCGAATACGAATGCCCGTCATCGATCATTTTTTGAAATAGCGCAGATCTGATTTTTTGGAGCGATGGCTATCATGCGCGTCCAAACCATTTCAGGTCTGTGATCTGCCATGGGGCACTTGGGGTGACTTGATCGAGCTAAGCTATTTCCTGTCGCGCTCTGATCTGGTCGCTCGCTATGACTCAAATAAAACTTCCGCGGTCCGGAGTGAGGGGCAGGACTTGTTCTTCTTTGAGCAATGCAGGAGAGGCTTTTTCTGGTTGTCCGATCTCAAGCAGTGAATTCACGGCAACGAGTCTGGTGGCCACGTCTTCAATCAGCTCTTTTAGCTGTGACGGGGATAGCTGCACGGTACGGAGCAGAGCGGGAGCGGGGAGGGGAAGATCGGTCGTGTGGGTGCACACCGCAGTCCGTAGCCATTTGGCGACATGGAGCAAGCTGGCGAGTGGCAAGTGGGCGGAGGTGCCCCGGGGCTGATATTGCCAGCGCAACGGCTCAGACATCACGATCGGGAAATCCCAAAGACGAAGCAGCGCGGCGCCTACTTCGGCATTGTGGAAGCCCAAAGTTTTTCGCTCCAGCTCGCACGCTTCAAGGGGGGGTAGCCCGGCGAGGAAACGCAGGTCAGGTTGCTTCAGATAGGCCCATTCATCGATTGCCACCAGTCCGACCCCATGGAAGAGGCCGACGGAATAAGCAATATCCGGATCGAGATTCATTCGTTTGGCCAATAGTTCCGCCGCCAGGGCACAAGTGACTGACATGCGCCAGAGTTCATCGGCACTAATGGCATACACCGTGAGAGGGCGGAGCAAGACTTGGGAGGATACGGCATTGAGCACGAGCTCGTAGACTTGATCGAAACCGACGCGATTGACGGCTGCATCCACCGTGAAGCAGCGGGTGCCGTGACTGAAGTAGGCGCTGTTTCCCATCTGGAGTACTCGGGCGGCTATGCCCTGATCCAATCTGATGAGTGCGACGATATCGTATAAGGAGGAATTCCCATCACCCAGTAGTTTTTTTAAGAGGGGCAAGACTTGCGGCGCAGAGGGCAAGCGATGCAATTGCCGGACCACCTCATCGGGGGTAAGCACTTGTTCAGCGTTCGGCACTGCGGGTGGCGGGTGCATTCCCTCTCCATCGACTCAACGGCCATAAACTTTTGCTTTCGCGCGAGCTCAGGCGATGAAAATTCAGCTATGACGCTGATAGATTTTTTGCAAAAGCGAGGGCGACGCGGCGGGAGAGGTGTTTTCGTTTGCCCGGTTGCCGGCGAGGCTGAACCTCAGCAGCAGTTGTTCATTTTCCTTATCCAACTGTAAAATTTGCAAGATACGTGAACGCGTCTTTTCTATGGCTTGGCGGAAATCAGAGGCACCGACGCCTTCGCGAGAAGCGGTCCGCAGAGCCAATAACGTATCATCGAGCCGCGAAAGCAGGGTGCGTTTGCGTTCCAAAAGAGGGGCATCGGGGGCACGTCGGTGCTGTTGGAGATGACGATTTTCATCGAGCGCGAGAGCGTGTAATTCGTCGCAAACTTGCTGATGTTTTTGCAGGGCTTCCATGGGTGTCATTGGGGTAAGGCTGGTGGGGTGGGTGCAGCGTGAGGTTGCCCCGTGGTGGTGGAGAAAAATACGGTTAACTGGCGTTCAGTTTGCTCGCTCCACTCCAGATGAGTCAGACGCCAACTCGCCATTTTAGACAATTCCTGCATTTCCGGGGTGCTGGCGGGCGTCGCGGTGGCGACGGCATCGACGATCGACTTGTAGGAGGTTCGTGCTCGATCCAACAACCGCAGGCGTTCGTAGCAAAGAGCAATTTGATAGGTGACGGGGAGGCGCCAGACCGGTTCGGGCGAGAGGGCGGCCAAGCCTTGATAGATGGTGAGCGCGTACATGGTGTCGCCATTTTCAAAAAACTCGTTCGCTAATTGATTCCCGGTGCGGCGTTGCCAGTAGATCCAGCGCTTGGGGTCGGCTTCGGAATGGGCCTGTTCGCTGCGGAGCAGGGTGAGCGTGGCGTTCATGGCTTCCTCGGTCCGATTGAGTTGGCGCAAGGTCGTGGCTAAAAGGTGACGGGCTTCCGGTACATTTTCATTTTCGGGCGACTGCGCTAAAAAATCGCGGAGCGTGTTGATCGCATTTTCCTTTTCGCCGGCGAGGATTTGGGCATAGGCGGACTTGAAATGAGCCCGAGACCGATCCGTGGGGGCGAGATCAAGCCGGCGTAGGCGGGAGAAATATTTCCCGGCTTCGGCGAAATTTCCGGCGGAAAAATGGGTTTCCGCGATTTCAAATTGAGCCGTCTTCGCCAGGAGTTGATAGTGCTCAAACCCATCGGGGGGTAATTTGAGGGCGGAGTTGATGACGTTGTAAAACCGGCCGAGTGCGAGTCGGTAGGCGCCCATGTCGCGTAAAGTGCGGCCAAGATCAAGCAAGGCATCGGGCACGCGGCTTTCTTCGGGGAAGGTCTTGAGGAATTTTTCGTAGATCGCGGCTGCTTTGGTAAAGTTGCCCGATCGGCGATACATACGGGCGATACCGAGCAAGGCGTCTTTTTGGGCAGGGGTACCGTATTCGCGCGTGCTGAGGACGCGGCGGAAAGCGATTTCCGCGGCTTGATAGTCGCCGCGATCAGTGAGACTGGTGCCGAGGACGAGCAGTCCTTTGGATTCATGGACCTTTTCTTCCTTGGGGGGTATGGGGGCGAGAATGTTACTCTTCTCTTTGTGGTGTTCTGCTTGAGGAGGGGCCTCTTTTTTAACTTCGGGTACCGGTTCGGTTGGTGCCGCTTCCTCATTCCCTCGCACCGCGAGCACCGTGCACAGTGAGAGTGTTAAACTCAAGAGGTGCGCGGCGCGGAGCGAGGGAATAGGATGGCTCATTGCTGTCGATAGGTTGCGGAGCTGGGTGGCTGAATGCCTGGAGCGGGTGGAGTCGGCACGACGGTGACGTCGTTAGGATTCGGATTCGCTCCGGGTGGTTGAAAAAAGGGCAGGAAATCCTCTGCGCGCACCTTTTGTCGGGTGTCGTCGGGCAAGATGGATTTGAATGTTTTGGCCGGTTTTTCCTCGGATACTGGAGCAGGCGTACTTTCCGTGGTAGGCGTTATCGACTCGGGCGTTGGTTCTGCCGGAGCAGAACTGGGGACGGGAGGCGACAGGGCCATCGGTGATACGATTGCCGCTGGTGCTGGCTGGGGTGGAGCCCCGGCCGGCAGATGAGCGTTCAGATCGGGAGGAGGCGTCGCTGCTTGGATGCGGAGGGTCGAAGAACCCAATACGGCCAAGTAGGGACGGGAGCGTGCCGGCCAGCTCGGATCGGGAGCGCGAGGAGGCGTGGCGGCTGCCAGGCAGGGTATCAGCCCTAACAGGAGACGTAAGCCCACCCCACACCCACCGGCCGTGCGCGGCGGTTGTGCACGAGAATTCATGTACTTTATAACGGTCCATATAAGTGGATCGGTCTGGTTCGCTTCACCATTAATCGGCCCAAAAGCATTCTACTGAAATCCTTTCGCATACTATTTGATCAGTGCGGTGTTACGCTGCCGGGCGATCAATGAAATCAGGTTCGCGACCTGACTTTTCTTTGGGCGATTTCCATGGGCAGCCTGCTGGTCTCGGTTCGTCTGCTAGCGTACTCCGTCTCGTCCTCAGCTGGTGAATGGTTGAATCAGGAGACTGTTTCGGTCCCATCCAACACTTCACGGAGATAGCGCCCGAGCTCGTCGAGCGTGTAGGGTTTTTTGACGAAGTGCTTCTGGCCTAGCTTCTCAAATTCTTTGTGTGCCGCAGGCGTCAAATGACCGGTCAGAATCATCACTTTGATGTGGGGTCGGGTCGCCTTGATCACCCGTAGGACTTCGACTCCGTTGGCACCAGGCATGTTCAGGTCAAGGAGCACGGCGTCGATCTGATGCTCGGGATCGGCGATTTTCTCGATCGCATTCAGGCCATCATAGGCGCTGGAGACTTTGTAGCCTTTTCTGATAAAAGCAGCTTCAAGCAATAATCGAAGGGGAGCTTCATCATCGACGACGAGGAGGGATTCGGTGCCGCCGGGGAAATTCGTGGCTTTGGCGGCCACGGGGGCGATGATGGTGTTCTCCACCAGTGGCAGGTAAATCTTAAAAGTACTGCCGGCGCCCAGTGTACTGTTCACCTCAATGGTACCTTCATGACTCGCGACGATGCCATAAACCACAGAGAGGCCGAGGCCGGTGCCTTGATTGATCGGTTTTGTCGTATAAAAAGGTTCGAAAATGCGCGCGCGTACTTCGGGTGACATCCCGGTGCCGGTATCGCTGACCGCCAGACAGGCGTAAGGTCGGCCGGTTTGTACTGAGATCGGCAGGGCCGTGCCTTCCACCGTCGAGGTGGTGAGGGTGATGGTGCCGCCGGAGGGCATGGCATCGCGGGCATTGACGCATAAATTCAGCACGATTTGTTGCAGCTGGTTTTGATCGGCCAGCAGGGGAGGCAACGTTTTATCCAGGGCGAGTTGAAAGGTGACATTCCGGGGGAAAGTTTCGGCAAGCAAGGTGACCAAATCTTTGGCCTGTTGGTTAAGATCCAAGGCGGAGAACGAGACCTCGGCTTTGCGGCTGAAGGTGAGGATTTGCCGCACCAACCCGCTGGCGCGCTGGGCCGCGCGTTTGATCTCGCGCACGCTCTTTTGCAGAGAGTCGACATCCCCCGCGTTGAGCATGGCGAACTCCGCGTAGCCGTTGATGACGGCGATGATATTGTTGAAATCGTGGGCGATCCCACCGGCCAAGGTGCCGAGACTTTCCATTTTTTGGGCTTGGCGCAGTTGATCCTCGAGGATTTTTCTTTCGGAAATGTCCTCCCGTAAACAGAGCAGATTGGTAATTTCTCCGCTGGTATTACGCAGGCAGGAAACTTGGACCGACTCCCAGATGCGTTTGCCGTCGTGTCGTTCCCGCGCCAGATCGCCGCGCCATTCGCGCCCTGACCGGACGGTTTCCCAAAACTTTTGATAAGACGCTTCGTCGGGATGGCCTTCGCGCAAAACCTGAAGATGATTATCGAGCATTTGTTCCAACGTGTAGCCCGTGGCTTCCGTAAACTTGGCATTCACGTATTGCACTTGGCCCGTCGCATCCGTGATCGCCATCGCAATCGGAGACTGTTCCACGGCACTGGAGAGTTTGAAGTACTGCTCTTCGGCCACCCGTTGGCGGGTGATGTCGTGACCGACGGCGCGCACCCCGATCGGGGCGGATTTTTCATCCAACAAAGTGTTTTCTTCCCACGAGATCCAACGCCAGCCCTGCGGCGTCAGCCAACGACTTTCGCGCGCCACCCTTTTCGGACTTTGCTGCAATTCCAAATCTGCCGTCGTGAGTGCGGAAGCATCGTCTTGATGCATGAGCGAGGCGAGAGGGCGGCCCGCCATCTCGGCGACGTTGCAACCGAACTTCCGCGCAAAGGAATGATTGGCGGCCAGCATCCGTCCTTGCCAATCACGGCAATAGACTAAGGCAGCACTTCCGGCCCAGGCGCCGAGTAATACTTCAGATTTTGGGTACACACTAGTACCCGTGATGGGATCACAGCTCACGACAGACATGCTCACTCTTCATCGGCGCAAATACCTGTAAACTTAAGGACCGTCCTTGCCGGAATGGAACTTCGGCCAAGAAACTAATTTCGTCTGCGGGCGGATGGACGCCAGTGAGCGCCGTTCCCGCTACGTCAGGCCGCTCAACATCGCGGGTAGCCGCTTCAAGGCGCTGGCGATGTGTGCCTGAGCCGCCGCTGATTCGGCTGCACTTTCCCCAAACAGAATCGTCCAGCCTTCGAGTTTTAACCAGGACTCTGCCGCGATCGGATCGATTTTTTCAAAGCCACCGGAAAATCCTGCGTGCCGTACAAGCCGATCCGCCACCTGAACGGCCGCTGCAAATAATCCATGGCGCGGGGCTTCGCCCGGGTTATTATGATATTTAACGGCGAACACGATTTCCTCGGCGACCTGATGTCGCTCTAAGAAGTATGCCCCAATTTGCGCATGATCCCAGCCGATGAGTTTCTGTTCCTGCGCGCAAATATCCAAGGGCGTCCGATGCCTGGTGCGTTGCACTTCTTCCAGTTCGGCGGGATAGGCATTCGCCATGACGACTTTGCCGACATTATGCAGCAAACCGACGAGGTAATCCGTATCGTCGTCGATCGAGAGCGAGGTCGCTTGCAAGATTTCCCGCGTCAGCATGGCGGAAGCGATACTGTGCGACCAAAGATCTTTCCAGGGGAGTGGGACCTTGGTGGCGGATTTCAACCGTTCGAGTTCCTCGATGACGGGCGTGGCCATCGAGAGCTCACGAATTTGGCGCAACCCCAGAAAAAAGACAGCTTCCTCGATATTATTCACTCGGGCGGACAAGCTGAAATACACGGAGTTCACCATGCGGAGCAAGCGCGCCGACAACGAAGGATCACGGCGGATGATATCGGCAATTTGCGAAGTCACACTGAAATCCGATTTCACCAAATCGCTCAATGCCCGGTTGTTGCTCTGCAAGGAAGCCAGCTTCGGGCACGCATCAATGCGTTTGCGAATAATCTGCTCCTGGTCTGGCATTACGAGGGTGGTGGTCATCTCTGGAAATTCGGTCTGGGTCCCACTCGCGCAGCAATTTGCGGGCGAAAGGAGGGACATCTCTTCATCGGCGGACTGGGACGCAACTTGAGTGCAGTTCCCGATTTTTACGCTGAAGTCTGCCGATAGAAATTTCGCTAAAGTCACCCTCACAACGCGTCGATAAACTGGCCAGCGAATCTGTCCTCACCGACGTTGCCTTCGGCGGCCCGGGTGGAAACTCCTTTCCGCGGGGACTGTCGCCGGCTCCCTTATGACCCCGCCCCAGCTCCAACGCCTGATTCAAGATGCGGTGGCGCACCACCGTGCCGGTCGATTGGAACAAGCCGCCGAGCTTTATCGCCGGGTACGGCTGATCTTGCCCAATAATTTTGATGCTGTTCAACTTTCCGGCGTCATCGAGCTTCAGCAAAATCGCCCGGCTGAAGCGGTGAAATTTCTCGAGCGCGCCCTCAAGATCGAACCCAAGTCGGCGGTCTGCGCGATGCGGCTCGGAGTCGCTCTCACGGCGTGCGGTCGGGCCGGCGAGGCGGAGTATTTCAGCCGGCGGGCCGTGCAGATCGATCCGAATTACGCCGAAGGTTGGTCCAATCTCGCGACCTGCCTCAAGTCACAGGATCGCTTGCGCGAAGCCATCGATTGCCACCATCGCGCCCTTACGCTTAAGCCGGATTTCGCCATGGGCTGGTATAACTATGGGCTGACCCTGAATATTTTCGGACGCTTTGTGGAAGCCTTGCGCGCGTATGATCGCGCACTTGCCGCCGATCCATCCTATGCGAAAGGTCATTATGGTCGGGCGCAGGCCTTGCAGTTATCGTATCGCATTCCCGAGGCCATCGCGGCTTACGAACGTTTTCTGCTGCTCGAGCCGGGCTGCCATGAAGCCCGCAGTTATCGGCTGCTCGCCCTCAACAACCTCGATACTCTCACCCGCGAGCAGCTCTTTGCCGAGCATGTGAAGTTCAACGCAGCGGTGGGCGATTATCCTGTGCCGGAATTTCGCCAGTCCTCTGAACCAAATCGTCGCCTGCGCGTGGCGATTCTTTCGCCTGATCTGCGGGCTCACTCCGTGGCATATTTTCTGGAGCCGTTGGTGCGCCATCTCGATCAGGAGCAATTCGAGCTCTACCTGTATCACGATCATTTCCGTGAAGACGCCGTGTCCCAACGCTTCAAGGAGCACGCTGCCGTTTGGCGGAATTTTGTCGGTCAGCCCAACCCTGTGATCGAACAAACCATTCGCGCGGATGAACCCGATATCATCATCGATCTGGCCGGCCACACCGGCATGACCACCCGGCTCTCAATTTTTGCCCGGCACCTGGCTCCGGTGCAGATCAATTATCTTGGCTATCCCAATACCACCGGATTGTCGGCCATGCACTATCGCTTCACGGATGCGCTCGCGGATCCGCCCGGCGACTCCGAGGCCTTCGCTACCGAAGCTCTCGTGCGCTTTTCTTCCACCGCCTGGGTTTATCAGCCGCCTGACGTTACGCCGGAAATCAATACGCTGCCGAGTGGCAACGATCGTCCGGTTACTTTTGGTTGCTTCAACAATCTCGCCAAAATTAACGATGCCACTCTGGCGCTCTGGGCCCGGGTCATGGCGGCGGTGCCCGCTTCACGTTTGTTGTTGAAAGGCTGGGGCCTCGCCGAAGAAGCCACTCGCCAGCAATACTTCGCGCGCTTTACGGCGGCAGGTTTGCCCGCCGACCGCATTGATTTGTGCGAACGCACCGCTGAAGTAGGCGAACATCTTTATCATTATCACCGCGTCGATATTTCCCTCGATACATTTCCCTATCACGGCACGACCACGACATGCGAATCGCTCTGGATGGGCGTGCCCGTAGTCACCCTGCGCGGGGATCGTCATGCCTCGCGCGTCAGCGCCAGTTTGCTCACCGCGGCAGGTCATCCGGAATGGATCGCGCACTCCGCCGAAGAATACGTGCGGCTCGCGACCGAGTTGGCGGGCGACCGCGGAAAACTTACTCGCCTGCGCGCCGGTCTACGCGCGGAATTGAAAGCCAGCACGGTGTTCGATTACGAGGGTCAGGCGGCCCGCTTTGGGTCCGCTCTGCGCCAGTGCTGGCGCAGTTATTGTTGCCGCTCTACGGCGCTCGCCGTCGTCTGACATGTCGCCGAACCAATTTCAGTCCCAGTTGCAACAGGCGGTGGCGCACCACCGGGCTAACCGACTGAAGGAAGCGGAGATTATTTATCTGCGTTTGCGCGCCGCTGATCCGAAGAATTTCGATGCCCTGCATCTCTCAGGACTCGTCGCCTATCAACAAGGCCGGCACAGCGATGCCGCCGCGTTGCTCGGTCGCGCTCTTAAACTGAATCCTTCCTCGGCTGTCTGTGCGATGCGACTCGGCATGGCCTGCACGGCGCTCCGGGATTTTGTTTTGTCGGAGCGCCATCTGCGCGCGGCACTCAAACTTGATGCCAGTCTTGCGGAGGCGTGGTGCCAACTCGCCATCACTCTCGGCGTCCAAGGCAAAACAACCGAGGCGCGCTCTGGCTATGAACAAGCTGTCAAGCTGAAGCCCGATTACGTCGAAGCCTATGACCGGATGGGTGCTCTCGCGTGTCAGACCGGTGGGTTCGCCGCCGCCGTTCCTGCCTATCGACGCGTCACCGCCCTTCAACCGGATGATGCCACGGGTTGGGCCAATCTCGGCACCTCGCTCGCGCAATCGGGCGGATTGGAAGAATCTTTTTTCTGTTTCGAACGTGCGCTCGCTCTCGCGCCGATGCACGCGCTTGCCCTCACTGCCCGCGCCTTGGCGTGGCAACTGACTTATCGTTTGCCGGAAGCGGTGGCGGGCTATGGTGCCGTGCTGGCGCTGTATCCGAAAAATTACGAAGCGCGCAGCGGGCGCTTGTTGACTCTCCATTATCTCGACGACGTGGATCGCGCCGATTTGTTTGCCGAGCACGTGGCCTTTGGCGAGAGCTGTGCCGGACCGGTTCAAACCGTTTTTCCCAATCTGCCTGAGCCCACGCGCCGACTGCGGATTGCTTTTCTCTCTGCCGATCTGCGCCGGCATTCGGTCGCCTATTTTTTGGCTCCGCTGCTCGCGCATTTCGATCTGAAGGAGTGTGAAATTTATCTCTATCACGATCACCCGCAGGTGGACGATATGTCGGAGCGTTTGCGCACTCACGCCGCAGTGTGGCGAAATTTTAACGGTCAAAATTTGGCGACGATTGAAGCAGTCATTCGGGCGGATGCACCCGATGTGCTCATTGATTTGGCCGGCCACACCGGTATCAACCGATTGCCGCTCTACGCTCGGCGCTTGGCACCGGTGCAAATTACCTGGCTGGGCTATCCCGACACCACGGGATTGCGGACGATGGATTATCGTTTCGTTGATGCGATCACTGATCCCGTCGGCGAAGCCGAGCCGTTTCACACGGAGCAACTCGTCCGCTACGCTCCGACCGCCTGGACTTATCAAGCACCGTTGGATGCACCCGAATCTGCCCCCGTCCCGAGCGCGGCGGGTGGCCCCGTTACTTTTGGCTGCTTCAATAATTTCGCCAAAGTCAGCGACTCCACCTTGCGCGGCTGGGCCCAGATTCTCGCCGCCGTACCGCACTCCCGTTTGTTGCTCAAAGGCCACGGCCTCGCCGAGCCTGCGCTCGCTGCGGCGTTGCGTGCCCGACTCGTCTTGCTGGGCGTGGAGCAGGAGCGCATCGAACTTTTGGGGCGAACGACGGGCGTGGCCGAGCATCTCGGACTCTACGCGCGAGTGGATGTGGCGCTTGATACCTTTCCCTACCATGGCACCACGACCACGTGTGAAGCGCTTTGGATGGGTGTGCCCGTGGTGACTCTGGCCGGCGACCGCCATGCCTCACGCGTGGGAGTGAGTTTGCTCACGGCCATCGGTCGTCGCGAATGGATCGCGCAAGATTGGGTCGACTACGTCGCCATCGCGGTGGCTTTGGCCAATGATACGGTCAAGCGCGTCGAGGTGCGGCAATCTTTGCGCGGCGAGATGCAACACAGTGCGTTGCTCGATCATGTCGGACAGGCCGCGCGATTCGGCGCCGCAGTTCGCGCATGTTGGCAACAGTGGTGTCGCGATCGGGCGCCCGCTCTTACTCATCACTCCGTGGCGCAACCTGAAGCCATTCTTCACGCATGACCCCGGTGCTCGAATCTCCTTCGCCAAATTCCGCGCATCCGCAGGGAAATGTTCCGGTGGAAAAAAGTGCGGCTGCGAAGACATTGCGCCGGGTGAAGTTGTTTGTGTTCAGTCCGTGGGCGGATCGTTTGCAGGATGGCGCCGAGTATTTGCGCGGGTTGCCGGCGCTCGACGTGGCGAAACGGGTCACGAAGCCCGACGACCCGGCCCTCGTGCAAATGGCGCGGCTCGATTGCGATTGGCACGGCGAAAACATCCGCGCGCTCGGTGCGGCGGCGACCGCCGACATTGAGTTTCTTCCCGTACGCGCGATTGGAAAATCCGGACTCGCCGATCTGATGGTGGCAACCAAGCCCGCGGACGAAGAATGGTGGCTCGTCCTCACCGGCCAGCATCCGCAGATGATGGTGGGAATGATCGGCAAGGTCATGCAGCTCTTGGCCCTGCAGGGAGTGCGTATCTTATATTACGCCTTTGATGATGCCAGTCGCAGCATGCCCGCCTTTTCCGAGATCGCCCGCCATCTGGATGTCCTCATCCACGATGAGCATCCGCTGGCACCGTCCATTCAGTCGCAGTTGCGCGCCGACTGCGTGAAACTGCACCGGAGTTGGGTGGCGAATCTCGTCCCGTTCGCTTCACCGTTTGTGGAAGCTCCGGAAAATAAAATAATTTTTCTCGGCTCCCAGCTCGGTCTGACCGTTCATCGCCAACGCCAGATAGATTTTCTGGCCAAAAAATTCCGCGATAAATTCACTGCGATCTGTGATCACTCGTTGTCGGTGGCCGGGCGGACGAGTCTGTCGCGTTTTCAGGTCGGCTTCTGTCCGGAAGGTCGGAAATTCACCACGCCGTCGATGCACCGGACGCACACGGATCGTCCCTTTTGGGCGGGGACGTTGGGCTTGGTACCGGTCAGCGAGAATTCGAAGCTAGGCGGCCGACTCGAGGAGTTGCATCAAGCGGGCCTGATTCTGCGTTATCCGCACGGAGATTTGAAAGCACTCGGCGAAACCTGCGAACGTGCCCTGGAGTGCAGCGCCGAAGCCCGCCGCCGCATCTACGAGCATTTCAACCGCCACGAAACAATCAGTGCGGTGGTCGCGGCAGGGTTGAAAACCATCAGCCATGGGCCGGAGCAGGTGGTTCACCCTTGAGCTAAAGGAAACTCTCGCCGCTCGCTTTTTGCTGTAATCATAAATATGTTCTCTGCTTGTTTATCCGGCTCGCAATCAGCTTAATCATCCGTCGCTGATTCACCTCGTTAAGTAATATTTGCCGCTGGTTTTTTATGCGTTTTTTCCCGGTGTTTTCGGACCGCTTAACTGTGGTCGTCAGTTTATTGGGGCCACGGTTCCTGGCTCTGACGGTGGTATTGGGTTTGCTGCAATTGTCCGCACAAGCGCAGGCGCATCGGATACCTTCCGCCACTCTTGGTTTGGTGGAAACCGGAGCCCCTTCGTTTGTGGTTTTGAATGCAGAATCCTTGGGACTGGATTCACCGCCTACCGATTTTCATCTGCTCCCCGATGGCAGGTTATTGATCATGGCCGCCCAGCAGCTGGCCCTGGGTGACGGCATCCGTTGGGAAGTTTACCGGCATGATCCCACCGACCCCGTTTTGTCCAGTCCCGGCGGCATCGTTGATCGCGATGGCCAGATTTATTTTGGTGTTCCAGGGGGTGGAGCACGGGTGGTTTTTGGCGAAGATGGTTTATGGCGTTTGCTGAAGTCTGCGGCTGTACTCACTGAAAATACTTCCGGTCAATCGACGCGACAAATGGTAACCGAAACGGGCAACGAATGGATCTGGCACAGTACCAGTGGGCTGATTGTGTCGTGGCGACCCGGGCAAAAGCCCCGAACGGTCGGGCAGGTGGATACGTTCGAACACGTTTTTCAATATGCCGGTGCTTTATATCTCAGCGATCGCAGTGAGGGCCGTCTCTCCCGCCTGCACGACGGGAAGATGGAGCCGGTGCTGGCGCAAGGGACGTTATCGGCCATTACTTGCGCCCAGCCTTTCGATAAAAACTTTATGCTGGTGGGCACCTACGGGATGGGCTTGCAGCTTTTTGATGGCCTGAGCCTGCGGCCTTTTCCCGCCGGAAATTTATTGTCCAAAGGCATTCGGATAAACGATCTTTGCACCATAGCCGACGGGTTGTTTGCCGCCGCTCTCGATAACTATGGGGTCGTGTTTTTTACCCGCGACGGCAGTATTGTTCAGGTCCTTGACCGATCCCTTGATCAGCGTCTCTCCGAGGTGAAGCGATTGCTGCCGGCCCCCGGAGGTGTTATCTGGGCCTTGTTGGATGGAAGTGTGCTGCGCATTAAATATCCCGCCAGAATTTCGCACTTTGAACCCCTGATGGGAACGGGCATAACCACCATTCATCCGTATCGTTTGAATGGCCGACTCTGGATGATCGCCGATGGCAAAATCTACACGGGTAATTACGATGCCGACGGCCGGCTCACCCGCATAGAGCCCGATTCTCCCGACCAACTCTACGTGGGGGCTTTTTCCACGGCGACGGGCCTGCCGATTGCCGGAACGGAGCAAGGCGCTTATTATCGGTCGGCGTCCGGGTGGCTGCCCTTTGCTCCGGCCGCAAAAAATCTGTACCTGCTTGATCCTGTCCCCGTCAACCGTCGCTGGCTTTATGGAGCTAAAAATGAACTGGGCTGGCTGCAGCTGATTGAGAACCGAATCGAAATCGTCCAGTCGATCCCTGTTCCCGGGCTCAGCAAAATCTATAATGCCGTGTCTGACCGACAGGGACGAATTTGGTTGGAGTTAGGCAGTGGCAAGATTGGCCGGATACATTTCGAACACGGCAATCCCGCGTTGGAAATCTTGGCCGAAGCTGAAGCGACGCCCAAAAATTGGGGGCAGATTTTCGTGCTCGATGGCACGGTCCATTTTAATTTTGCGGAGCACATCGTGCGCTTTGATGACGCGCTCCGGCGCTTCGTCCCTGATGATGATTTCACCCAATCCCTCCCGGGCATCACCAGTATCATTGGCCGGCCAGGCTTGGATGCCCGCGGCCGGCTTTGGCTCACCGCGCATGGCTTGGTTCATATTTTGGAAAAGGAAGCCGGCCAATGGCAGGCAAAGTCGCCGCCTTGGGCGATGGGTTTTCAGCCCTATCATTTTACCTTTGAGGCAGAGGGCGTGGTCTGGATGCATGCCTTGCATCGCCTCGCTCGCTATGATCCTGCGACGATGGAAATCCCACCGCTGCCATTGCGTGCTCTGATCACTCACGTCAATGTGGCTACCAGCAATCGCTCCCTCTTCACCGTGGATCGCGAATTACCCGCGCTCAATTATTCGGAGAATTCACTCATCGCTCATTTTGTAGCGAGTGGGAATTCTTTCACGACTCCGATCACGTTTGAAGTTCAACTTGAAGGCTCGGCCTCGGAATGGATTTCCGCTGGCAGCGCCGGGTCTGCCGCCTTCAGTCATCTCAAGGAAGGCCACTATGTCCTGCATGTCAGACCGCGAGCTGGCACGGAAATTGGGGCCGAGGCGACGCTCGCCTTTTCGATTCTCCCTCCGTGGTATCGCACCACGATTGCCTATGTCACATACAGTCTTTCTGCCCTGGGCTTCGTGCTGCTGGCCGTGTGGTTGTCGACCTTGCTCGAACGCCGGGAGAACGCCCGCCTTGAACACCTCGTCGCCGAACGCACCGGTGAACTCAGCCAATCCAATCTGCAACTGGCCAATCAGGTGGAGGAAATCCGCATCCTGACTCGCGCGATCATCCAAAGCCCGATTGCTGTTTTCATCACCACACCGGACGGAACCATCGAGTTCATCAATCCCCGCAGCAGCGATCTCACCGGCCTGACTGCGCTCCAGCTCATTGGCTCGAACCTGCGCGAGCTTCGTTCGCCCGAGGTAACACCGCAGACGTTTGAGGAAATTACCGCGACCCTTGCCCAAGGAGAATCATGGAGTGGCCAACTGGTGAATCGCCATCGCGACGGCCAGCTCGTTCAGGTACGTTCCACTATTTCGCCCATCTCAGGGCCGGATGGCCAGACGCGGCATCTGCTCATCTTGGAAGAAGACATCACGGTATGGCTGGCTGATCAGCAACGCCACCGTCGTCTGGAAGCCCAGTTAAACCAAGCGCAAAAAATGGAAAGCATTGGCACTCTTGCCGGTGGCATCGCCCATGATTTCAATAATATTCTCACCGGCATCCTCGGCTATTGCGAGTTGGCTAATATGTCCGCTGCTGAACAAGCTGACGTCCGGCCCGAATTGGAGCAGATCCGTGCCGCCGGTCTGCGGGCGAAGGATCTTGTCATGCAGATCCTGACTTTTTCCCGACAAAGTAGCGCTAGTCGTCTCCCGCTTGATTTGTCCCGTCCCGTGGGTGAGGCCATCAAGCTCATCCGGGCATCAACTCCGGCCACAATCGAAATTATTCAGAAGTTGGAGTCTGGGACTATTCTCGCCGACGCCACCCAGATTCATCAGATCGTGGTGAATCTCTGCACGAATGCGGTGCATGCGATGCGCGACCAACCGGGACGACTCGAAATCACGGTTCAGCCAATCACGGTGGATCCACAGCTCGCCGCCGAGACGCCGAATCTCAATCCTGGTCCCTGTTTGCGCCTGACGGTAGCGGATAATGGGCAGGGGATGGATCAAGCCACTTTGGAGCGCATCTTCGATCCATTCTTTACCACCAAAATTCAAGGTGAAGGGACCGGATTGGGCCTGTCGATTGTCCAAGGGGTGGTGCTCAGCCATGGCGGAGCCCTGCAAGTCAGCAGCCGGTTGAATCATGGTAGCACCTTTGATCTCTATTTTCCCCGAACGGAGGAAAGAGAATCAAACCCGTCGCCGACTCACGCTCCGTCTCGTGGTGCCGGCCAGGAAATCATGGTGGTGGACGATGAACCTTCCGTCGCTGACTTTGCCTCGTCCCGGTTGCAGCACTTCGGCTATCGCCCCGTCACCTTTAATGATCCGCAGTTGGCCATCGCAGCCTTCATCTATGCTCCTGAGCGTTTCGCTGCCATCGTGACTGATTTAACCATGCCGCAACTTACCGGACTTGAACTGATCACTCAGTTGCGTCCTCTGCGTCCGGTTCTGCCCGTCGTGGTGTTGACGGGATATGGACGGGAGTTGATGAGGAAAAAACTCGCTCAAATGTCTCACTGTATTTTGCTCCAAAAACCCTTCAGCGGAGAGGACCTCGCCCACGCTCTCAGTCAGGTCATGAATCAGAGCAAGTCGGTCAAGAATTCGGGTCTCACTTAGGATGAATTCTTACGTTACTTTATGACATGACCAAGAATTGTTTTTGCTTTTGCTCATAGACTTTTTTCGCGAGAGGAAGGTAAGGCATGCTGGTTCTGAGAGTTATGGTTTAGGGGAGAAGAAATATATTTTTTGCCTCACGGCAGGCTTCAAAGAAAATTCCAGTTGACGGCGGTAAAGTCCGCCCAATAGTCGGCCCTTCTCTGCGGGAGTAGCTCAGTTGGTAGAGCACCACCTTGCCAAGGTGGACGTCGAGAGTTCGAGTCTCTTCTCCCGCTCCAATTTCAAAAACCGCTGTTCCTCAGCGGTTTTTTTTGTTATCACTGCTACCGTGAAAGCCTCCGACTTCTTTGCCCTGCCTGCCTCCTTGGTCCGGTTTGCCCCGTTTTTCCCGGCTGAAATCGCCCCTTGGCTGTGGTTGAAAAAAATTGGCGCCGCCCTGGAAGCTACTGAATTTGGCCCGAATGAGTTGGTGATCCCGCCCGGCGTCTATCTCGAGGGCCGGGTTTATCTTCATCCCACCGTCAAACTTCCTGCTTACGCCACCATCATCGGCCCCGCGTACATCGGAGCCAAAACCGAGCTTCGCCCCGGTGCTTTTATTCGCGGCAATGTCATCGTCGGCGAAGGTTGCGTGCTGGGGAACGCGAGTGAGTTTAAGAACTGCCTGCTCCTCGATAAAGTGCAGGCACCGCATTATAACTACGTCGGCGATTCCATCCTCGGCAATGGAGCCCACCTCGGCGCCGGCGCGATCTGCTCCAATCTTCGACTCGACCAGGGCGAGGTCACCGTTAAATTGCCCACCGGTGTAGTCGGCAGCGGCCTGCGCAAATTCGGGGCGATCCTCGGAGATAAAGCGGAGGTCGGCTGCAATGCTGTACTCAACCCCGGCACGCTCCTCGGCCCGCGCGCCCTCGTCATGCCGAGCATGGCCTTCGGCGGTTATCTGCCACCCGACACCATCGCCCGCACTCGCCAGACAATTACGACCATCTCGCGCCGGGATTAAAATTGACGACAAGATTACAGACTACGGACTACACGAACTGGGGCACTAAGCACGAAACATGTGAATTTCCCCAGAACCAAGACCCTAAAGCCTAAACCCCGATTTCGCCTTTCCTCATGCCCCGCATCCTCACCGGCATCACGCCATCCGGCACCCTTCACATCGGCAATTATTTTGGCGCGATGCGCCCCGCCATCGAGCTTCAGGCTGGCGGCGACGCCTACTACTTCATCGCCGACTACCATTCGATGACGGTGATCACTGATGCCGCCGAGCGTCGCGGTTTTACCCAAGGCATCGCCCTCGACTGGCTCGCCTGCGGTCTCGATCCGGCCAAGGCTGTTTTCTGGCGTCAGAGCGATGTGCCCGAAGTCTGCGAACTCATGTGGCTGATCGGCTCGCTCACGCCGATGGGCCTGCTCGAGCGCGCCCATAGCTACAAAGACAAGACCGCCAAAGGTATTTCGCCAAACTTCGGCCTCTTCGCCTATCCGACGCTCATGGCTGCGGACATTCTGCTCTACGATACCCACGTCGTTCCCGTCGGTCGCGACCAGAAGCAGCATCTCGAGATGACGCGCGACATCGCCATCAAGTTCAACCTCACCTACGGCGAAGGCACGTTCGTGGTGCCCGAGGAGAAAATTCAGGAAGACGTCGCGGTGGTTCCCGGCCTCGACGGCCAAAAAATGTCCAAGAGCTACGGCAACACGATCGAGATTTTCGGCGACGAGAAAGCGCTCCGCAAAAAAATCATGGGCATCGTCATGGACTCGCGCACACCCGCCGAGCCCAAGCCCGACGCCGAGAAGAATCTTGCGATCCAGCTTCTTCGCCTCGTCGCGCCGAAGGATGTCGCGGTTGATTTCGAAAACCGGCTCCGGGCCGGCGGTCTCGGCTACGGCGATCTGAAAAAAGCCCTCTTCGAGCACTACTGGAATTATTTCGCCCCTTATCGCGCGAAGCGCGCCGAGCTGGTCGCGAATCCCGACTACGTGGAGAAAGTTTTGAAAGACGGAGCCGACCGCGCTCGAGCCGTGGCAAATAAAACGATGACCCGCGCCCGGAAGGCGTGTGGGTTGAGGTGATGGACACGGACTTGGCTGTGATTTCGTAGGTTGCGCGCTTGTCGCGCAACGTGGCGTGGCAAGCACGCCACCTACCACGCGGCCCGTATGAGGTGTGGTACCGACTTTAATGCTGATACCAACATCTCAAATCACCGGATACTGCGGCATCTGCAAGGCGGCGATGCGGTCCATGATTCGCTGCGAGGCGATCTGGTAGCGTTCTTTGCCGGAGCCGGGGAGGTCGTACTCGGCGGCGGTGATGGGCGGACCGAAAACCACGGTCACGGGCGTGCCGAAGCGGGGAAACTTCGCGCCTTTGCCAAAGGCTTCGAATGAGCCGAACACCCGGCAGGGTACCACCGCCGCGGCGGCTTTGCAGGCCATCAGGCCGACGCCGGCCTTGGGTTTTTGCAGGTGCCCGTCTTCCGAACGGGTGCCTTCGGGGAAAAGCACGACAGCCCGATCTTCCTGCAGCGCCTGCAAGACGCGGCGGATCGCAGCGACGTCACCGCTGTCGCGGTCGACGGGAATGGTTTCAACCTTGTCGAGCCACCAGCTGGAGATCCGGCTGTTCCAAAGGGTTTTCCTGGCGAAGAAACGCATCTGGCGGCTGATCTGGCTGCCGACAATGGGCGGATCGAGATGGCTGGCGTGGTTGGACGCGATGAGGAATGGGCCGCTCGTCGGGAAATTTTCCGTGCCGACTACTTCGCCGCGAAAGAAGGCATCATACACGCCTTTGGAAAGATAGTGGAAGAAGCCGTAGATCGGCGTCATCTGGAGGTGGTCGGTCGTGCGGGGCATGGGTGATTGAGCGGTAAGCAATAAGCTTTAAGAGGAAAGCTTGGGCTAGGTTATCTTCGCTGCGATCAAGGCGGCGAGTTTCTCGACGACTTGCTCGAGCGTGAGAAACGTTGAGTCGATATCGGTGGCGCCGGACGGGACTACGAGGGGAGCGTTTTTGCGCGAGGTGTCGAGGCGGTCGCGCTCGGCGATGGAATCTTGCCGGCCCTCGGCGGCGCGGCGTTTGGCGCGCTCGATCGGATCGGCGTGCAGGAAGAAACGAAAATCAGCGTCGGGGAAAATCACAGAGCCGATGTCGCGGCCTTCCATCACCAGGCCGCGAAATCCGTGTTGCTTGGCCACGTCCACTTGACCGCGTTGATAAGCAAGGAGTGCGGCGCGCACAGCGGGAATGGCGGCGTAGTGGGAGACGTTTGCGTTGATCTGCTGGCCGCGAATTTCATCTCCGGCGGGCTGGCCACCAATGAGCATCTGGGCGGAGCGGCCGTTCAGGCGCGTGGTGAGTTGAAGATTGGTCAGCGCGGATTGGATGGCGGTAATATCGGTGTAGGCAACGCTGCAACGCAGTAGCTCGGAGGTGAGCTGTCGGTAGAAAGAACCGGTGTCGACGTGGAGCAGATTGAAACGTTCGGCGAGCAGGCGCGACGTGGAGGATTTTCCAGAGGCGGCACCGCCATCGATAGCGACAATAATGAAGGGAGGTGTGCCCATGGCGTGGCTGGGTGAATTCAGCTGAGAGCTGAGAGTTGAGAGGCCAATCCGCGAGTGGAAACCAAACGGAAGTAATTTGCCGCATAGCATTCACTCAATTGTATCCGAGCCGTTGCCTTGGGTGGAACCCGGCCTCTGGACGGGTTTTCTTCCCATGTGCGCCTAACAAACCCGTCCGGAGGCCGGGTTCCACCTTTCGGAGCAGGCCCTATGGTGGGAGTGTGATTGTTCAGCTGCATGAGTGCATGTTCGCTCAATGAGAGGCAGCGCGCAGGCTGGCCAGCAAGTCAAAGAAGTGAGGAAAAGTTTTGGAGCAGCACGCCGGGTCTTTGATCGTGAGCCAGGGTTCGCCCGTTTTCAGCAGATCAAAGCAGCCGAGAATGCCAAAACTCATGGCGAAGCGATGATCGTGATAGGTTTCGATCTCGACGCCGGCGACGAGCGGACGCGGATGAATCTCCAGCGAATCCTCTGCCTCGATCACATGCTGGCCGAGCTTTTTTAATTCACGGGCCATGCCGGCGACGCGATCGGTCTCTTGCTTTCGCGTGTGGGCGATACCGGTGATTTTAGTCGGGCTGGAGAACAGCGGAGCGAAGGCGGCGAGTGAGAGAAACGTATCGGAGAAGGCATTGAAATCCACCTTCAGTCCTTGATGAGTCGAACCGGCGGAGAGAGTTTGCCCGTCGATCTTGAGCAGATTAACTTTGGCCAGCAAGCGACAGAACTCAGCGTCGCCTTGCAGCGCGTCTGCTGCGAGATTCAAGCCGTCGACGCGGAGCGAACCGCGGGTAACCATCGCCAGCGTGGCAAAATAACTGGCGGCGGTCGCATCGCCTTCGATGGCGTAGGTGATGGGTTTCGCGGCGAACTGAGCGACCATGCGGTTGGTCATTTCGACGAAGGGGCGGGAAACGGTTTCGCCTTTGAGTCGCACTGTCAGCGGCGTGCGGGCGTGCGGGGCGGCCATCAGCAATGCGGAGAGCAACTGCGAACTTTCCGAGGCATCGAGTTCCACCGTGCCGCCGGGCAGGCCGGCGGTGCGGAGCGTGAAAGGGAAAGCACGCGCACTGGCTTTGGCACCTTGGGTTTCGAGAGCTTCGAGCAGCGCCCCGATTGGACGTCGACGCATGGCTTCGTCGCCATCGAAATGATAGATGCCATCCGGACGAAGGCAGACGAAGGCGGTGAGAAAACGTGCGGCG
This sequence comes from Opitutaceae bacterium, assembly GCA_025360455.1. GTDB lineage: Bacteria > Verrucomicrobiota > Verrucomicrobiia > Opitutales > Opitutaceae > Didemnitutus. The sequence continues at coordinate 15,075 of JANYCF010000126.1, read as the reverse complement.
GTGCCGGCGTTGCCTACTTCGATTTTGGTTTCGCGCACGGGGATTTCGCCGCCGCGGCCTTCGATGAAAATGGTCAGGGCTTTTTCGTCCGGTTCGACCTTGAAACCCAAGGCGCGCAACGCGGCGATCATGATCAAGGTATCGCGGCTGAAGAGCGCACCGGTAAGGGTGACGGCATTCGTCCCCAGTGCCGCGAGGATCAACGCGCGATTGGTGATGCTTTTCGAACCGGGCAGGGTCACGCTGCCGCGCACAGGCCGGGTGAAGGGTGGGATGGGGAGGAGAGGCGGAAGGGAAGGCATCGCGGAAGTAAGAGTGAATCGGCCACGGTGGGTCGCTTGCAAGCAAGCTCCTACAGAATACCCAGGGCCAAATAGAAAGGTGTTGTCATTGCGCGGAGCGAAGCGACAAAGCAATCCAGCGGGATCGCCACGGCGCGCTTTGCGCACCTCGCGATGACAATGGAATACGAGTAACCGCCGATCAGCGTAATCATTTTAAGGGATCGGGCGGAACTGTTCGCGGTAGGCTTTGCCGCGTTCCATGATGGCTTGCACCTCGAACCAGTCGCGGTTGGCGAGCGCGCGTTCCATGCCGTGAAGTTCTTCCTGGTAGGCGCGGAGGGCACGCAGGACTTCGTCGCGGTTTTGTTCGAGGATGGTTTTCCAGAGTTTGGGATCGCTGCCGGCGATGCGGGTCGTATCGCGCAGACCGCCGCCGGCGAAGTTGCGCCAGCCGACGTTTCGCTTCGCGAGGCTGGCACAAAGCGTGGAGGCAATGACCTGCGGCAGGTGGCTGATGTGCGCGACAATTTCGTCGTGAATATCCGGTGCGACCGTGGCGACTTCGGAGCCGAGGGCGTGCCAGAAGGCGGCGACGCGTTCTGCGATTTTGGGATCAGTGTCGGGCAGGGGAGTGATGAAGGTGGTACGACCGGCAAAGAGGTTCGCGCGACCGTGTTCCCAGCCGGTTTTTTCGGAACCGGCCATGGGATGCGAGCCGACGAAATGGGCTTTGTCGTGAATCGCGGCCGTGCCTTGCCGGCAAATTTCGCCTTTCACGCTGCCGACATCGGTGACGATGGCGCCGTTTTTGAGGGCCGGAGCGATTTGGCGGACGAGGGGAATGATTTGATCAACGGGAGCACAGACGATCACGAGGGAGGCTTCGCGGACGGCCTCTTCAGGGGAGTCGGCCACGGCATCGCACCAGGGTTGCTCGCGGAGTTTTAGCCGCACTTCCGGACGGCGCGCCCAGAGGGTGGTGCGACTGGCCGCACCGAAATGGCGGGCAGCCATGGCGACGGAGCCGCCGAGAAGGCCGGGAGCGAGAATGGCGATGGTTTCGGACACGCCTGAAGACGAAAACGTAAAGCCGGAGCTTGTCGAGCCAGACGGAGGGGGGCACCCGAAGGTAGCACAGGCTTCCAGCCTACTTCTCCCTCTCGGGGGCAGGCAGGATGCCTGCGCTACGTCAGCCCTTCCCGAGTTTCTTGATTTTGGCGAACTCGGCGGCTTTCAGCGGCATCACCGAAAGTCGGCTTTGGCGGATCAAGGCAATATCCTTGAGTGATGGTTCGGCTTTGATTTGGGCCAGAGTGACGGGCGCAGGCAACGGCCCGACGGGGAAAAGTTCGACCGCGACCCAGCCTGCTTGGTCTTTATCCGTCGGATCGGGGAAGGCGGCCTTGGTTACCCGGGCGAGGCCGACCACGGATTTGGACTCAACGCTGTGGTAGAAGAGGACGGCGTCACCCGGCTGCATGCTTTTGAGGTGAAGGCGGGCGGCGTAATTGCGGACGCCGGTCCACGCGGTGGAGCCATCGCGGACCAAGTCGTCCCACGAGTAGGCTGTGGGTTCTGTTTTAACCAACCAATATTGCGTTGTCATGGGTAGGGGGATGGTTCTCCTTGGCGTGATGCAGGAAGAACAGAACCCCGAGATGATGAAGAAAGCCCAACGGGCGCAATTCATCCTTTATGGTGTCATGATTTTTTTTACGGTGCTGCCGTTTATCCTCCTGTGGCTGAAACGGCGGGGTGCTTTTAACTGACTTGATATGAATAAAACCCTGCTCGTCATTCGGATTGGATTCATCGGCATGTGCATCATGGGCAGCTGGCTGTTATGCTACACGATAACAGATTGGGATCATTTTCGGACGATCGCCGTGCTGGTTGGCGGATTGATTGGAGTGTTAATTGTATTGGTCGATGTGATGTTAAAGGGGTTTTCCCTGCGTGGATTGAGTGCATTGACTTTCGGTTTGGGTGTTGGAGTTGTCATCGCGTGGTTTATAGGGGCTTCGCCATTGCTGGAACAGGGCGATGTGCAGGTGATCTATCTCGTCCGGCTTTCACTTTTTATCATTTGTCCGTATCTGGCCACGGTGGTCGCGTTGCGGGGCAAAGATGAATTTAATTTCGTGATTCCCTATGTGCGCTTCGTTCCGCACGAGGTGGATGTGCCGCTGGTAATTGTGGATACGAGTGCCTTGATTGATGGTCGCATCGCGCGGGTGTGCGAGACGCATTTTCTTGGTTCCGGATTAGTTATACCGACTTTCGTGCTGACTGAACTCCAGATCATCGCGGATTCGCCTGAACCGGTGAAACAGGCTCGCGGCCGGCGTGGATTGGAAGTGCTCAGTGAGCTGCGCAAAATCCAAGGACTTGATATTCGCATTCACCAGAGCGAGGTCGCCCGCCGTCAGGATATTGAGGCCAAGCTGGTTTTTCTGGCGCAATCAATGAAGGCCAAACTGCTGACCACCGACGTCAATCTCGCGAAGATGGCCCAATTTCAAGGAGTGCAGTGGCTGAATTTGCATGCGTTGGAAAAAGCGCTCCGGCCCGAGTTGGTGGTGGGCGAGAGCATCGAACTCGAGCTTGTGAAACCGGGCAAGGATGACGGACAGGCCGTCGGCTATATGCCGGATGGTTCCCTGGTAGTGGTGAACAACGGTCGCGCTTACATGGGCAAACGGGTGCTGGCGGAAATTATCGGCGCCCTCCCCACCGGCAACGGCAAGATGATCTTCGCGAATCTGCTCGGAGAAGTGGCGACGAGTTGAGTCAATGATTCGCTCGGTACTTCATCGGTGTGGGATCAGACCATTTGAATTTTCTCGATCATTTGTACCGTGGCGGGGCTTGCATGGTGGAAAGTAATTTCTATGGTGGGCTTCGATGTTGAAACCAGCCGCTACCCTTTTGCTGCTTTTGTGCACTGCGCTGACGCTCGTTCGGGCCGAGACGCCGGCGGCTGTCGCGGCAGCTCCGGGTGTGGTCACTGCGGAAGCTGCGCCAGTACCTCAGGCTGCGGCCATTGCCGCGGTACAGCCGCAAGCCGTGCTCGCCTCTGCCCCCGCTGCGATCACTCCGGCGACACCGACCAAGCACGTGGTGGTTTATGTCATTCCCGTGCGCGATGAGATCAGTGATCCAATTCTATATATAGTGCGTAGAGGACTGAAGGAGGCGATTGCCCAGAAAGTAGATGCGGTTGTTCTTGATATGAAAACACGTGGAGGCCCTACAGATGCGATGTTTGGCATCGTGGAAGCTCTCGATCAGTATCGAGGAGAAACAGTAACTTTCATTAATCATGAAGCGGGTTCGGCCGGTGCCGTGATTGCGGGTACAACGAAAGAGATATACTTTGCGCCAAAGGCAGTGATGGGTGCGGCATTAGTGGTTCAGAGCGATGGCAGTGAAATTGCTGAATCAATGAAGATGAAAATCACCAGTTTCTATGGCGCTAAGGCCAGTGCTTATGCGGAGGGAAAGGGGCGATATCGAATCGATGTCATACGGGCAATGATGGATGCAAAATTCGAATTTAAGATCGGGGATGTTATTATCAAAGAAAAAGATTCAACGCTGTCCCTTCGTGCAAGTCAGGCGATTCAGCTATACGGAAATCCCCCTGAGCCATTGCTGGCGGTTGGGATAGTCGATACGATCGAAGAACTTCTTACCAAGAAATATGGCGCGGGTAACTATACGATCAGGCAGTTTCAGGTTACTTGGTCGGAGGAATTGGCGCAGTATCTGAATAAACTAACGCCCATCTTGCTCGGACTCGGTTTGCTGGCGTTGTTCATAGAATTCAAGACGCCGGGCTTCGGGATTTTCGGAGTTTCTGGCATCGTGCTTCTGGTCATTGTTTTTCTCAGCAATTACGTGGCAGGGCTGTCCGGGCATGAACCTTTGCTGCTTTTTGCGGTGGGCCTGATCCTAGTTGCATTGGAAATCCTTCTGTTTCCCGGCGTGGCCATTGTAGCGGTGATCGGTCTGGTCATGATGCTTGGTTCGCTGGTCTGGGCTATGGCCGATCTTTGGCCGGGCGTGCCTTTCACCACGGCGTGGTCCAGTGATGTCTTTGTTGTCCCGCTGCAAAATCTCGGTCTCGGCTTGGTCTTGGCCGTCGGTCTCGCGCTGGCCTTGATGCGCTTTTTGCCGAAAGGGTGGATGTGGGACAAGATGATCGTCGGTACGACAATCGGTGGGGCGGCGCAAATGGCCGGCGTCTCACCGGACGCAGCTCACGAATTGGCGACGATTGTTGGGCAGCGTGGCGTGGCGATGACGGTGCTGCGGCCCAGCGGCCAAGTCGAGATTGCAGGGCGGCGTTATGAGGCAACGGTCGAAGTAGGCGCGGTGGATGCGGGCGATGCCATCGTGGTCCGTGGGCGGAAAGATTTCGCGTTGATCGTCGAAAGGACCCACTCATGAACGCGATTTTGATTCTCTTTTTGTTAGGCGTTGTGTTGTTGGCCGGTGAAGTATTTGTGCCCGGCGCAGTGCTCGGAATTCTTGGTGCGATCAGTATGTTCGCCGGCTGCGTTATTTCGTTTCTCCAACTCGGGACGGGCTATGGCATGCTCGCCACCGTCGTGGCACTGGCGCTTCTCGGTCTGACGTTGTACGTTGAATTGGTCTGGCTGCCGAAAACCCGATTTGGTCGGAAGCTCATCGTGCATGCCACCGTGGATGCCACCAGTCAGCCCCCACTGGCGGATAAGGCAGCGGTGGTGGGTAAAGCGGCCGAGGCGATGACTGCGCTCGTGCCCAGTGGCTTTGTATTGGTCGAAGGCCGGCGCTATGAAGCCTTTTCCCAGTCCGGTCATGTGCCCAAAGGGGCAATCTTGCGTGTCTCCGGGCTCGATAATTTTCGTCTCATCGTAACTAAATCCTGAATCATGAATCCTACCATTATCCTTGTCCTCATTGGCGTCCCGGCGCTGATCGTCTTCTTCATCGTTTTTTCTTTTTTCAGCACCTGGCTGAAGGCGAAACTTAACGGCGCTCCCGTCGGCATGCTTAACCTGCTTGGCATGCGTCTCGGTGGCGTGCCCTATAGTTTGGTCGTCGATGCGCGCATCACGGCGGTGAAAGCGGGCATCGAGGTTTCCACCGATAAAATTTCGGCGCACTTCCTCGCCGGAGGTAACGTTGTTCCGACAGTACAGGCTTTGGTCGCGGCCAAGAAGGCCGGCATAGAGCTCGATTGGGATCGCGCCTGTGCCATCGATCTCGCGACGAAGGGTTCGAACAAGAGCGTCATAGAAGCGGTGCGCACCTCGGTTGATCCGAAAGTGATCGACTGTCCCAACCCCGAGAGCGGTCGTACGACCATCGACGGTGTGGCGAAGGATGGCATTCAGGTGAAGGTGAAAGCGCGCGTGACGGTTCGCACGCATCTTGATCGTTTCGTTGGTGGTGCCAAGGAAGAGACGATTATCGCCCGCGTGGGCGAGGGTATCGTCTCCACCATCGGCGCAGCCGAAAGCTACAAGGTCGTGCTCGAGTCTCCCGATAGTATTTCCAAGACGGTGCTCGCGCGCGGTCTCGATGTGGGCAGTGCGTTCGAAATTCTCTCCATTGATATCGCCGACGTCGATGTGGGCGAAAACGTGGGGGCCAAACTCCAAGAGGCGCAGGCCGAGGCGAACAAGAGCATCGCGCAAGCGCAGGCGGAAATTCGCCGTGCGGCCGCAGTGGCCGTCGAGCAGGAAATGAAAGCTCGCGTGCAGGAGATGCAGGCGAAGGTGGTCGAGGCACAGGCGCAGGTTCCGCTCGCGATGGCCGAGGCATTTCGCTCGGGTCGCTTGGGCGTGATGGATTACTATAAGATGGAAAACATCCAGGCCGATACGGCGATGCGCGGTTCGATCGCTCATCCCGAGGGGAAGAAGTAATATATTACGGTAGGGCGAGTCGTCCCTGACGAGCTGCGGCTCATCCAGAGGCTTCGCCCTACCAATTCTCACCATGGATCTCGATTGGATATTTGATCATATCGGCATTTTGCTCGCGATCGCGGCGGTCATTGCGCGGGTTTTGATTAAGCGCAAGAAAGGCGATACGACGGAGAGTGACCAACCGGCGCCAGCCAAGGAATATGAATTCGATGATCCGGAGCTGGCGGAGCGCACGCGCAAGATCCGGGAGGAAATCCAGCGCAAGATTGCCGAGCGGCGTGGCCAAAATATACCACCGCCGCTGTTGCCACAGCCCGCGCAAGTGCGCCCGGCGGCTATCGAGCGCTCGCCCGAAGCGACACCGCCGCCACTGACATTGTCTGATGTTTTTCGTGAAGTGATGCCGCCCAAGCCGGAGCCGGTGGCGCCGTCCTCAAGACGGGTACTGACGAGCAATCATGCGGAAGAGGCCGAACGTCAGAAAGCACTGGCCGAAAAATTACAGGAAGCGGTATTGATGAAAGCTGCCGCGCAACGGCGGGTTACATTCGAGGAGTCGACGGCGGACAAAGAGCCCGCAGCTTTGCAAAAAGCGCGTACTGTGTTGTTGGAGGATGTCCGCAGTCCACAGGCGTTGCGCCGGGCGTTTGTCTTGCGCGAAGTGCTGGGCCCGCCGGTGGCGTTGCGGTGAGGGTGAAATGGTTTTTTTGTGGGCGGGGTGCCCTCACCCCGTGAGGCAACGACTTGAACCAATCCCTTTCGCACCGGATTCTCGCATACATATTTCCATTTTTCGGCATAAGAATTTTTGCTCCTCAGAATATGGTCGAAAGTGTCGGTCTGCCAAAGGGGCGGGGTGATTTTAAGCTCACGGCAGAGTGTACGCGCCGAAACAGATTTCCCCATTTTGTGCCACTCACCGCGCTGCCTGGAGCCAGCTGCGGCCATGGCGAAAAAATGCACATGATCCGGCATGATCATAAAGCGGCCGACAAACCATCCGTCTTTCGTGGTGGAACGAGTCCAGATTCCGACGAGCTCATCAAACGCTAAGTGGCAGGCGAGTAAAGGACGTCGGGCTTCAGTACTGGCGGTGAAGAAATAGAGCGGATTCTTCGCGAAAGGAGTGATGTGTGGCAGGTGCATGGTGAGCTGCGGGGTGGGGGCACCCCGCCCACATGAAAACACCCACCAGCTCATGCTTAATCCAAGGCGAAGCGACCGTAGCCGTCGAGGGGGACGGGGTAATTGCGGCCATTTACTTCCATGCGGAGATTGCTGCCTTTTTCCGTGGTGATGAGAATTTTGCCGGTCTTCCGGAAGGAGCGCAGTTCGCCTTTCGCCAAAACACCCGCGAAGATGACGTGTTTATCGGAATCTTGAACGACTTTAATGTTGGTGTTTTCAACTGCCGTGAGAGTGAGGGTTTGTGCGCTGTCTGCTGCCGGTTGGACAATGGCGGTCTGCGCAGTCGGTGCCGCAGGAGCAGGTTTGCTCGGTGTGCTGGAGGAGAAGAAATTAATGATCAGCGCAATCACGGCGAGCACGGCGAGGGCCCCGCCGCCGTAGAGAGCGTATTTAAACAGCATCGCTTGATCGACTCCGCCGCGTTTGCCGGCACCGGCTTCGCTGTTCTCCGTGAATTCTACGCGGCCGTAATTCTCGCGCGAATCGGTGCGGCGTGGGGTGCGGCCTTCGGTGACGGCCACGGAATCGTATTCGGCAATGAAACGCTCTTGGTCGAGCTCGAGAAAGCGGGCGTAGTTGCGCACGAATCCGCGAATATAAAGCGAGGGCAGATCGAGATCAAAGGCGTTGGCCTCGAATTTCTGCAGGTAGTCACTGCGAATTTTGGTGGCTTCCGCGGCCTCGCGGACGGAAATGCCTTTGCGTTTGCGCGCTTCTTCCAGTCGTTCTCCAATGGTCTGCATGTGGGAATCAGTTAGGGAGTCAGGATTGAGAAGTCACCACGAAACATGAGAAAGATACGAAAATGATCCCCGTCGTATTCAAGCTCGGCCGGATTGTTGCAGTTGCGACCGGAAAATGTGATGTGCCCGTGACGGAAAGAAATCGACTGTAGGAGGGGCTTTATGCCCCGATTCGCATACCGTAGTTTCTCGCTCGTTTAATATCGGGGCGTAAAGCCCCTCCTACCGTAGGGCATGGGGCTAACCCGTCCGGAGGCCGGGTTCCACCTCAAGGCGACTGACTGTTTACCTAGGGGCGGTAGGTTTCAAGATCGACGAGGATTTCGCGGGGGCTGGAGCCATTTTCCGGGCCGATGATGCCTTTGTCTTCCATCACATCCATGATGCGGGCGGCGCGGTTGTAGCCGATGCGGAGCCGGCGCTGGATCATCGAAGTGGAGGCGCGCTTGGTGGACCGCAAGACGTCCAGTGCTTGGCGGAACAAAGCTTCGTCGTCACCCAAATCACCGTCCTCGCCGCCTCCCTCACCTTCTTCGTCATCTTCGCGGGCGGCGCGATCAATATGTTGCTGGACGGCGACGGCGTACTGGGGTGGGCCGTTGCGCTTGAGGAAATCGACGATGGCTTGAATTTCTTCGTCGGCGACGAAGGCGCCCTGGGCGCGAACGAGTCGGGATGTGCCGGGCGGGGTGAAAAGCATATCACCGCGGCCGATGAGGGTTTCGGCGCCTTTACCGTCGAGAATGGTGCGGGAATCGATTTGGGAGGCGACTTGGAAGGCGATACGGGCGGGGAGATTGGCTTTGATGACGCCGGTGATGACGTTCACCGAGGGGCGCTGGGTTGCGATGATGAGGTGGATGCCGGCGGCGCGGGCGAGTTGGGCGAGGCGGGCGATACTAGTCTCAATTTCGGCGGGTGCGACCATCATGAGATCGGCGAGTTCGTCGATAATGGCCACGATATAGGGCAAACGCTCCGGGATTTCGATGTCGGGTTCGAGGCCGCCGAGTTCAGCTTGGAATTCCGGTGGTGGTGGCTCGGGTTTCTCTTTCTTGCGGTTATTGAAGCCGGTGATGTTACGAACATTTTCCTTGGCGAAAATCTGGTAGCGTTGCTCCATCTCGCTGAGCAGCCATTTCAGCGCGCCCGGGACTTTCTTGGCCTCGGTGACGACCGGGATGAGCATGTGCGGAAGGGAATTGAAGATTTTCAATTCCACCACCTTCGGGTCGACCATGATCAGACGGACATCCTTGGGGCTCTTCGAATAAAGAATGGAGGCGACGATCGAGTTAATGCAGACGGATTTGCCCGAACCGGTCGCGCCGGCGATGAGCAAGTGGGGCATCTTGGTGAGATCGGAAACGAGGGGCTTGCCGGAAACATCCTTGCCAAGCGCGATGGGGAGCTCGGCCTTGGCGTTGGCCCAGTCTTCGCTCTCAAGAATCTCACGCATACCGACGGGGGTGGGGATTTGATTCGGCACTTCTACGCCGACGGCGGCCTTGCCGGGAATCGGGGCGAGGATGCGGACGGATTGCGCGCGCATGCCGAGGGCGATGTTCTTGTCCAAGCCGGAAATTTTCTCCACGCGTACGCCGGGGGCAGGGACCACTTCGTAGCGGGTGATGACCGGTCCGACATGGATTTCGCCCAAGCTCACCTCGACGCCGAATTCGCTGAGGATGCGGAGGAGATTCTCGGCGTTGCCGCGGTGTTCTTCTTCGCTGTCGGCGGCGGAAATTTTCGCCTGTTCCTTCATCAACTTCAGCGGAGGAAACTCGTAGGTTTTATCGTCGCTCTGCGGAAGGACGACCTTGGCTTTTTTGGTTTCCTCGGGCTTGACGATATTGAGTTCCAACTTTCCCGCGGCGACGGCCAGTAGTTTGGGGTCAAGAGCGGTCTTGCTGACCGGTGGTTCCGAAGGCGGCCTGGTGGTAGGTTTAGGAGGTATGTGCGATGGCGTGGGCGTAGCCGTTGCGGCTTTCGGCGGTGGGCTGGCGGCTGCGGGCGCAGTGGCGGTCTCGACCACGGTGGGTTTCTTGAACACGGCGGCGGCTTGAGCGGCGGCCGCCGTTTTGGCCGCAAGAGCGGCGGCGGCGACTTTGTCCTTTTCGGCTTTGTCGATTTGTTTGCGACGATCCTCGGTGATGGCAAATTTTTCGTCGGCACGGCGCTTGCGCCAGTCGTGGAAGCTTTGGACGAGTTTGCCGAATTCTATCCCGATATCGTGGGTGAAGATAAACACCATGCCGACGGAGTAGATCGTCACCATGATGAGTCCCGTGCCGAAGAGGCCGAGGATATCATTCAAGACCCCATCGTAGAGCAATTTGCCGAGAGCACCGCCGGGGCCGTCTGTGTAGACGGAAGTATCGGTGCAGATCGTCGTCTGCATCGACAACAGCGTGGACAGCGCGGCGATACAGCAGCCCATCGCGAGCAGGCGCATGGCGGCGAGCCGACGGGCCGTGCGGAGATTAATATAGGTCATCCAGTACAAAAATATCGGGACCAGCCAAGTTGCCCCACCGATTAAATGGTAGGACCACCAGCAAAATTCCGAACCCAGTTTCCCCACGGCGTTCGGCACGGGGGAAGTGGTGTTTTGGTAGCTCTGTTGCGGGATGAAATCGGCGAGGGCGACCGTTAATAACAGGGCGCCACCCAACCACAGGACAGCCGCGAGCCAATGGCGGCGATAACGCGGTTTTTCGAACGATGGATTACCGTCCTTTGAGTTTGAATTCTCCGCTTTGGGCATTTCAGTTGGGTTCCTTGAATAGCAAGTTTATCGGCAGAGGGGTCAATGTAAATTCCCCGAACCGCAATATACCCTAATCAAATGTTTCTCTCATGAATAACTATCTTCAATTTGCGCCGCTCTATCAAGAGCGGGTGTGGGGTGGCCGTGGTTTGGCCAAGCATCTCGGTCGCTCGTTGCCAGCGGGCGGTCCGATCGGCGAAAGCTGGGAGATCGTCGATCGCCCGGAGGCTCAGTCCGTCGTGGACGGAGGTGAGCGGGCCGGTAAAACCTTGCGACAACTGATCGCGACCCATGCCGCAGAAATCATGGGGCCGAAGTGGCCGGCGAACCGGCCTTTTCCGATTTTAGTCAAATGGCTGGATTGCAGCGATCGGCTGAGTTTGCAGGTGCATCCCCCGGCAACAATCGCCCCTGGACTCGGCGGTGAACCCAAAACGGAAAATTGGTACGTGGCCCAAGCGGAACCGGGTGCCGCAGTGCTCGCCGGTCTTAAGCCGGGCGTCGATAGCGCGGGGTTTCGGGCGGCGTTGCAGGATGGCACGGCGGAATCGCTCGTGTATCGCCTGCCCACGACGGCCGGAGATTCGCTGCTCATTCACAGCGGCGTCATGCATGCCATCGATGCGGGTAATCTCATTCTCGAAATCCAGCAAAACTCCGACACCACTTACCGTGTCTACGACTGGGGCCGCGTCGGTCTCGATGGCAAACCGCGTACGCTCCACATCGAGCAATCGCTCGCTTCGCTGGAGGCCAACACCGCAGTCACCCCGCAGCTCGTGCGCACGGCGGAAGCGATGGCGGTGCTCGCCGAGTGCCGGGAATTCCGCATCACACGGCACCGGTTGGTCCGTGGCGGCAAGTTGGCTTTCAAAGCCGGTGAGCAAGCCCGCATTTTCTCGGTGGTCGAGGGCCAGTTGACTGCGGCCGACGGCACCGTGATCGCACGCGGCGCCAACGTTGTGCTGCCTTACGCGGGCGAATTTTCGTTCACCGCTTCGGCTGATTCCGTCGTGCTCGTAACTGATGGGTTTTCCGCCAACTAATCCGTGAGTTTTAATTCTATGCGGCTATTTGTGCTGAGTAATTTTGTGGGCGGGGTGCCCTCACCCCGCGAGGCAGGTCGGCTTGGATGGGGTAGCTGCGAGCGCCAGCGAGCAGAAGGAAAACCACTCGCTGGCGCTCGTGGCTACATGAACCGGAAAGTAGATTGATCATGAACGACCGCATTCCATCTTCCGCACGTGGCGGTTGCCTGATTCGCAGTCTGCTGATGCTCGCCGTCCTCGGCGTTATCTTCGCGGCCGCGTGGATCGTGTTGTTGCCGGGCATTCTGGTTTCGACCATTCAGGCGCGCACTGGATTCGTGGTGAAGATCGACCAATTAGCCATCAATCCATTCGGTGGGAAAATAAATATCGAGGGCGCCGTGGTGGAAAATCCCGCCGGTTGGCCGACCCACGAATTTATCACCCTGCGCCGCTTCAAGGTGGAGGCTGAGTTGCTCCCGCTTTTTAGTCACCGCTTGGTGGCGGATGAAGTGATCGTCGATATCGCGAAGCTATCCCTGATTCGGAATCAGGCGGGAGTGTTGAATGCCGACGCTTTTCGTAACGGCCTCACCCAGGCGAAGGCTCAGCCTGCCCAATCCAAGAAGACAGGTGCGAAAACAGAGTTTCTCATCCGACACTTGGTCATGAAATTTGACCGGCTGGTTATGGCGGATTATTCGGGCAAAAAACCTGTGATTAAAGAGTACGACCTCCAGCTCGAACGTGATATGCACGACGTGGATAGTGTCGCTAAATTGGTCAATCCCTTCCTGGGAGTCGTGCTTGGGCCCACCGGAAATTTATTGGGAGTGACCGCTGATTCGGTGGGCGGTGCGGTAAATACTTTACAACAAGCAGGAAAGAAAACTGGAGAATCGGTGAAGAAATTCTTTCAATCGCTTGAAAAGAAGAAACCTTAAGGTAGCGTCCGCATCTTTGCATGACCGAGAATACTCAGACCGACTCCAGTAACACCAACTCAGCCGCTACGCCTGAACCGGCTGCCGCTACGCCTGCTCCTGCGCCCACTCCCGCTGCCCCCAGCTTGGAAGAGCAATTGGCTGCGGCGAAAAAAGAGGCCGCCTCCGGTCAGGAGCGTTATCTGCGCGCCGTCGCGGATTTGGAAAATTACCGCAAGCGCATGCTGCGGGAGAAAGACGAGCTGCGGCAGTACGCCGCCGCCAGCGTGGTGGAAGATATTATTCCCATCATCGATAATCTCGGCCTCGCCACCGTGGCAGCCAAGCAGCAGACGGATATCAAAGCAGTCGTCGATGGCGTCGGCCTCGTGCTGGAGCAATTCAAGAGCATCCTCACTCGGCACGGTCTCAAGGAAGTGAATCCAGTCGATCAGCCCTTTGATCATCATTTGCACGAAAGCATCGCCCACCAGGCCAGCGCCACGGTGCCCGAGGAAAAAGTTCTGCAAGTCGTCCGGTTGGGTTATACGCTCAACGGCCGGCTGGTCCGTCCGGCTTCGGTGATTGTGTCCAGTGGCGTCGCCCAAGCTGAACAAAGCTAACCCATGGCCAGCGCATCCAAACAGGATTACTACGAATTGCTCGGGGTGGAGAAGAGTGTCTCCGAGGAAGAGCTCAAGAAGGCCTATCGCAAGAAGGCCGTGCAATTTCACCCGGATAAAAACCCCGGTAACAAGGAAGCGGAAGAAACTTTCAAGAAAGTCTCCGAAGCCTACGAAGCCTTGAAGGATCCGGATAAGCGCGCGGCTTATGATCGCTATGGTCACGCCGCGTTTCAGCAAGGCGGCCCCGGTGCGCGCGGCCCCGGCGGCGGCGGCGGCTTCCACGATCCTTTCGATATTTTCCGCGAAGTGTTCGGCCAACGTGGCGGTGGTGGGGGTAGCGGTGGTGGCGGCTTCGAGGATTTTTTCAGCGATGGCGGCGGCTCCAGTGGCGGTGCCGGTCGCGGTTCCGATCTGCGTTATGATCTCGAAATTTCCCTCGAGGATGCCGCGCATGGCGTCGAAAAAGAAATCACGTTCCGTCGCCTTGGCTCGTGCCAACACTGCAACGGCGCGGGGGCGGAGCCCGGTTCCAAGAGCAGCACTTGCCCGACTTGCCGTGGGGCAGGCCAGGTCACTACTTCCCGCGGATTCTTTCATGTCCGGCAAGTTTGTCCCACTTGCCATGGTTCGGGTTCGCGATTTGAAAAACTTTGCGTGAAATGCAAAGGCGAATGCCGCACGCAGGAGACGGCAAAGATTAATATCCGGATTCCGGCAGGGGTTGATACCGGTTCAAAATTGCGTTCCTCGGGCAATGGCGAGGCGGGGGTGCAAAACGGCACCGCGGGCGATCTCTACATTGTCATTCACGTGAAGGAACACGAAATTTTCGAACGGCAGGGCGACGATCTTTTCACGGAAATCCCCATCAAGTTCACGCTCGCGACTCTCGGCGGCACGATTCAAGTGCCGACCCTGCAAGGCAAGGCGACGTTGAAAATTCCCGCCGGCACGCAATCCGGCACGACGTTCCGACTCAAAGGTCGCGGCATGCCGCACCTGCGAGGCGGCGCTCACGGCGATCAGCTTATTCGGGTTCAGGTGGAAGTGCCGATCTCCCTCACGAGTGAACAGCGCACCGCCCTGGAAAACTTCGCCCGTTCCAACGGTGACGCCGACGAACCTGTCTCCAAGAGTTTCTTCGAAAAAGCCCGGAAGTATTTTTGAGTGGTTTCGGTTGGAGCGTAGTGGTGTTGGAGCGTAGCGACAACGTGGTCATGCCAGCAGACCGCGCTTTCGCTTCCCGCTTAAGAGCCTATCCGAATAACCCTGATCCGGGATGGCGTAGGCCAGCGACCTTGGTCGCGCCCAAGCGGGTTGCGGCGCGTGCAAGCACTGACCTACGCAAACAGGGGTTATTCGGATAGGATCTTAGCCACAGTCACTGGCATATCGAACAATGCTTCCATCGCGCAAAAGACGATCTCGGCTTCGACCATATTGAAGGCCGCTCGTGGACCGGGTTTCATCAGCACCTCGTGCTCAGCGCCCGGTTTACCTCTTCATTCTCATCATCACCGCTCGCGCCAAATTTTTTTCTGGGTGACCTGGGAGCAAACCCTGCGGGCGATCCGGCCGTGGCTGGTGAGATC
>JANYCF010000113.1 GCA_025360455.1 Opitutaceae bacterium | reverse complement strand
GTCCCCAACCCCCACAGGCAGAGACGCCTGTCTACGCCAAACACCATCGCCAATCCATCGGAAGCGAGAAACCAGATTGGGACTATTGGCCAATGATCAGGGTAGGGCGAACCGGTCGCGCTGCGGCACCGACCGCCTTCTCGGTGGCCGTGGAGCGCAGCGGCTCGGCAGGGACGCCTCGCCCTACCTAAAGGCAAATATCACCAAGCGTTGGTATTCCGGGGCGTGATCAGTGACGGAAGATCAATTTTCCGGCGGCGAGGGCGGTGAGAGCGAGCGTGCTATATTCGAACCAGCGTTGGCTGATTTTACGGGCTAGCCAACGCCCGGTGAGCGCGCCCAGCACGACCGCCGGGGCCAACCAGAGATTCAGCTGGAGGCTGGTGGAGTTGATCATGCCGAGATTGAGCATGAAGGGGACTTTGAACCAGTTAAGCAGAAGAAAAAAGACCGCTGCCGTGCCCATGAATTCGAGTTTCGGGAGCTGCATGGCGAGCAAGTAAAGGCTCATGACGGGACCCGCGGCATTCGCCACCATGGTGCAAAATCCCGCCAAGATACCCGTGAGCGCCGCCAGCCACCACGGCGCGTGGGTGAATGCAGCGGGATTATCGGTCGAGTCGGTCGGGCGTTTCCGCCAGAGATGAAAACCGAGCATGGTGAGCAAAATCACGCCGATGAGCCGGGAGGACCAGAGATCATTGATTTTGCCCAGAGCGAGCCAGCCCAGGAGGACGCCGAGGATCGTCCACGGGAAAAGCCGCCAGAGGTGCGACCAGACGAGGTGTTTCCGATAGCTGCTCACGGCGAAAAGATCTCCCAGGATTAACATCGGCAACACCACCCCGGTCGCGGCACGGGCGGACAAGATATCGGAGAAAACGGCGACAAATAACACCGAGAGGCCGGGCACCCCGGTTTTGGCGAGGCCGACGCAGGTCGCGCTGAGAAAAAGAAGGGCCCATTGCCAAGGCTCGATGTGTGGGATAATCATCAGAAGAAATTCAGGGGCGACCGTGAGGGAAGCCCTGTTTAGAAGTCAATCCGCCGAAATCACTTCAGGGGGGAGGGGGCGGATGGGGCCAGTTGGGCCGCTTTAGTCTAAAGGTCAGGGCAATGCTGCCGATGTAGCCAATAGTCTTAATAAATCACCCTCTATGAAAATTGCTCCCCATCAGTCTCAGACAGCACAAGGTCATTCCGGATTCAGCTTGGTGGAAATGATCGGCGTGCTTGCGATTATCGCGATTCTCGCGGTCGTCATTGTCCCAAAAGTATTCTCTACCATCGCCTCGTCACGCATCACCAATGCGGCGGGTTCGGTCACCTCGCTCAAGTCCACGGTAACTGAATTTGCCGGAAAATATGGCACCGTGCCGACGACAGTGGCTGCATCCCGCTTGGATGATCTCTTCCTCACGGCAGGGATGCTCGAAAGTCGCTTTGTGGTTAAAATCGGTACACAGCCGGCAAATCCGCCCCTCGTGGGAGCCGCCTGGACGAATGCTGCAGGAACTTGGACAGCCGCCGGTGGCGTCAGCCAAGCGACTCAATCACGCGTGATCAGCCTCGTTTCCAATGTTACTGCCCCTTCCGCTGCCAACGGAGCCAATTATCAGCTCGATGGGGCCACCGATTTGCCCGCCGGCTCCCGGGTGGTCTCAGCCGTGATTGTCAATGTGCTCGGGACGGAAGCCCGCGAGCTCAGCCTGAAACTTGACGGTGACGCGTACACAGCGGCCACTGCAGTATTGGCGGACAATGCCGGCAAGGTGGTTTATGCCGCGCCCAATGGCGCCGGTCTTACCACGGTTTATATCTATCTCGCGCATCAGTAATCCCCCTTTTTATCCGGCAGGGGCACTCCTCTGTTTTGCGTGCTGGGCCGGGTAGCCCAAGCACCAATATCCAATGGCCATCTCCACCCCAGCACCTCCGAGCAAGCGACTGGGCGACCGGTTGCTTGCCGCCGGTTTGATCAGCAGCCACCAGCTCGAACTGGCGCTGCGTGAACAGAAGCGCACAGGCAAGCTCGTCGGCACCGTCCTGCACGAACTCGGCTTTGCGACCGAGCAGGACATCTCCTCCTTTTTGGCGCAGGACGCGCAGACGCCCACCGTTGATGTGATGAAGCTGGAATTCGCGCCGGACGTGATCGGCCTCGTGCCTTACGATTTTTGCAAGGAGGCCGGCTTGATCCCTTATCAGCGCAGCGCTGATACGCTCAAGCTCGTGATGGCGGATCCGTTCAACGTCGTGGCCATCGACCGCGTCGAACAGCTGACTCACTTGCGGGTCGAGGTGCTCAGTGCGCCGCGGGCCGATATTCTCGACAAACTTTCCGCCGTCAATGATCGCGAAGGTTCGATCGATCACACGATCGACGAGCTGATGAAGATCGGCGGACGCAAGGGCAGTGACGAAACGACGGCGCCGATGATGCGCGCCATCGAGCAGATCATCGGATCGGCGGTGCGGAAATCGGCGAGCGACATTCACTTTGAGCCCGATGAAAAATCATTCCGCATCCGGATGCGCAACGACGGCGTGTTGCAGGCATTTTTGCTGATTCCGAAAGATCTGCAGGATTCGTTTATCGCGCGCATCAAAGTCATGGCGAATCTCGATGTGTCGGAGACGCGTCTGCCGCAGGATGGCCGGTTCAGTTTCACGCTCGGTCGCAAAGAACTCAATCTGCGCGTCTCCTGCTTGCCGACCAATTACGGTGAGAGCGTCGTGCTGCGCATTCTGGATAGCGGCAATTTGCAGCTCGATCTCCATTCCCTGGGCCTGCGCAAAGAGGCCGAGGCGAGCCTCGCGAGTGCCGTCGCTCGTCCGCACGGCATCGTGCTCGTCACCGGTCCGACCGGCAGCGGGAAAACCACCACCCTTTACACCGCGCTCAACAGTGTGAACCGGCTCGAACGCGCGGTTTTCACGCTGGAAGATCCCATCGAGTACCGCTTGCCGCACATCCGTCAGACCCAGGTTTCCGAGAAAATCGGTCTGACGTTCAGCGCGGGATTGCGCACGTTGTTGCGCCAAGATCCCGACGTGCTGCTCGTCGGCGAGACGCGGGATAAAGAGACCGCCCAGCTCATGGCGCGCGCCGCGCTCACGGGCCATTTGGTGTTCAGTTCGCTGCACACGAACGATTCCTTCAGTGCGATTCCGCGCCTCATTGATCTCGGCGTGGAACCGTTTTTGCTGCCGGCGACGCTCCATCTTATCATCGCGCAGCGCTTGGTGCGCCGCTTGTGCAAGTCTTGCCGCGTGCCTGTACCCGATCCGGTGACGCATCTGAAATCCTTCAATGTTCCTGTGCCCACGGACCACGAGCCCACGCTCTGGAAAGCGCAGGGTTGTCCGGATTGCCGCAACCAGGGCTACCGCGGGCGGGTGGCGATCTTTGAACTGCTGGTGATTGACGATGATTACACGGTGGTGCTGCACAGTGGCAGTGTTGAAAAATTGAAGGCCATCGCCCGCGAGAAAAAGATGCCTCTGCTTTTCGACGACGGGTTGCGCCGCGCTTTTCTCGGCGACACTTCCATCGAAGAAGTCTTCCGCGTGGCATTCGCCAGTTAACCATGAGCCTGTACCAATACCGTGCTTACAACGCCGCCGGCCAGACTGTGTCTGGCGCGCTGGAAGCCGATGGACTGTTGACGGTGGAGACCCGCCTGCGCAGCACGGGACTCTGGTTGTTGGAAGCGAAAGAAGGCGGCGATGTGGCCAGCCTTTCTTCCAGCAATATCACCATCAAACGGGCCGATCTCGTCACTTTTTTTGTCCAGATGTCGCTGTTGCTTCGCGCGGGTATCACGTTGCCCAGCGCGCTGGATCGGCTGACCGAGGATTTCAAGGGTACGAAGCTCGGCGTCGTGCTGGGTACGTTGCGCGAGAAAGTGGCGATCGGCATGCCGTTGAACCAGTCCATGGCCTCCTATCCCCGGGTTTTTTCCCTTGAGACGAGGGCGATCGTGCAAGCCGGTGAAGTCAGCGGACGACTTCCGGAGGTCTTCGAGAGCTTGACCGGTTATTATGAATGGCTGGACGGATTGATTGGCGAAATCCGCCAGGCGCTCATCTATCCGCTCATGGTGATGGGCGCGTCGATGGCGCTGGTGGTGATGCTGTTCACTTTCGTGGTGCCGAAATTCGTCGGCTTGCTCACGGATCTTTCACTGAAGGTGCCGTTGCTGACCCGCATCGTGATGGTCATCAGCAATGCGCTGGTCCATGGTTGGCCGGTGCTGTTGGTCATCGTGGTGGGCATCCCGGTGGGATTTAAAATGGCGATGCGCTCATCCGGATTTGCGTGTGCCTTCGACGAGGCGTTGATGCATATTCCCATCTTCGGGCAGCTGGTCGGGATGTTCGCGCTGTCCCGCTTCACGAACAATCTCGGCATGCTTTACCGGGCGGGCATCCCGCTGCTGCGCGGGATTGAGATTTGCCGCAAGCTCGTGGGCAACCGCGCCATCGAGCGCGCACTCGATACGGTGCATCGCGGAGTGCTCGAGGGCACGCCGCTCAGCAAGTGCCTGGCCGCGCAACCGATTTTTCCGCAGACCCTCGTCACCATGATTGCGACCGGTGAAACCTCGGGCACACTCGATTTCGCGCTCAAGAGTGTTTCGGATTATTACAACAAAATCATCCCGCGACGGATCAAGATCGTCTTCGCGATTTTCGATCCGGTGATGATGCTCTCCTTGATTGGCGTTGTGGGCGTCGTAGCGCTCGCGGTGATTCTGCCGATCCTGCAACTCTGGGATGCGCGATGAAATTTTTCCCACGCCAGCTGCATCGTCGCCCTTCGGCCGGTTTCACCATGATCGAAATGATCGGGGTGATCGCGATCATGGCCATCCTGGCGAGCGTGGTCGCACCCAATGCGCTGCGGGCGCTTGAGCGCGCGGCCGTCACCGCTGAAGGACAAACGCTGCGTTCGCTGGGCGAGCAGGTGAAACTTTATCTGCGCGCGCAGGGCGTGGCACCGACTGCGGCGAACTGGACGGTGGCCATTGGCAATTATGCGGACATCAGTCCCCTCGACATCGCCACCAACAAACGCCAGATGGCGCGCGTGTATTTCACCGATCCCGCAGCCGTGCCGACGCAGCGGGCGATTATTATTTCGAGCATGCGCACCGGTCTGGCGCTGCCCACGGCGGCAAACATCAATACGGCGATAAAATTTCAGGATATCTGGCAGACGATCGACGGCGCCCTGCCGACGGCGTTGAGCTGGGGCGGCTGGGCCGCCTGGAACGCGGTGGCCGGCAGCGGAGAATATCTCATCATCGAGCGCGTCAATCTGGCCCCGGTCTACAGCACAGATCTGCAGAGTCTGACCATTACGTTGAACAACCGGGCGGCCATCACGGCCAGTTACAATATCGTGTTGGCCGACGGCACGGTGCAACTGCCGGTGAATGTGCTGGCGGGGGCCACGGCGATCCTTGCCAATCGGCGTCCCAAAGAGCGCTTCAATCTCTACCGGGCCGCCGGCGGGGTCACGCTCGATTACAGCTACGTGCTCAGCACGACGGGCAAGACCTTTGATTTTAACGGCACGAACTGGATTCCCCAATGAGCACTGCCGTTCAAAAAACTCCCGAGCCTGCCGTCGAAGCGCCGCCGAAAGCGCCGATCTGGAAAAGATCCGCCCGGCTGAGCGACGATGTGCTGGGCATCGGTTGGCTCTACGGTTCGTTGTGCGCCGCGGTATTTCGCCGTAACAAAATGGTGGACAGCTGGTCCTTTGCCACACCCTTGCGCACCTTCGAGGAATTGGCTCCCGCGTTGGATGAGGCCCTCACGACTTTGGACTTCACCGGTACCGAGGTGTTTCTCCTGCTGGAGCACGATCATTTTATCCACCAGCCGGAGACGGCTCCGGCCTTTTCGAAATCCGCCACCCGCGCCTATCTCCAAGGCCGCGTCCAGCGCTATGAGAAAGAGCATGAGGCAGTGCTCTGGGTGGAGCAGCAGACGGTATCGGCGAAAGAGGAGCTTTCGTTTATTCTGCATCTCCTGCCGCATAGTTTCTATACAGAGCTGAACAATCTGTTGCTGGCCCGACGCCTTGATCTCACGCGCATTTTGCCGCTGGTCGTGCCGATCAAGCGTGAGCTTGACCGCTTTCCCATCGCGAAAGACAAGCCGGTGCTCGTGGCCGTGGAGGCGGGAGCCGCGACCGTCGTCATGGTGGCAAAGGTCAGCGGTCAATTGATTATGGCCCGCACCATCCTCGCTTCTTGGAGCGCCGATCCGGCGCGGATCGGCGTCGAGATCAACCGTTCGCGGCTGTATGCCAAGCAACAGTTCGGTACCACGGTCGAAAAAATCTGGCTGCTCGGACAAAACAACGCTTCCACCGCGGAGGTGAATGCGAAGTGCGGGGCTGACAAACAAATCATGGTGCTGCCGACCAAGCCGGTGGAATGGCTCCAGACGGTGGCCAAGCTTTCCCCGCAGCAGCCGATCAATCTCGTGTCCGGTTATCTGAAGCGCAAGCGCCGGCAGATCAATATCCGGCGCACGTTGATCGCGGTCTGCTGGCTGGGCTTGGGTTTTTTTGTGGCCGATGCCTGGATCAGCACACTCGCTTGGAACGGGGAACAACGCCGGTTGGCCAAGCTACGCGCCAATGAAACCGCGATGGTGGCCGAGCGCGATCACTTGGCCGGGCGCAACCGGGCGGTGGAACGGCAGCGGGCATTCATCCGGCAGGCTGATGACGAGCGTTTGCCTCCCGTTGCCGGAAAGTTTCTCGCCTATCTTGCCAGTATCATTTCCGGTGAAATCCGGCTGACCGACCTGACGGTGAAGTGGGAGGGGGCGGCGGCGGGTTGGTCCTTCCGCCTCGACGGCGCCATAGAAGCGGATGAGGAGACGGCGCGTGAAATCATTGGCACTTTGAAAAAACAACTGACGCAAAGTCCGCTGCGGGCCCGGTTCATTGCCACCGCCCAGGCGATGGTCTCGATGCCGGTCACCGCCGGTAACGTCGCGCATGAAGAACAGCACTTCAGCCTGGAAGGAGTGATGCTTGAAAACTAAACTTCTCAATTTCGCCTTACCGTGGTGGCAACTTTTCACCGAAGTGCCGGGCTGGCCGGATGCGCCCCCATGGATGCGTTGGCGCCGGGCGTCTCCTCTCCTCCTGCCTTGCGCGGCCATGCTGTTGCTCCTGATTTGGAATCTCGCTTGGCGTGATCCCCATATCCGAAAAGAGCGGGCGACCCATGCGTCGCTGTTGGCGATGGAAGAGGAAATCGCGACCCTGCGCCTGAGCTGTTCCGAGCAACAGGCGCAAGAGCTGACGACGCGATCCGCCGAGGTGGCAAAGCGGTTGCTGGGCGGACCCGCCGAACTCCCGCCATTGCTGCAAACCTTGAAAAAAGAAACGATTGCCCTGCGGTGGGGCGCGAATTTCCAGGCGGGGGAAGTTTCGGGCGATACGCCGGCGGCCGATGATCAGGTGATTTTTTTGCCGGTCAGGGGCAAACTTACATCCCCGACGGGAAATTCCGCCTCATTTCCCGCGTTAATTGCTTTGCTTGAGCATATTTCCTCATCCGAAAAACGAATTGACCTTACCCGGCTGGTCATTCGTGCCGATGAGCAGGGTCGGTATGCCGTCGAATTAAATCTCCGGCTGGCATGCCCACGTCTCCATGAAAAAACTGCTCAATAAGCCTTGGTTTGTCGTGGTCATGGCACTCCTTGCCCTCCTCTTGGTGGGGCACTCGGTGTGGTCCAATACCAGACAACCGAACTATGGCGCCGGCGCCCCGGTGGTGTCTGCTTCGACCGCGTCAGCTGAAAGTGAGACCGTCGCGCCGGATGGCGTGCGGCTTTCAGTGCGCGACGCGTTAAAAGCGCTGGTGATTCCCAAGGCGAATGCCCGTGATCCGTTTGCGCAGCGCGTACGGGAGGTCCCTACGGCCGTCGTGGAAAAACTATCCGCCCCCGACCTGGTCGATACGGTGCATCTCTCAGCCCTCTGGACGCAAAGCGGTGCGACCTACACTTTGATCAACGAACACATCTGCCAAGCCGGGGATGAAATCGGCCGGATAAAAATCGAGTCCGCCACGCAAGACGGTGTCTGGCTCTCCCATTGGAAGGGCCGCGACTTTCTCGCCCTCGGCGGCGATTTCACTCTGAAAACACCGGCGGGAAATAAAATTGCGGCGATTGTCTCCACCCTTTGAACACCATGCCTACCAGCCACACCTCTCGAGTTCCGATTAAAATCCTCGTGGCCTTGATGTGCACAAGCGCCGCCCTCGCGCAAGATGCGCTCCCCACCGCGGAACCGGTAACGGCCGTGGTTGCCCCCGCTGCGGTCGTAGCTCCTGCGGCCGTCGTCGCCCCCGCAGTCGTCCCGGAAGTGCCGGTGGTTGCGGACGTGCCGCCGCCGGTCGTGGTGCCGAGTGTCGCGGTCGTCGCCGCGGTTACTCCGAGTGCCGCGGTAAACTTGCCGCCTACCCAATTTAGTTTCCGCGCCGATAATGTGCCCATCAAACAGGCTCTGGCGCTCTTCGCCCGGGCGAATCATTTGAACATCGTGCCGGATCTCGATGTGGATGGATTGGTCACGGTTGAGTTTCAGGATCTGCCGCTCGATCTCGCGATGCGCGCACTCATTGAAGCCAATGGTTATTATTTTGTGCCGGATGGCCCGCTGCTCCGCGTGCGCAACCGGGAGACCCGGCTCTTCCAAATCGATTACATTCACGTGACCCGTTCGGGCCAGGGTTCCAATGCCGTGCAGATCAGCTCCGGCGGCGGCAGTAGTGGTGGTGGCGGCTCCTCGAGCGGTGGCGGCGGGGCCAGCGGCGGCGGAAACACGGAAGGCTCCACGATGACCGTCACGAATACCTCGACGATTAATTTTTGGGGCGATCTCGGTGACCAACTTAAATCCATGGTGTCGGCCACGGGCAGTTATACGATTAACAGTCTCGCCGGGACCGTACTCGTGCGCGACAGCCATCGCAACGTCGACATGATCGCCCAATTCATTGCCAACGTGACGGCGAGCGTCGTTCGCCAGATCGATCTCGAAGTAGAAATCTACGAAGTCGCGCTGAATGATTCGACGCAGCTGGGAATCAATTGGGCTTACCTCGCGGATAGTTTGGATACCTCATTTAATACGGGAATAGTTCCCGCCGCAGGGCTTGCCGGTCAAATCAGTCTGGCCACCGCCGGAGGACTCATCGTGCAAACTCCGGTTTACGGTCCGGCACCCGGCGCACCGGCCATTCGCATCCAGCATCAACGCGGTAATCTTTCCGCCATCATCGATGCGCTCAAGCAACAGGGTAACCTCAA
Organism: Opitutaceae bacterium; assembly: GCA_025360455.1. Taxonomy (GTDB): domain Bacteria; phylum Verrucomicrobiota; class Verrucomicrobiia; order Opitutales; family Opitutaceae; genus Didemnitutus. The sequence continues at coordinate 11,321 of JANYCF010000113.1, read as the reverse complement.
GGTCGTCTCCACGCCGCGGCTGCGCACACTTAATAATCAACCGGCCGTGGTGCGGGTTGGCCAGGATTTGCCGATTTTTATTCGACAGATCACCACCGTGCCCGGGGTTAATCCCGTCACCACGGTCACCGAAACCGTTCAAACCGTCACAGTCGGTACGGTGTTGTCCATCACGCCGCAAATTTCCGCGGACGGACTCATCACGCTTGATCTTACGCCGGCGGTCAGCCGCTTGGTCCGAATCGCCACTTCCGCGAGCGGCGATACCAACGCCCCCGTCATCGATATCCGGCAGGCGTCCTCCATTGTCCGCGTGCGGGATGGGGCGACCATTGTCATGGGCGGCTTGGTGCAGGACAGTGCCTCCACCACGCACCGGAAGATTCCCGTGCTCGGCGATATCCCGCTGCTCGGGAAAGCCTTCTCGGGAGACTACAAAACGTCGGAGCGCACCGAATTGGTTTTCTTTTTGACGCCCCGGATCATTCACGATGCGGCGACGGAAAATTCAGCCGTGCGGGAAGTGAACGTGCAGGTCCCCGTCACTGTTCCAGCCCGTCATGCCGCGGCCCCATGATTAACAAAAGCTACAAGGTTTTGCTGGTCGAAGACGTCGAGTTGATCGCCAAGATCACGACGCAGATGCTGAAAAAATCACCGACGAATAAATATACGTCAGTGTGGAAACTGCGGCTGGATGAATCGCTCGAGATTTTGAAAACCGAGGAATTTGATGTTATTCTGCTCGATTTGAATCTGCCGGATAGTGCCGAGCTCGATACTTTAACCCGAGTGATCGAAGCCTGCCCCGAGGTACCGATCATTGTGCTCACGGCGTCCAATGGGGATGAGATCGGGCTGCGGGCGGTACAACTTGGCGCCCAGGATTTTTTGCAGAAGGGAGAGTTCAACCACCTCGCACTGGATCGCGCGATTGTGTATGCGATCGAACGGCATCGGTTGCAGCGAACGATCCGACAGCTCGCGGTGATCGACGAGTTGACCGGCCTGTACAATCGCCGCGGCTTTAACACACTGAATCCCGATGTGATCCAGCGGGTCAAGCGGTCGGAGTTGCGCGGTTACCTGTGCTATTTTGATCTTGATCGCTTCAAGCAGATCAATGACGAACTGGGCCACGCGAAAGGGGATGAGGCCTTGGTGGAATTTGCCAACACCCTGAGAAATGTTTTTCGCAAAGATCCGCTGTTGGTGCGCTTCGGGGGGGACGAATTCGTCGCCATGGGCATCGAGCAGCAGCCCGGTCAGGTCGTGGAAATCCTGCGCGTGATGGAGATAGTCCTCTCCGTGCGCAACACCAAGGGGGCGTCGGGATTTAATTTGGAAGCGAGTGCCGGAGTGACGTATTTCGATAAAAATGGCCCGCACGTGCTCGAGGAGCTTACCGTGGCGGCGGACGCCGCACTCTATAAGAACAAGGAAAGCCGGCGGCAGGCACGCAAGGACACTAATCCCGCCCTGCAGACCGAAGGAGTACGGACATGAGTGTCGGAAATTTCACCGATCCCGGAATGGAGATGGCCGTCAGGCTGCGCCTGGCCTGCGAAGTCCACGACGAGAGAATCGTGAATCATCTGGATCGGGTGAGTCGCTATGCGTGTGAAATCGCCCGCTTGGCCGGACTCCCGACGGCGAAGCTGATGGAACTGCACTACGCAGCGCCGCTGCATGATATTGGAAAAATCGGTCTGCCGCTCGGGCTGCTGAACAAGCCGGGCCAGCTGACGGCGGAAGAAAGGGTTGTCATCCAGTCGCACACCGTGATCGGCCATCGCATCCTGGAGGGGAGCGAGTGGCCGGTGATTAATTGCGCGGCACGGGTCGCGCTTTCGCATCACGAATGTTGGGATGGCAGCGGATATCCGCACGGTTTGAAAGGAGAACAGATTCCTCTGGAGGCGCGGATCGTGGCGGTGGCAGATGTGTTTGATGCGCTCATTTCCCACCGGGCGTACAAGCCGGCTTGGGAGGAAGAACACGCCATAGAGGAAATGCAGAAGCTGCGAAAAACAAAATTTGATCCCGCTCTGTTGGATTTGTTTCTGGCGAACCTCACCGGCATGGCGCTGCCGGCGGCAGAGGAATGAGGGGAGCGGCGGGGTTTCACCGCAGCAATTTTGTCGTCACCGCATTGGCACAAAATTAATTAAGAAAATATCTTCACCGATTTACATTTCTGCTATTTACAAAACCGAAAAGCGGATACATTCGGTATTTGTAAGTTATCCACTCGATGGAAAAAACTAAAACGCTGGTTCCACCTTTGTCGGGAAAGTCAGTTAGCATCAAGGCTAAGACTTACGTGCTCGATACGAATGTTCTGCTGCACGACCCGCAATCCATCTTCAAGTTCGAGGAAAACAACCTCGCGATTCCCGTGGAGGTACTCGAAGAACTCGACGCCATCAAGGGCGAGCAATCGACCGAGCGCGGCCGCAACGCTCGTCGCGTCCACCGGATTTTGCAGGAGCTGTTGCCCGACTCCCGCTCGATGCACGAAGGCGTGAAGCTTGAGAATGGCGGCACACTCTCCGTCATCATCAACCGTTACGTGGTGGAGAATAACATGTCTTCGCCCGCCATGCAGCGGCTGCGTGCCGTGCTCTCGGACTTCGGCAAGAAAGACAATCGCATCATCGCCAGTGCGCTCTTCGTCCAGGAAACGTTTCCCCCGCCCACGATTCTGGTGACGAAGGATGTGAACATGCAGCTGAAGGCCTGCGCGGTTGGGCTCGAGGCGCAGGATTATTTGAACGACAAGGTGCCCGAGGCACCCGACACCGATTCCTACCCGACGCTGAACCTCGACGTCTACGAGATGCAGCGCTTCTGCTCCGAGGGACAGCTGGAACTTAGCGGCGAAATCGCGAAGCGACTTTATCTGAATGAATATGTGCTGTTGATGACCCCGGAGGGCAAGACGATGCCCGGCCGTTATTTTGGCAACGAGACCGTGCGCCGCCTGCGCTTCCCGGAATTCGTGAAGGCACCCGGCGGCATTCCTATTCGGCCGCGCAACCTCGAGCAGCAATTCTTTCTTGATGCGTTGATGGACGACACCATTTCGCTCATCACCTGCTTCGGCAAAGCCGGCACCGGCAAGACGCTGCTCTCCACCGCAGCCGCACTGCATCAAACCACGGACGATTCTTCGCGTTACGACGGCCTGTCGATCTCCCGCCCGGTCATCGCGCTCGGCAAGGATATCGGATTTCTCCCCGGTACGCTCGAGGAGAAAATGAAACCGTGGCTGCAGCCCTATCACGATGCGCTCGAAGTGCTCATGCCCTCCAAGCCGCAGAAAGAACAACAGTTCGCGGCCAAGAAAGTGGGCAAGAAAAACAAAAAGCACGACGACACGATGTCGCTGATGTCGGCGCCCCAGCCTTCGCATGGCGGTGGTAACGGCGGGGTCCCACCGATGAAACCTTACGAGCGGTTGATCCGGAGCGGGGTGCTCGAAATCGAAGCGCTGGCGTTCATCCGCGGTCGTTCGATCGCGCGGAGATTTTTTATTCTCGATGAAGCGCAGCAACTCACCCCGCACGAAGTGAAGACCGTGATCACGCGTATTTCCGAAGGTTCAAAAATTGTGCTTATCGGCGACCCCGCCCAGATCGACAATCCTTACGTCGACGCGCGCAGCAATGGCCTCGTCTATTGCCACAACCGCATGAAAGGCCAAGCGCTCCATGCCCACGTGAAGTTGTCGAAGGGTGAGCGCTCGCGCTTGGCCGAGCTCGCGGCGGATCTGCTGTAGGCGGTTGATTTCTCTTTTACCCAATAAAAGTCGTGCAGGCGATTTAGGGTAGGTGGCGTGCTCGTCGTGCCACGTTGCGCGTCTAGCGCGCAGCCTGCGTCATTCCCCCGGCCTCAGAGGTCTGGCGCTACGCCAAGCTCTATCCACCAGAACCGCTGGAACCATTAGCCAAGAACCACAAATTTCCACTGTCGGCCGAGCCCTCCGTTTCAATGCGGTTAAGTGTGCTGTTTAATATCGAAAGACGGAGTCGATCCGTCCGTGGAATAAACGCATTCGAAGTCGAAGAATTCACTGAGGTAATCAGCATCGAGGAATTGTATTTGTCGGCTACGCTTTTCTTGGGTTGTGATATCAGGCGGCTGGATTGCGTTCAAGCGGCTCAACTCAAGGTCATGGTTCTTGTAACGCCGGATGGTCGTCTGGCCCTTGAGCCGCCATTGGCCGGTCCAGCCTTCGATCGGTTGCGCGTCATTTATGGTCACTGCCACTCGGGAAGTCATATCGGAAGGCTGAGAATATTTTTGTTCAAAATAGTGCATGGCCGCAACCTTCGCCTCTGACTTAACGGCCTCCAATTTGGCCGTCTGCTGGGCCGCGTTCTTTTCGTCTGCGATTTTTTGGGCAGCAGTGTCTGCCTCATTCTTGGCTTGTGACTGAGCGACGCGCTCTTTTTCGGCCGTTCGCGCTAGCAGAGCGGCCTCGCGGATTTCTTTGCTGTGCTGGTCCGCTTCACGGGCTGCCGTCTCATCAATCGGATAGCGGGCGAGAAGTTCCGGCGTGAGCTGTTCCTTGGCGATCGAGCTCAGGCCTGTGGCATGCTTAATCGTAACATTGCGGGGCGATTGGCTGACGATCGTGGCGTTCGCCAGTATGCGTCCATCTTTTAGTACAATGTCATTCGCCAGAGCGCTCGCCATGAAGACAGTAGAGAGCAGGAGCATCGTTCGTACTGAAGTGTTCATATAGGGAATAGGGTTAGATAAACCCTGTCGGAAACGGTTTGATAGTCAAGTGAGGTGGACAAACCGTCGGTTGCCTCCTTCGGGCGGTTTTCAATCTGACGGTTTTTGTCCCCGGCTTACTTTTCCGTCTCCGCTTCCACCGGCTCGGTCTCGGCTTCGGACTCTTCTGCGTCCTTCTCTCCATCGAGCAAGCTGGGCTCGCCTTTGCGCTGGGCCAGCCACTCCATCGCGCCGCCAAATACTCCGGTGAACATCAGGTCGCCGAAAATAGTGTTTTTAAAAAAGTAGATCGTGGGCGGATACTCGGGGTGGCCGATCGTCATGGCCTGCCACCAGCCGGCGAGCGTTTTACTGTAGAAGGGATCGGTGTACCAAGACTGGCTGTTCGTCACAAAATAGAAAAGCAGGGCGCCGAGCAGACTGCCATTGAGCAGCCACAGCCAAGATTTGCGCTGGGAAACCCAAACGCCGAGCAACAGCGCGGCCCCGAAGCAGGCAGAGCGCGTGAGGAAACCGCTCAAGTCCCAATGAAATCCGTATTCCCGGGCGTGAAAATAATTGAGATAGAGATCCGACAGTTCGAGCGCGAGAAACGAGCCGACCCATAGCCAGGGCTTGCGAAAATAAACTGCGCCGCAAAACGCGATCGCGAAGAACGGCGAGAGATTCGAAAACGACAAATCCATCGTCGGGAGGATACGCGTGAGTACCGCCAGAAAGATGAGGATGACAGCGACGAACATGACGGATGACTAGGACAGGTGCCGCGGTGTGCTCAAAGCAAAAACGCAGTCGCGCCCGATTTTCGGCGCCGCCGGTGGGGTGGGCGTCGAGCGGCTAGGTCGAGTAGCGCAGGCTTCCAGTCTGCTCTTCCCCGGAATGTAAACTAGCCTTAATCAAACATACCTAAAGACTCCTGATCCTAAATTCGGCAGTTGAACCAATCAATTTTAACCACGGATTGCACCGAATGCACGGAATCAAACCAGAGGCGATGCGGGCTGGGATGCTCCATCATGTCGGGCTTGGTTTTCACTCCGTGCATTCTGTGCGCTCCGTGGTTCATTCAGGAATTTTGCCCACGGATTCAAAGATCACACGGATCAGCCGTCGCCAACGCTTTGGCTAACGGGCACAGAATTAATTCAGGGGGAAATATCCGATTCTAATTCAGTCACCAGCAGGGTGAAGAATCAAGAGTTTGTCTTGAATTAATAATCCGGGTTCATCCGGTTTTCCGCTGCCCGCCGTGCCTGCGTATACTGGCAGTATAGTTTTGTTAACTCTGCTTGCGACGACCGGAAAATCCTGGTTTCAACTGCCGGTTCTTGGCTGATCCTTTTCACAGAGAGCAGAGAGGCTGACACCCGTTCGGCTCCGCTCAGGGTGGCTTGAGCCTGTCGAACGGGGAGCCTAGCGACAACAGGGTTGCGCCAGCGGACCACGCTTCCGCTTCCTGCTCAAGCGCGGCTACTGAATTCTCGGGAAAGCAGGCTGGAAGCCTGCGCTACCTTCAATCAATTCTCTGCTTCCCGAGCCATCAGCCAGAGCAGATCGGAGAGACGGTTGATATAGTGGAGCAGAAGAGGACGGAGCGTGCGACCGTGTTGGCTGAGTCCGGCCAACCGGCGCTCCGCCCGGCGCGCGGTGGTACGGGCGAGATCCAGGGCGGCCGAGTGGAGATTCGCCCCGGGTGTGGCCCAGCCGTCGAACTTGGGTTGGCGCGCTTCGATAGCTTCGATGGCGGCATCGAGCCGGGCCAGGGCGGGCTCGTTGATTTTGGCAAACTTCGATTCGGCGTATCGGGTGGCATCGGCTTCGGTGCAGGCGACCTCGCCCATGAAGGCGACGAGTTCGTGTTGGATGCGCTCCAGTTCAGCGTGGTGGCGTTGGTCCGGCTGGGTGGCTTTGACGAAACCCAGACTGACGTTGAGCTCGTCGAGCACGCCGATTGCTTCGATCTGCGGATGATCCTTCGGCACCCGTTGTCCGTATAAAAAGGAAGTCGTCCCGTCATCACCGGTGCGGGTGGCGATGGAGCTCGGACGGCGAGGGGAGGGAGCGGCCATGACTTATTTCTTGAGCGCTTCCCGGGTGAGTTTTTTGAGCGCTTTGATTTCCGGATCGATTAATTCGAGGGTGGCTTTGTCCATCCGGTCGATAAAAAGAATCCCGTTCAGGTGGTCGGCCTCGTGCTGAATGCAGCGGGCGAGCAGTCCGTTGCAATGCAGGGTGTGCGAATGGCCGTGGGCGTCCTGAAACTTCAGGGTGATCTCGTCCGGGCGCACCACATCGCCATTGATTTTGGGAAACGAAAGACAGCCTTCCTCATAGACGGTGGTCGGCTCAGGGACGGCCGTCACGGAGGGATTCACCACCACCATGGGCATGAACAAATCGAGCGGGGTGTGGGCGCCGTCGAGCTCCCAGTCGAATTCGCTTTCGGTCGCCCGCAGATCGACGACGCACAGTTGCAGCGCTTCGCCAATCTGTTGCGCGGCGAGCCCGATTCCGCGGGCGGCGTGCATCGTTTCGATCATCGCGGCGGCCAGTTTCTGCAAGGATTCGTCAAACTGCGTGACAGGTGCGCCTTTTTTTCGAAGGATGGGATGGTTGAAGTGAACAATTTTCTGCGGCATGGGTCGTAAGGTAATCCTATTTGCCTGAATAATATTCCGGCAAATAAATTTGTTTATCTAAAAATTGTCCACTAAGACCACATCCATGAGCACAAGAAACCCCTTCCAGAGCCATCGCTCGCTTGCTTGGGTGGCTTTGTTTGTGTTCGGTTTGGGCCTGCTCGCCGTCGCGTGGATGCTCCCGGCCAACGTCAAATCGCTCAACCCGGCGCTGCTGCGTGAGGCGGGACGCGATACGCCTTCCGTCAGCGTTTTCAGTCGTGATTTGCTCGCCCTTGATAAGCCCGGTCCCGCGGCGCTCGTGCTTGAGGCCGCCCGGTTGGTGAAAGATTCCGGTGCGGGCGCGCTCGGGGTGATCTTTGATGATTTTCAGAAAAAGCATCGCGAAATGGTTCCGTGGGGCGGTTGGGATGTCGCACTCGATCCGCTGTTGACCGGTCAGAATGCCACTGCTCCCACGGTTTCGACCCCCGTGCTTACCTTTATGGTGACGCAGCGAGCGCGGGATAATCTCCGGAAATATCTTGAAGCCTCCCGCCTGCCCGGCGTGCAAACATTGCTCAAGACGGCGGAATTGACCGGCACCCACCGCTTCGTGCCCGCCCGGAAGCCCGGTGGCCAGCCGCTCGAAGCCGTCATTTTGCTTACCACTTATCTTTGGCAGACGGAGCATCTGGCGCCTTCCCTCCAACGCGAAGTGCGTGACCAAGCCGAGAACGCCGTCACCACGGGTCAGATGGGGCCGTTGGAAGATTTTTATATCGATATCCTCACGCTGGGCAAACGGCTGAATTGGGTGCAGCTCTCCGAGTTGCTCCGCACCGCCACCAGTACTGCCACGGTCGCCCAGTTTGCCCATCTCACCCGCGTCGCTCCGGAACATCTGCCGGTTATTTATACGGCCGCCCTCATGGCCAAGAGTTCCGATGGCGTCGCCCGCTATCTGATCACCCATGGCAAACCCGGCGTGGAATCCCTGCGGCAAGCGATCTCTTTCAACGAAGGCGCGGTCGAACAACTCGTGCTCCGTCAGGTTCCGGTCACCAATCGCAGCGGCCTCGAATACGAATTCGGTGCCTCTTTCGCCCTGCAAAAACCCGAGCTCGCGTTGCTCGTGAAATACGCCGCCTTCCTCGCCGGCGTTTTCCTGCTTTTCCGTTCGGTCGACCTAAAGATGTTTGCCCACATCGAGTCGGCCTTGCCCGGCGCCTTCCCGCGGATGGGCAGCAGTATCCTCGCCGTGATTCTCACGTTTATCTTTTTTGTTTTCTCCGAGCCGTTTCTCCTCAAAGCCGCGGCCACGACAGATTACCAGGTCAAATTGCTTATCCCCATCCTCGGCCAGACGGCCGGCGCACCCCTTACCCACATTTCACCCACTACATCCATGGAATTCAAAACTATCCTCTCCATCTCCGTCTTCGCCTGCCTCCAGGTCGGCATGTACATCATCTGCCTGCTGCGCATCTCCGATATCGACCGCCAGCCCATGGGCGCAGCCGTCAAACTCCGGCTCATGGATAATGAGGACAACCTGTTCGATGGCGGCCTCTACATCGGTATCGCCGGCACCGCCACCGCCCTCGTGCTTCAGGTCATGGGCCTCATCGACGCCAACCTCCTCGCTGCCTACTCCTCCAATCTTTTCGGCATCGTCTGCGTGGCCCTCGTGAAGATCCGCCATGTGCGCCCCTACAAGCGCAAACTCATTCTTGAATCCCAAGTTATCCCCGCCTCCTCCCTTTCCGCCACTGCGGTAAAAGCCTGAGCCCCCGGTCATGAATAAGACCCTTCTCCTCATCATGTGCGACTTCTTGTTGCTCAATCTCCTCGCGCTCACGCGCTGGGAGAAAGCCGAGCCACCAAGTCAGCAAAAAGTCACCGCGGTCAAGCAGGCGGAAGCCAGCGCCCCCGCGATCAACGCCGATATGCTCGAGCTCATGCGCGTCTCCCTCGAGGATGAGAAATCCTCCCGCGAGCAACTCGCCGCCCAGCTCACCACCACCCAAAGCACGCTCAGCGAGCGCGAACAAAATATCGCCAACCTCGCCCAGCAAAAAAATCAGCTCGAAGGCGCGCTCAATACGACCACCGCCAACGTGAAGGAACTGGAGAAGAAATATTCCAGCGCCACCAACGAAGCCTTCCTCACCAAGGAGCAGCTCGCCAAGATGCAGCGCGAACTCGAAGAGCGCAAAGCCGAAGCCGAGCGCCAAGCCGCCAGCCTCGCCGCCCTCGAACGCCAGAATGGCGAAGCCCGCCAACGCATCGAGAATCTCAACATCAAAGTCGGCGTCGCCGAGCAGGAGAAAGGTCTGCTCAAACAAAATCTCGAAGAAGCCAAGCAACAGGTTGAAGTCGAACGCACCGAACGCATCAAAGTCCAGGAACAGACCGCGCAGCTCAGTCAAGGTGTCGGCCAGCTCGCGGTGAAATCCGGTGAACTCACCCAGGAGATCCGCGATAACAAACCGGTGAATGCCAACGTCATCTTTTCCGACTTCCTCGCCAATCGCGTCAGCACCACCATCACCACCCGCCGCCCCGGCCTGTTCAGTCCCACGGTGAAGGAGAAAGCCGCCCAGACGATTCTCGTAACCGACGGCGAGCACACCTACGCGCTCATGCACGTCAGCGACACGCCCTTCTTCCTCTCGTTTGAAAATCCCCCTGATTACGAGTTGATCACCGGCAAGCTCAGTCGCGGCACCTTTGTTACACCCTTTAAAGAGCTCAGATTCCTCGCCGCCGATCCCCGCATCGTCGTGGCTCCGGTGGACGATGCCCTCGCCGCGTTGATGGGCGCCAAGATTTATCGTCTCGCCACGGATATCTTCAAAGCCTCCGAAGCGCTCCTCGTGCGCGCCGATGACGGCAAGTACGGCGAGACCCCCTTCCGCATCGATACGGCCAATCCCGGATACGTGCAGGTGGACAATCGGATCGTGACCCGGCTCTTTGGCGAATTCGCCCCCAAGAGCGGCGATCTCATGTTCAGCAAGCAAGGCGATCTGATCGGCATCATGGTGAACAACGGTTATTGTGCGGTGCTCTCGAACTTCCGCGCCTCTGAGAGTTTCAAGTCCGGCGACGATGTGACTCAGCCTAAAACTGGGTCGAGCTTCAAGCAACTTTCCATTCGCCTCCAGAGCCTCCCGATCAAGCTGCAGTAAGTGGGGATAGCTTGACGGAGGGCCCGTCTCCCGACGCGCCGCCCACTCCCTGCCGAGCCGCCGCGCATTTTCCCGTAGGTGGCGTGCTCGTCGCGCCACGGTGGAGCGCGGCCTCCGGACGCGCTTCTTCGACCGCGTGTCAGTCGCGTGGCGCAGCTATACGCGACTTCTTCGACGGCATCAATCTCACACGCCCACCAACGACCTCAGCGATTCCCCGCGAATAACGCGGATAACCGCGGATAAAAAACCACGTAGGGCCGTCGTTCGTCGACGTGCCGCGTCATCGCTCCCGCGCGGCCGCGCCGATCCTGGTAGGGCGCACCGTCCCGGTAAGCCGCAGTGGCCCGTCCAATTCCCGTAGCCGCGTTGGAGTGCAACGACAACGTGGTCCGTTCCACGCCACGCCGTCCTGACTTGAACTGTTTAGTAGCCGCGCTTGAGCCGCCGGCGAAAGCGTGGTCCGTGATCTCCTTGCGCTCCAGGTGGAGCGCGGCCTCCGGACGCGCTTCTCAGCCTCACCCCGATTTTCCCGGCGGTGGCACCGGCGGTGACGTCCACTGCCGGTGCTGCGAACCGCGTGCGAAACTATAGGCGAAATCACCGCGTGCACAGCGATACGCGGGGAAACTAACGGGTTGTTTTTGGTTCATACACGAGTTGGCCCGTGTAAAACTGAGTTACTGTTTCGGCGCGTTAAAAAGCAACGTCCAAAACAGTAACCCGAGCAAATGATACATTGCATTTCAATCACTTGCCGGTT
>JANYCF010000393.1 GCA_025360455.1 Opitutaceae bacterium | reverse complement strand
CAGAAGAAACTGATCCCGCTTTTCCACTACAGCCTCACGCCCGGTGGCCTGCTGTTTCAAGGCAGTGCGGAGACCATCGGGGAAAGCACCGCTTTATTTTCCCCACTCAGCGGCAAATCGCGCCTTTACCGGCGGAGCGAATCCATCATGCCACCCGCGCAGATTACCTTTCCCACCGCCTTCCACGCCGGTCAGGCCATCACCACAGAGACGCAGCAGGCGGTGACCAAACCCCCGGAAAGCCTGCAGACCCTGGCCGACCAGCTGGTCCTGCACAGCTACGCACCGCCCGCAGTGCTGACCAATTCCGAGGGCGACATCTTTTACGTCAGCGGTCGCACGGGCAAATATCTGGAACCCGCCGCGGGCAAGGCCAACTGGAACCTCTTCGCCATGGCCCGTGAAGGACTGCACTACGAACTGACGGGGGCATTTAAGGAAGCGCTCCGGAAAAACGAAACCGTGACTCTGCACGGACTCACGGTCGGAACCAATGGCGGCAGGCAACACGTGAATGTGACCGTCCGGCGAATCGATGAAGCCGGGCCGTTGCTCGGGCTGATGATGATCGTGTTCATCGACGTGCCCCCACCGGTGAACGTCGCTGCGGCCAGACTCCCCAAGGGTAAACCCGTCCGCAACCACCGGCAGGCGGAACTCGAGGAGGAAGTCCTGCGTATCCGCGGCGAAGCGCGGGCCACCCATGAGGAGATGCAATCCTCGCAGGAAGAATTCCGCTCCGCCAACGAGGAGCTGCAATCTACCAACGAAGAACTGCAGTCCACCAACGAGGAACTCACCACCTCGAAGGAGGAGATGCAGTCGATGAATGAAGAGCTGCAGACCGTGAACTCCGAGCTGCAGGTCAAGGTGGACCAGCTCTCGCAGGCTAGCAACGACATGAAGAATCTCCTCGACAGCACGGATATCGCCACCCTCTTCCTGGACAAGAATCTGAAGGTGCGACGCTTCACCCCACAGGCCACGAAAATCATCAAGCTTATCACGAGCGACGCGGGCCGGCCCATCACCGATCTCGCCTCCGAGCTGCAGTACCCGGAGCTGCCCGCCGATGCCCGCGAGGTGCTGCGGAAACTGGCGCCCATCGAACGATCGATCAGCGCGAACGGCAGCCGCTGGTTCACCGTACGCATCATGCCCTACCGCACGCTCGACGACCGGATCGACGGTGTCGTGATCACCTTTACGAATATCACCGTGGCCAAGACGCTGGAGGCAAAGTTGCGGGATAAGCATTCCGTGCTGGAGAAACAAGCCGTGTTTGATAAGCAAGAGGCGGCTGTGGAGAAGCAAGTCGCTCTGGAGAAGCAAGTCGCTCTGGAGAAGCAAGTCGTCGGAGAAGAAGGAAACCGGAAACTTAAAAAACCAACCCGGCAAAAGTGATCCGTTGCTCACCTCGGCCATGAAAAAGCTCCCGCGCCCCCCCTCCCACCCGTCCCTGCGCGTTCGCGCCGAACGCCGGCTGAACCAGCAGCCGAATGGGCAGCAGGGCGCGGCCCCGGCGCCGCCATCCCACGCCGACACCCAACGGCTGCTCCACGAATTGCAGGTGCACCAGATCGAACTGGAGATGCAAAACGAGGAACTCAGGAAAGCCCGGGACGAGATGGAAGCCGGGCTGGAAAAATACAGCGAGCTCTACGATTTCGCCCCGGTCGGTTACCTCACCCTCGACAAAGCGGGAGTCATCCGCGAGGCCAACCTGACCGCAGCCACTCTGCTGGGCATCCCCCGGGCCCCGTTGGTGAAACAGCGCCTGGGACTTTTCATGGCATCGGCCGACCGCCCGTTGCTCGCCAGTTTTCTCCAACAGGTATTCCAGAACAAGGAGCGGCAGGAATGCGACATCAGGCTCGTGGTGAAAGACCAGCCGGCAAGGAATGTGCGGATCAGGAGCAATCTTTCTGAGTCGGGACAAACCTGCCGCGTGGTAATGACGGATATCACCGAACACCAACAGACAGAGGGGAACGTCCGCATTTCGGAACTCCGCTTCCGCCGGCTTTTTGAAACGGCGCACGACGGCATTTTGCTGCTGGATCCCAACACGCGCAAAATCACCGATGCCAATCCATTCATGACGAAATTGCTCGGTTATCCGCGCAATCAATTTGTCGGAAAGGAGCTTTTTGAAATCGGGCTGCTCAAGGATGAAACAGCAAGCCAGGCTATGTTTGAGAAGCTGACCCAGGACCACGAGGTGCGTTACGAAGATTTGCCGCTCGAGAGCCAACAGGGGCATCACCAGGAAGTCGAAGTGGTGGCCAACCTTTACAAGGAGAACGGCCAGGCCGTCATTCAATGCAACATTCGCGACATCACGATACGGAAACAGGTGGAGCATGCCCTGCATGAAGCTCAGCTCAAACTGGCCCACTACGCCGGCCAGCTCGAAGTCATGGTGGCCAAGCGCACCGCGGAACTGACGACCGCAAACGGACGATTAAAGGGCGCGGTGGTTAAAGCTGATAAAAGCAAACGGCAGTACATGCAGCTTTTTCTGGAGTCTCAGCTCATGCAGACAAAGTTGCGCGACCTGACCCGCCAGATCATCACCGCACAGGAGGATGAACGGAAGGAGATCAGCCGTGAACTGCATGATCACGTCGTGCAGACGCTGGTCGGCATCAATGTCGAATTGTCGGCGCTGGGCGCGGGAGTGTCAGAAGGCCTTACGGGTTTGAAGGGTTTGAAGGGTAAAATCGCCCGTACCCAGCGGCTGGTGGAAGTTTCCGTGAATGCCGTGCACCGGTTCGCACGCGAGCTTCGCCCGCCCGCGCTGGATGATCTCGGCCTGATCCCGGCCCTCCATGCGTACAACAAAAACCTGGCCGAACAGAAAAACCTCAAGATCCATCTCACGGCCTTTGCCGGGGTCGAGGCGCTGGAGATCGCCAAGCGCACCGTCCTCTTCCGGATCGCGCAGGAGGCCATGACCAATGTCATCCGCCATGCCCACGCCTCCTCGGTGAAAATGAGCCTCACCAAAATCCCCGGCGCCGTCCGGCTGGAGATCAACGACAATGGGAAGTCTTTTCAGGTCAGGAAAACCCTTCTGACCAAAACCAACAAACGTCTCGGCCTGGTGGGCATGCGGGAACGGATCGAAATGGTCGGCGGCAGCCTGACCATCGAATCCGCTCCCGGCCAGGGCACCACCGTCCGGGCAGAGCTGCCGTTCACTCCCGAAAAAAACAACCCATGAAAGCTACCAAACAAATCACCGTCCTGCTCGCCGAAGATCACGCCATCGTCCGGCAGGGACTTATTTCCCTGCTGAAATCCGACGGCAGTTTCACCATGGTGGGTGAGGCAAAAACCGGCCGGGAAGCGGTCGCCCTGGCCAAGTCTTTGAAGCCCGATGTCATCTTGATGGACATCGCCATGCCCGAGCTCAACGGCCTGGAGGCGACCCGGCAGATTCTCGCCGCCAATCCGGCCGCCAAGGTGATCGTGCTCTCCGCCCACAGCGACAACGAGTACATCGAGCGCATGTGCGCCCTCGGCGTGGCCGGTTTCCTGGAGAAGCAGACTTCGGCCGAGATCCTGACGAAGGCGATCCACGAAGTCGCGAAGGGGAATTCATTTTTCAGCCCCACCGTCGCCAAACGCGTGCAGGAAATTAAAAATAAGCCGCGCGACCGTGATGGTATGATCAAGACCGAAGGCAATCGCCTGACCTCCCGCGAAACCGAGGTGCTGCAGCTTGTGGCCGAAGGCTCGGCCAACAAACAGGTCGCGGCGGAACTCGGCATCAGCATCAAGACCGTCGAGAAACACCGGCAGCACCTCATGGACAAGCTCAACATCCACGACACCGCCGGCCTCACCCGCTACGCCATCTCCAACGGAGTCATCGAAAGCCGCGTGCAGCTGACGATTATCTAGAGCAGTGTAAATTGAAGTGTGGCCGCATTGCCTTTCGACTCCGCTCTAGGCCCTGAGCCTGTCGAACGGGGAGCGTAGCGACAACGTGGCCACGCTTCGGACCACGCTTTCGCCTGTGGCTCAAGCGCGGCTACAAAATCATTAAAGCTCGGGTTAGCCCGCCGGTCAGCCTACATTTTAAAATTCGTCGCTCGTTCGGCGTGGTTTATGACCCTGCCTTTTTCTTGGGCAAGAAAAGTGGTACCAACATCACATGAGATTGGGACTTTATGCCAATGACACGAGGGTAGGGCGAACCGTCCCGGTGAGCCGTGGATGGCAGCAGCTCGGCAGGGACGCCTCGCCCTACCTATATGCAAAACATCATCGGACGTTGGTATAAATCGGATGTTCGAGCCGCCTTCGCAAAAGGCATGTTTTCGTGACAGAGGAGAAACGTTTCCTCACCGGTAGGACAACGCCCCATAGCGACCAAAGCGCCGAAAGAGTAATCTTGGACTTCATCCTATGAAAAACAAATCCATATCTGCTCTGTTCCTCCTCCTCGCCGGCCCAATCGCCCTGCTCGCTTCCTCCTCCACGGATCGCAAGATCGAAGAGGCAGCCAAGTCTTCCTACAACTATCGCACCGTCCTTGAGGACAACGTGAAGGTGAAAGCCAATGACGGCATCGTCACGCTCACCGGCACAGTCCAAGACAAGGACGACAAAGCCCTCGCCGCCGACACGGTCGAAAATCTTCCCGGTGTCACCGCCGTGAAGAACGAAATCGTCGTCAAGTCCGAGTATCCTGAGAAATCCGACAAATGGATTGCCCTCAAGATTCGCAGCCGCCTGCTCACCAAGAGCAATGTCAGCCTCACCAGCACGAAGGTAAACGTCATCGATGGTAACGTCATTCTGACCGGAACCGCCGAAAATGCCGCCCAAAAAGATCTGACCGAGGCTTACGCCAAGGACATTGACGGCGTGAAGAACGTGCAGAATGAAATCGTCATCAAGGAAAAGTCCTCGGACGAAATCGTCGCTGACCGGACCATGGGCGAAAAGATCGACGATGCCTCTATCACCAGCCAGGTGAAGTATGCCCTGCTCAGCCACAAGGGCACCAGCGCACTGAAGACCAAGGTTACCACCCGTGATGGTGTGGTCATCATCACCGGCACAGCCGGTTCCGATGCGGAAAAGTCCCTCGTCACCAAGCTGGCCCAGGACGTTCGCGGCACCAAGTCGGTGACCAACGAAATGAACGTGAAGAGCTAAATCGGCCACGCCGGCCGTACGCTGCGACCGATACGTACCGCCCTTCTTCCCTTACATGCGGCCAACCCAGGTTGGCCGCATTTTTCTACCAGTAAGAAATAACTACCCAACCGAAACCTTCCCCCCTCGGTCAACCGGAGCAATCGCCGCACCCGTGCCGGCCCGCCGCTCTTTCTCCGACCGAGGTTTTCTAAAAGTCCGTCTCGCGGCTCCCTCCGTTCACCGGCTTTCACCAAAGCGGGGCCGAGGTGAAACCTGAGCCAATGATTTTCTATCCCACCTCTGCAATTTTTCTGTATCCGGCCTATCGCCCTTTTTCATCCCATGGAAACCACCAATGAATCACCCTGCGGAATCCCATCCGCGACCGGCATAAAACGCGTGCCAATATCGAATCGCGTCTTGGATATTTTCTGCTGCCTGCTGGCTCTGCCGGTGCTGAGCCTTCTGGCTCTGGTGATGGCCGTGTACACGCGGTTGGTTTCCCCGGGGCCGGTTTTTTTCCGTCAGGAACGCATCGGCTATCGCGGCAGTCGTTTCCAAATTTTAAAATTTCGCACCATGAGAGTCAGGGCAGATTCCACGGTACACCAAAATCACCTGAAAGCACTGATCACCACCAATGCCCCGATGATGAAACTCGACGCCCTCCACGATAGCCGACTCATTCCGGGCAGCTGGATGCTCCGCGCGTCGGGCATGGATGAACTCCCCCAACTGATCAACGTTCTCCGCGGGGAAATGAGTTTAGTCGGACCCCGTCCCTGCATTCCGAGCGAATATGAACAATTTCTCCCCTGGCAACGGGAACGCGCCAACACGTTGCCCGGCCTCACCGGGCTTTGGCAAGTATCGGGCAAGAATCGCACCACCTTTGACGAGATGATCCGGCACGATATCCACTACGTTCGCCATGCCTCGTTGGGATTAAATATAAAAATTATTCTTCTGACGCCCTGGGCCATGGGAGTGCAATTCTACGACACCCGCCTCAGCCGAAAATCGTCTGCCCGCACGAAGACGATCACTGCAGTTTCTTCACTGCCAATGCCCCAGCCGCTCAAGGCACAGTGAAGATCCTCCGGGCAAGCCCCGAGATATTTTTAAAACCTAAGACATTACTCCGCCGCCTATTCTCAGTCCTTGTCGCCACGAGCGCCAGCGCGTGGTCAACCCTTCAGCTCGCTGGCGCTCGCCGCTAGACCAACCAAGCCGGAGCTCGCTTCAGAGTGTTAATCAGACGACCCACCGGGACTGACTCCGCGAGGTAGGGCAAAGCCCCATAGCAACTGTCGCACGAATGGCGTATTTTGAATCAAGCCATAGCAAAACCGAAAATTTTAACAAAAACCAATAACATGAATAAAATATTATCTCTCGCCCTGCTCGTCAGTGGCATCGTGCTCATCATCTACGGCGTCGCCGCCTCGGATTCCACCGCCTCGGGCAT
>JANYCF010000250.1 GCA_025360455.1 Opitutaceae bacterium | reverse complement strand
ACCGCTTGCTTCGACTCGGTGCGACTCGCTGCCAGTCGCTCCAAGGTTAACCGGTCATCCTCACTCAACGTCAGGGGTGCTGCTGTTCGGGCCATGCCTCAGGCCTGCCATATATCGCTTAATATTGCAAGTAAGCACTAGTCAGCACAAAGACGCGGTTCACGTTGACAATTTTGCTCCGTGACCGTTTGGCATTGAGTCATGTCACCGCTACTTTCCGCCATCATCGCTGCGCGGAATCCATCCAGGCGCGAAGGCCCGCTGATAACTGTGCGCACGGTCTGTCTCGAAGTGTGGCCGGGCGAAATCCGTGCAAGACATCGGCCCAATGGCGCCGAGAAAACCACGCCGAGTGCTGGCCTCCATGGTTTCCGCCCGCCGCCTTCAGGTATCATCGACCGGGTTTGGATTATTCGTGGATTCCTGATCGCCCTATTCGCTCAATTTGCGACCTGCGCCTGGTACCGGCGGATGGCGTTTGGGCTTCTGTTGCTCACCTGCGTCACGGCTGGACTGGCCGAAAGTAACTCCGTCCCGACGGATGCTCTGCATTTTTCAATCCGAATTTGGAAAAAGGAAGACGGCCTGCCACAAAATACCGTCACCGCCATCACCCAGACTCGCGACGGTTACCTGTGGCTTGGGACCTACGATGGGCTGGCACGTTTTGACGGCGTACGGTTTGTCGTGTTCGACAGCGTCAATTCCCCCGGGCTCGAGAATGGACGAATCAGCTGTCTCTATGAGGATAGCAAGGGCTCACTCTGGATTGGTCACGAGACCGGCAATGTGACCCGGTATCGTGCGGGCAAATTCGAGGCAAAAAAGACTTCAGTGACCATCTCTGACCAAGCCATCACTCAAATTGGCGAAGACGCCAACGGACGGCTGTGGCTCCTCAACCAGAGAGGCAGTCTAATATATTCGGACGATCCGCAGGCTATTCCGCCAGCCGATGGAGTGACCGACCCAACGGCGTATGTACACGAGAGTCGCGACGCCCAAGGCGCAGCTTGGATAGTGCGAAATGGCCACATCTCCCATCTGGAAAACGGCCGACTGCTCGCTGAAATGCCCAACGGCCGGCCCGGTGGACCATTCGTCTATGGGATCGGGGCGAGCCGCAAAGGCGGGATGTGGATCGCCAGCGAGGGCCAAATCCGTCGGTGGGACAAAGGGCAATGGGTCGAAAATCGGGGGCCGATGCCCTGGGACAGTTACAAACCCGTATCTACCCTCGTCGAATTGAGCGATGGCAGCCTGGTTCTCGGCAGTATCGACGACGGATTTTTTATTCTCTCGGCCGACCGGCCGGTGTACCATCTCAGCCGCCAGAATGGCCTGCCCAACGACTGGGTCCGCTGCATCTATCAGGATCGCGAAAGCAACGTGTGGATCAGTACGAATAATGGCGGGCTGACCGAACTGACGACCGCCAGGTTCAGCACCCTTGAGGCTCCTGATCATTGGCGCGGGCAGGTCATCAAGTCGGTGACGCCCAGCCACGACGGAGGAATTTGGATCGGAACCGAGGGTGCCGGCCTCTACCATTTTAATTTTAATGACGGCCTATGGAAATCCTATGCCGAAGCGGAGGGCCTTTCGAATCTCTACGTCTGGTCGATCGCCGAATCACCCGATGGCCACACGCGGATTGGAACTTGGGGCGGCGGATTGTTTCGCCGCGAGGGCCAGCGATTTATTTCTGAACCAGCCTTGGATTCCACGACGCCGGTCACTTCACTGCTGTTGGATCGCCAGACTTCTGACGCATGGATTGGGACACGCGCCGGGGTACTCCAACTCCATGACGGGCAACCCAGGCTGTTCGGAGAAAAAGCCGGTCTGATCTCACCGGATATCCGCACAATCATAAAGGACGACGCAGGGACCATCTGGTTTGGCATGGGCGGCGGTGGGCTGGGCGCACTCAAAGATAATGGCACGCGTCAATTCCGCCGGGCTGACGGCTTGTCGAGCGATTTCGTGCAATGCCTGCTCGCCGATCACGATGGCGCGCTGTGGATCGGAACCTCGGAAGGAGGGTTGATCCGGCTGAAGGACGGACACTTTGTGGCCATCACGACGAAGCACGGATTGCCGAGCAATGTGATCTGCCATATCGCTGATACCGACGATGGCTACCTCTGGATAAGTTCGCACAACGGCATTGTCCGCGTCGCCAAGGACGAGCTGAACCGGTGCGCCGATCAAGGCACTCTGCTCCTGCATCAGCAAACCTTTGGCCGCAGCGACGGCCTGCCCACGCTGGAATGTTCCGGGGGTTGCCAAGACACCGGCTGTATAACTCCCGACGGAAAACTTTGGTTCTGCACCACCGCAGGATTGGTGATGGTTAATCCGAAAAACCTTTCCTCCAATTCGCTGCCACCGAAAATGCTCATCGAGGAAGTCCGCTTCGATAGCGAACTCGTCGCGCTGCCCCCGGGAGTGTTGCAAGTGCCGGCAGGAACGCGGCGCATCGACCTCCGTTACACCGGGCTGAGTTTTTCAGCGCCGGAAAAAGTCAGATTCAAACATCGGTTGCTCGGGCTCGAAACTCGCTGGACCGATGCCGGGCTCAACCGTGAAACGGCGTTCCCTTATCTTCCGCCCGGCCACTATGCCTTTGAAGTCGTCGCCTGCAACAATGACGACGTCTGGGCGAACGAACCGGCGGTGCTGGCTTTTACCGTCCTGCCATTTTTCTGGCAAACGTGGTGGTTTCGCGGATTAACGACCAGCAGCGTCGTTGGTCTTGCTGTTCTGTCCGGACTCCACCTCGCCCGACGGCGTCTGAAACAGCGTCTGGAACAAGCGGAGCGAGGCCACCTCGTGGAAAACGAGCGCGCCCGCATTGCCCGTGACATCCATGACGACCTTGGCGTGAGTCTGACCCGCATCACGCTATTAAGCCAGGCCGCACGCGCCGAACTGGAAACCCCGGACCAAGTCGCCAGCCATCTCACCCAAATTCACCACACCGCTCGGGAACTTACGCGCGCCATGGACGAAATCGTCTGGGCCGTGAATCCCAGCCATGATACCCTGGAGAGCCTTGCCAGTTATTTTGGCAAGTTCGCCCAGGATACCCTCAGCTCAGCCGGCATTCGCTGCCGGCTCGATCTGCCGGTGTTTCTGCCCCACTGGTCGCTGTCACCCGAAATTCGCCATAATCTCTTCCTGGGATTCAAAGAATGTCTGCATAATATCATGAAGCATGCGGAAGCGGTGGAGGTGCGCATCACGCTCACGGTGACCGAGAACTTGATAACACTTGTCATTGCCGACAACGGCTGCGGATTCACTGAGACAGCACCGCCGAATCATCCACCCGGTCCGGATCGGGTGGCCGGCGGAAACGGATTGCGCAATACGGCGGAGCGGCTCACCGGCATTGGCGGCCGATGCGAGGTGACAAGCCAGCCAGGTCAAGGAACCCGCACCACCTTTGTCCTGCCTATCTCTGCCGTGCGGCGCGAAGAGAATACCGGCCCACAAAGTCTTGGGAATTGACGCCGGAAGCCCTGCGCTCAGCGTGCGAAACATATTTCTATTTGAAAACCACCGTTGCTATTGTGGAAGATGATGGGCCGGTCCGCGAGATCCTCACGAGTTGGGTGAATCTGGCGGAGGGTTTCTGCTGCGTTGCCAATTTCGACTCAGCTGAGCGCGCGCTAGCGGCGCTCCCTGCGGTAAAACCCGATGTCGTGCTGATGGACATCAATCTGCCGGGAGTCAGCGGGATCGAAGCTGTCAGGTTGCTCAAACCCCTGATTCCAGCAACGCGCTTTCTCATGCTTACGGTGTACGATGACGCCAACCATATTTTTGAAGCCCTAGCGGCAGGGGCCGTGGGGTATCTTTTGAAGCGCACCCAACGCGATGACTTGTTCGCCGCCCTGCGGGATGTGCTGGCCGGTGGCTCGCCGATGAGCAGTGATATCGCACGCAAAGTCGTCCAGTCTTTTCAGCGCAAGGAAGCGCCACCCGATGAGGCGAAGCTGTCACCGCGCGAGAGCACCGTGTTGGAGATGCTGGCTCAGGGATTTCTCTACAAGGAAATCGCCGATGCGCTGGCGATCAGTCTTCCGACCGTTAACACCTACGTCCGCCGAATCTATGAAAAGCTTCAGGTTCATTCACGCGGTCAGGCCGTGGCCCGCTACGTGCGGACGCATCCCGGTCCCAGGGAGTGAGCTGAAATAATAACACCCCATTCATCCCGTTTGATAAGCCACCAACTGCCAGGGTATCATTGGGCTGGGTATCATTGGGTCGGCTGTAAAAAAGCATCCGTTGGGTGGTCAAGCATGTCATACATTTTGACGACACACCGGCGTGGCTTTCGCATCGCCATCGTCACAACGGGTCCTTCGCCTTTCATAAAGTGACCCCACCCGTCTTATCCGTCCCACCTTACCCCACAATGAAGCTTAATCACTACGATTAATGCGACAGTCGGACGGCATCGGTTAAATCGAGTCAACCCCACAACCCAATCAACTCACCCTCTCACCCGCCCCGGGCCAGGGACTGTGAAACCTGCATCAACGCACCAACCCGCATGAGTCCG
Source organism: Opitutaceae bacterium (assembly GCA_025360455.1). Taxonomy (GTDB): domain Bacteria; phylum Verrucomicrobiota; class Verrucomicrobiia; order Opitutales; family Opitutaceae; genus Didemnitutus. Next base: position 11,384 of record JANYCF010000250.1, on the reverse strand, counting down.
AACAAAGGCGTATATTTTCTGGCCAATGACACAGTCTTGGACCTGAGCATCTCATTTCTGAACAGCTTCAGACTCCACAACCCCAACCTGCCGCTGTGCCTGATTCCCTACGATTCCAACATAGCGAAACTGACTGCACTGCAGGAGCTGTATCGATTTGAGATCTACCAGTCGCAAGCCACGCTGAGTCGTTGCGACGCAATCAGCCGGAATTTCCATCCGCAAAACGTGGGCGAATTCAGAAAAATCGCCGCTTGGTCGGGAAATTTCGATGAGTTCGTCTACGTCGACATCGATACAATCCTGCTCCGGCCCGTCGATTTCGTTTTCGATTATTTGCGCCAATTCGACGTGCTCAATTCCCATTCCAACATAGCCGTCAGCCGGCGCCACACTTGGAAGGACAGCATCCTTGACGCGGGTATACTCACGCCGGCAGAAATCGACTATTCGGCCAACATGGGATTCATCGCCTCCAAGCGCGGGGCCATCACCTTTGCGGATATTGAGCGTTTGATGCCGGAAGCACTGAAAATCAAACCGCATATGGAATTGAAGTGCGCGGATCAACCCTACCTCAATTTTCTGGTTTTGAAAAGCGGGGTTACTTTCACGAGCTTGCACGCACTGCGGGAATTTGGCGGCCTTGCGTCCCTTCCCCATGAGTGCTGGGCGGGTGATCCCAACTGGGTGCTCTCCGACGAGGGGGAATGGCGCTATGTCGGCATTGAGAAAGAAGTCCTGTTCGTTCATTGGGCCGGACAATGGGCACCCAGCAAAATCGAGAAACGTTTTCATGCAGCCCTGAGAAGAATCGGCCTGAACCCCCCGGGCGTGAGAAGAAACATGCCGTTGAAACAGTTATGGCGGCAATATCGCAATCTCCGGATCTGCGTCGGGCCGGAAGCCCCGGGAGCAGCTCTGCTGCTCGCTTCGCGTTGACAATTTTTCCCGGTGTCCGTTTTGCCTTATGCATGTCACCGTCCCCTTCCGCCTGTATCTCGGTACGCGAGCTGACGAAGTGCTATAACTTGGTCGAGGCGGTGCGGGGCGTCAGTTTTGAGGTGGCCGCGGGTGAAATCTTCGGTCTGCTCGGACCTAATGGTGCCGGTAAAACCACCACCCTCGAGTGCCTCCTTGGTCTGCGCCAGCCTGATTCAGGCTCGATCACTCTTGGCGGAGTGGATGCCCTCGCCCATCCCACCCAGGCCCGACAACTCGTGGGGGCCCAACTGCAATCTGCATCTCTGCAGGACAAGATCACCCCACGCCAGGCCTGCCGGCTTTTCGCCGCGTTTTATCCGGAGGCCGCGAAGGTTGATGAATTGCTGGAGCAATTTTCTCTTTCGACCAAGGCCGACACGCCCTTCGATTCACTTTCCGGTGGCCAACGCCAACGGCTGTTTCTCGCCTTGGCTTTTGTCAATCGACCGCGAGTGCTCGTCTTGGATGAACCCACTGCGGGACTGGATCCCCAGTCGCGCCGCGAACTGCACCAACTGATCACCGGCCAAAAATCTGCGGGACAATCCGTCCTGCTTTGCACCCACTATCTTGAGGAGGCGCAGCTGCTGTGTGACCGCATCGGCATATTGCACGAGGGCCGGATCATTGCGCTGGGCACACCGGCGGAACTGATCGCACGCTCCCGCTCCCACCCTCGCGTTTCGTTCCTCACCGCCCGGCCCCTCGACGCGGCAGTCGTGTTGTCGCTGCCGGCAGTGGTCAGCCAGCAACCGCAGGGCAAGGGTTGGATGCTCACCACCCGCGAAGTAAACCGAACCATCAGTGGACTCGTGCAGCTCCTCGACGCCAGTGGCAACGAAATGATCGACCTGCAAATCCACCGACCATCCTTGGAAGACGTATTCCTCGAGCTAACAGGAAAAGTATGGTCTGACTCGAAACCGGAGGCGCCGCCGTGAACCGAGCTGCCGCACTTTCCGGTCTGCTCCGGCATTTCCTGCTCACGTTGCAACTGAACTTCCGCAGCACCCAGGCGCTGATCTACGGCTACCTTGTGCCCGTTTTCTTCCTGCTGGCTTTTGGTAGCGTTTTCCGCGCCGACACTCCGCTGCTGCTGGCCCAGATGGGACAAATTCTTACGATCAGTATTCTCGGCGGTGCCTGCTTCGGCCTGCCCACCGCTCTCGTCGCGGAACGCGAGCGCGGCGTCTGGCGCCGCTACCGTCTGTTGCCTGTGCCCACCGGAATTTTGGTCATCGGCACGTTGCTGGCCCGGCTGGTGATCGTAGCTTCAGCGGCCGGGCTGCAGCTTTTTCTGGCCCGCCTGATCTATGGTACTCCGCTGCCGCTACATCCTGGACAAGCAGTTGTCGCGTTCCTTTTCGTCGCTTTGGCTTTTCTTGGACTCGGCCTGCTAATCGCGGCCCTCGCCAACGATGTGCCTGCGGTCCAGGCACTCGGTCAATGTCTCTTTCTGCCCATGATTATGATCGGAGGCGTGGGGGTGCCCTTGGCCGCGCTACCAGACTGGGCACAAAAGCTCTCTGGCTTCATGCCCGGGCGCTATGCCGTCGACGTGTTGCAACATTGCTTCACCGATCCGGCCGGCCTGCGTGACACCGGCTTCAGCATAATCGCGCTCACCGTCATCGGATTGGCTGCAAGCTTGGTGGGTATGAAATTATTTCGCTGGGAAACGGCACGGCGAATCGGACGCACCGCCCTGGTTTGGTTAACCGTCGCCATGCTTTCATGGCTCGCCGTCGGACTGACCGCCGCAGCCACTGGCCGGTTGAAAATCATTCTCCCGGCCAACACCGGCTACGAACGAATCACCGACGAGCAAATGAGCCAGATCACGTACGAGGACTTGCCCGGCGACAACGAACTCGTCACCCGCCTCGCCCCACCCTTCAAGCAACCGGGTGACAATCCGTTTGTCAGTGAATTCGCCGCAAAAACCGCCGTCTGGCCGCCTGGCCAAATCGCGGAGCCCGGCCAGCAGGTGAGAAATCTTCTGAGTGTCGCCGCCATCGCCGACATCAGTGCGGATCTGCACGAAGCCGAAATCGGCCGCGTGATTTTCGATGAGTTGCAAGCTCATCACGGTCGGGCCCAGCTTCGCGGTATTCTGGCTTGGATCATTCTCGCTCCGGATGATGGCACCGTAATCACCCAGGCCACCGACCTCGGCCTGCGCCGCCATCCTCCGGAACGCGTCGTCCGGGAGCGCAGTACGCTCTACGCGAAAAAATATCTAGGCCGGCTTTTGGGCAAAATCTCCGACTGATCGGACCTGGATGGGATTGGTGAAAATCCGGGAATGAGCCGCTCGACCAGTGTGGTACGCAACTACCCGCCCGCCGCTTCGCCGCTGTTGCCAAGGTCCGCTTTTTTGCACCTAGTCGGGCATGGCGGCAAAAAAGACCATCCCGGAACTGAAGCATCTCGATCACGTGCTCGTGAGTGAAGTGGCGATCAAAAAACGGATCAAAGCACTCGCCGAGAAAATCAACCGGGCTTACCGAGGCCAAGACCTGACCGTGATTGCCATCGTCAACGGAGCTTTGATTTTCGCTGCCGATTTACTCCGTCAACTGCGCACCCCGCTGCGACTCGATTGCTTGCGCGCCACCAGTTATCACTCAGGCACCCAGGCCGGGGGCAAGCCGGTGATCGTCGATAATCTCAAACTCGATATCACCGGCCAGAAAGTACTGCTGGTGGACGACATCCTCGACACCGGCAACACGCTCTTTGCCGTCCGCGAATTACTGCTGGCCAAAGGGGCAGCGAGCGTGCGCACCTGCGTGCTGCTGGACAAGAAAGCCCGTCGAAGCGTGCCCTTTGAAGCCGAATACGTGGGCTTCGTCATACCCGACGAATTCGTGGTGGGCTATGGCTTGGATTTCAATGAGCGTTATCGGAATCTGCCCTGCATTGGTGTGCTCAAACCCAAATATTACGCGCCGAAAACCTGAGAACGAGTTTGGGCGCAATGGTGTCACGCTTACGGAAAACCAAAGTGGCCAAGTTTTATGGCACCATGATCAGTGCTGGCTTTAAAAAACTTTCGCCTGCGTAAACCGGCAGAATTCAGCACCTTATTTTTTATTCCGGGTCTCGCCAGTGAAGTAAGCGAAAATTTATCTGGCATATGCCGCAAAGTTTTGCACGCTGCGCCTTGCATCAGGAAAGGATCGGCTGGCAACAGCAGGTTCTGCCAACCGGGTCTAGGAGTGATCACGGTGGTTTCGAGTGACGCAAGTCACCCGGATGTGAGAGGGATAAAACCTTCTAACAAAAAAACTCCTCCAAAAAAGCGAAAAAGCCGCCTGATGTCCTCAGGCGGCTTTTCGTTTTCAGGAAAACCCTGATGCGCGAACGATTAACTAATCCTCAACCGCTCACGCATCATGTCACTCAACCGTCCCTCCCTCGCCGTTCTCCGCTTCAACGCGGTGAATCCGAACCACCATCTCTGGCATAATAACGGCACGTGGTTTCTCCATTACACCGTCTATCCCACGCCGACGACCAAGGAACGCGTCCGTCGCTCCCTCGGCACCCGGGACGTCAACGTCGCTCGCGAGCGTCGTGATTCCTTTTTCCAGCAGCTGATGGGCAGTCAGACGACTTCGCCCAAGAAAATGGCCGCCGCGTAAGACCGGGCGAACTCAACTGATCCGGCAGGCAGAGACGCCTGCCGCCATCGCGATCAATTCGGCGTAACCGCAGGCCTCCGTGCCTGCGGGATTGGCAAAATCGTGCTCAGCGCCGAACTCGGGCCGGCAGCAAGGCAGCGTCTTGCATCCCGTGGATAATTTTTTTATCCGGCGGACAAAAGGTGGCCAAGGCGCCCGAGAATCGGGCTTGGCCGGCCACAATAAAATAATAGGGACAGAGTCGCAGCCGACCAAACTCGAGGCGAGGTGCGGGGACTGCGCCTACCTCCTCCGCGCGATAGACGGGATGCTGCACCCGTTTAGGTTTACGATATTCCTGCAAAATATGCAGATTGGCCGGTGCCAGCTGCAAGGCCCGCGTCACTCCGGCCAGCCACTCTTCACGGGAGCAATCACTGCCCAACACCACGCTGCGCGCGCCCCAGGCGGTCTCGTGAAAGCCGCTGATTTTAATAATGAGATCACGTTCTTTTTGGGAAGCTCCGGCGAGATCACGCCAATCATTGAGCATCCGCCCACCCACGCGCGGGCCATCCAACACCGCCCCGGGGGGCAATGGCGCCGGATCCATGATCCACGACTGCGGGATGATTTTCTTTAAAAGTTCCCAGCTGACCCGGCTGACATTCTCCGCCCAAAACTCCGGCAACAAATGGTGATGAAACAAAGCGAGGGAAAGTTTCTCCTCCTGAAAATGCCGCATCGGCGGGGCGATGGCGACCTGATCCGCTGACCACGATTCGAGAATATGCGAGGCCACCTTCACATTGGCCCAGTCAAACAGCTCGAAGAAACGGTAGATGATATCAATTTTCTCCGGCGTGCCTTCGACATCAAAAAACAACTCGTTGTCCAAGGGAAATACTTTGTCGGGATGGAGACAATATACCCGGCGGCCTTGTCGCTGCAATTGTTCGGCGAGCCATTGCATCTCAGGCCGGTAAGTCCCCGCTTCATCGCTCACTAAAATCGCAATGAGCGGATTCCTCACTGCGGGACGCAGGGCAGCGAGCGACTGATGAAAGTGAGTGATCATGGCATCGCCCGCGCCGATGATATCAGCATCAACCGGCCCCTCACCCCGCGGGGAATACAGCCGATTGAGAAACGAGGTCAGGCCAATTCCACCGGGCACGGAGTCGAGCTCCGTGAGAGCAAACCCTTCCTCCGTCAGCAATAAATCTGGCCGCAACACCGTGGGATAGGCGCCGCGATTTTTCGGATCGCGCGCGTGAGCAATCAGCGCGGCGGGCTTACCGCGATCCAAGTAATCGGCAATCCACGGCGCGAGCAGCGGCTTGTTGCGGAGCAGATTTTTCCCCTGCCACGAACGGGTATAAAGAATTTCCAGCGCCTGATGAAATTCGAGACAGGCGGTGCCAATCTGCTCGAGCTGCGCCTGCTGCTCAAGCGTGAGCGGCCAGGCTTCGGGTGAGAGTTGCCAGGTCTTGTCCTCGAACAGCGACTGGTTGCCGAAAGCGGTCTTCAATTCCTCATAAGAGCGCTGGAGTGGGTCGGGAGGTGGCATCGGAAATTCAACAAACCATGCCGGTCCGCAGGGCATAATCGAGTTCATCGAGGATCACCCGGATGAGTATGATCATGTCGACCACCGCAGTAGGCGCCGGCCGCATGGATTCGGGCAGTTTCCCGGACGATTCAATCATTCCGGCCGAGAGGGCAGCGAACAAATCCGGCTGCCGGCAATTGGAGCCCAATTGCTCCAAGGCGCGGTTTTGCTTCAAAGCCGTAGTCGCTAATTCTTCGCTGATCGTGGCGTGTGACGCCCGTATCAACTCGATCCGCAGAGTCGGCGCCCTCACCCCTTTGGGCACCAAAGCAAACCAAGCCTGCATAGCAAAAGTGATGAAAAAGCTAAATTCCTGCTCATCCAGCAAATCCTTGGTCAACACATCCGCCGCCGTATAGAGGTTCGACCCGGATAGATCGAGCTCCATGAATCCGGCCCTTGCCGTCGCCAGACCGTCCATCACCGCTTCCAGACGATCGATGGATTCCTCAAAGGTCAGCGCCCGACCGACCAACACTGGCGCGGGGGGACGATGGGGATCGGCGTCTAGCACTTCGTCTTCATCGAGGGAATCGGAATCCTCATCATCATAATCATAATCGTCCGCCAGATTGTCCACCTCAGCGGATTTCACCGGAGGGATGGCCCGCGCCGGCGGCGGCGGAAAATCAATTTCGTGCAGCCCCAGTTCGCGCAGCAGCACGTTGATATCTTCGGTGCGACCGGTCTGGAGATTTTCCTTATCAAGGTTACGCACGTGCAATTTCATCAGATCCAATAACCGGGGACGCAGGCCGGGTATTCCCGCCGCCTCGCGCGGTGTCCGGCCCTCAAGGGCCGGAATGGGTTGATCGAGCAAGTGCCGGCGAAAGCTTTTCTTGGCCTGGGCGGAATAATCCTCCAGCGAAACTCCTGGCGGGGAAGCCGGGAGTAGGGAGGATTGCAGTTCGAATTTCTCGATCTGCTTGAGCAGAACCGGCGGAACCAGGGCGAGATCGCTCACCGGCTCGTCCAACAACATCCGCTTCGCCACATCATCCCGACGCTCGCCGGTGAACTCGGCCAACGCCCCCATCCGGCCCTCAAACCGTGCGCGCAAATCCGCCAAGCGAGCCGCGCCCATCGCTTCCAGCCGCGACCGGCCTTTCCCTAGCAGAACTCGTCCTTTGACGGCTTGGCTTCCGGCCAACACCTCATTTCCCGTCGCGGAGTCCAACCAAGCCCAACAAGAATCGAAGCCTTCCGCCTGTTCCTCCCCTGTCGGTTCGTCGGGGGACAACTCCGGATGCGCCGCGAGGGTCTTGCGGCATTGGGCCGATGAGCCGGTGAGCTTGTAGGTGGCGACGCCAAACTGGGCGTCCATCCCCTCGAACATTAATCGCCGGCGCTCAAGTGAGGTAGCCGTGACGGCCTGGTCGATCCGGCAAAAATTTTCGGCGAGCCAGTCAGCTCGCTCGGCCCCGGGTAACGACGGCCCACCGAGATGAGCGATCCATTGCTCCATCGCGAACTGCGGTGTGAGGGTGCCCAGTTCCGGCATCATGATTCCCGTACCGGACATCCGCCAGAAATGCGGCAGCGGGTAGATCCACGTCAGCACGGTGGCGAAGCGCACAGCCTGCGCGGCGGTCTGGCGATCCACGACCTTCAGCACGGCCTGGGTGGGATCCAGCAGGTCCACCACCTGGGTCGTCTGATCATCTATGACGGTCTGCACCTCCAGCAGCGCGACCCTCATCTGCGCCTTATGCCGAAGAAACACCCGGAAATCGTTTTTCATTCCGTTCAATCCAGTTTCGATCCAGCGCGCCGCCGCCGTGCGTCCTTGGATGTCGCGCTTGAAAAACAAATTCCAAACCGTGGCCGCGTGATGGCCATGTCCCGTATTGGCTCGACCGGCCCGCATGATTTCATTAATCGCGGACGGCACTTCTGCGGCGAGGCGCTTCATGGCTAACACATCCAGGCGGTCTTCCTCCTCCAGCAAAACGCCATAATTTTCCGGAGCGAAAGGATTGAAGGCGCAATCGGGCGGACAACGATAACGACTCTGCCGGTTCTCACCACACTCGGCGGAGGTGATTTGGCTCTGCAAAGCAGGACAGTGGCGTTTTTTGGCAGCTTGGCCCATGGAATGAAAGTGGGGACGCGGAAGGGGTTTATTTTTGCGGGAAATGATGTCCGGCTGTAATGGCGAGAGGACGATTTAACCTGTTCAACCTTTTCTCGCTAATCATCAATCTGAATATCCTTGTTCCGATGACGCGGGCATCCGGCCCGCAACCAGCCGTAGATGTAGCGGTCGAGATCACCGTCGAGCACGCCTTGGGTGTCGCTGGTGCTGACGCCGGTGCGGAGATCCTTCACCATCTGGTAGGGTTGCAAAACGTAACTGCGAATCTGGCTCCCCCAACCGATCTCGCCTTTCTCGCCGTAGAATTTCTCCATCTCACTGCGTTTATCGTCGAGGCGTTTTTCGTAGAGGCGCGCTTTCAGCACGAGCATGGCCGACGCCTTGTTTTTAATTTGGGAGCGTTCGTTTTGGCAAACGACCACGATGCCGGACGGCATGTGCGTGAGCCGCACAGCCGAATCCGTGGTGTTGACGCCCTGCCCACCTTTGCCCGAGGAGCGGTACACGTCGGTCCGGATTTCGTCTTCGGGAATATCGATCACAACCTCTTCCGTGATTTCAGCCACGACATCCACCGCGCAGAACGAGGTGTGCCGGCGCTTATTGGAATCAAACGGACTGATACGTACGAGCCGATGGACCCCGCGTTCCGCCTTGGCATAGCCGTAGGCATTCTCACCCTTGATCAAAATCGTGGCCTTGGAAATTCCGGCGGTATCACCCGGCTGCACGTCCATCAATTCGACCTTGAAATTCCGCCGCTCCGCCCAGCGTGAATACATCCGGAAAAGAATGTCGGCCCAATCATTCGACTCGGTGCCGCCCGCTCCCGCTTGGATCGAGAAAATCGCGTTATTGCGGTCAAACTGCCCCGTGAGGAAGGAGGCAATCTCCAGCCGGTCGAGTTCAGGCACCATGTCGGTGACAGCCAAGTCAAGTTCCTTGGCATAGGCTTCTTGCTCGGCGGGCTCCGCTGATTCGATAAGCTCCATCATCACCGTTGTATCATCGACCTTTTTATTGAAAGCCACGACGCCCGCGATAACGCGCTTCAAACCATTAAGTTTGGCGATGTGCTTTTGGGCACGTTCAGGTACGTCCCAGAAACCCGGGGCACCCATCTCCGCTTCCATGGACTCTATTTCCCGCTGCTTTTGTTCGACGTCAAAGAAACCTCCATAAGTAGCCGGCGCGCTTCTTTATGTTCTCGATGTGAGAAAAGGTTTCGGGAGCAATCATGATGGGCCCACGTTTGGCACGCAGCGCGTCGCCGCAAGCGGAAAAGTGGTTCCAATCCATCCTGACGCAAAAAAGCCGTCCGGAAGTCCCGAACGGCCGAAAAAATGAAGCGGTTGTTCGCTCACTCAGACAAAGGCACCGGCAAACCACTTTTGATAGTGCTCACCGACGACAGGCATGGGCTTTTGCTGGCCATTAACGGCCGCGATCAGACCCATAATCCAAAGCACCAAAAGGGAAATTCCGAGTGCTGGCCAGACCAGCACCATGATAAGGTTAACGAACGGAATAAAGGAAATGATAACGCAAGGGATCCAGACCACGAGTCCCGTGATGAATAACCCCAGCCCTTGGCGCAGGTGGAAGGAACCGATCGCGGTTTTTTTGCTGCTGTGCATGACAATCGCGATAATGAATCCGATGATCGTGATGTAAGCGAGAATCGCCACCGTGCGATCTTCAGTGGCGGCCGACGGAGTCTCAGGGGTAGTGGACATAGGAGGAGTTGGAACTTTAGGGGGAATATTTAAGTGACGCGGGCAACTTGAGGACGGAAACCCGTCCCGTCAACGCTGCGAATAACGCCTTAAATTCCTTTTTCAGATCCCTTCACCGTCCGGCCCTACTTTATTTCTCGATAAACAGTGCACGTTGGTCGCCGATTTGCATCCACATCTTGGGCATCGGCATGAAGTTGATCAAAATGCCGTTGCGCCCCATGAACGCGCCTTTCTTTCCGTCGTACAGTAAGAGCCCTCCATTCGGACCTTCCAGCGGCAAATAAATCGCGACCAAACAATCGATCGTTTCAGGTTTATACTGCTTGAGCAGTTCATGGATTCTTTCCGTGGCGTACTTGCTCTGTTGGGAATCCGGGTTGAAAACCCCTTGCGTAACAATCTCGAAAGGCGTTTCCGCAGGCGCGCGGTAAGGCCAGGAGATTTGCGTCGTGAGTGGTTCCTTCGGTTTAACTTTTTCCTTCGGCGCACTGGCAAACATCGCCTGCCATACTTTCTGGTGAGCTGCCCAGTCCGGCGGCTTCTTCATTGCCCAACCCACGCTCCCGGCCACCACGGCAATGACGATGATCCAGCTCGCAAACGAAACAACTTGAACGCCCAGCGGTGACGGTGGCTCAGCGACCGGCTGACATAAATCGGGTTTGGCCAAATCAATCCTTTCGGCATTTAACCGCTTAAACAGGGCCATGACTTCCGCCCGTTTGGTCGGCAGGTTATATTGTCGCACCAGCAGAGAAATCTCCGCGCGACACCGGATGAAATGATCGTTCCAACCCCACGGCTTCGTTTCCGTGCGCCATGGTTTCATTAGGCTTCTCTGCGCGTGCTGGCTACCGAGACGCAACCCGACCATCAGTCCAAAGGGCACGAGGCCGAGCAATAAACCGAGCGGCCCCGGCTGAAACATCGCCAGCACCGGTACGAGCGCCAGCCAGGTGACCAAGACCAACCAGAGTTGTCCAAAAACCAACGGACCGGTCTGCAAGGCCCGCTCAAATTTTTGCCAAAAAATCAACTGCGCCAGTTGCTGGCAGCGCTCCGCCAGTTCGCCCACTCGCCGTAATTTCACGGCCTGATGCGTGACGAATCCCAGATGCGCCGCCTTGGGTTCAGCCCACGCCAAAGCGACGAGTTCACTCCGGGTCGGTTTCTCCGTGGCCAACAATTTATCCACCGCCGGATCACTGGCGCAGGCATAACCTAATTTCAGTTTCGCGTGGGCCTCCTGCAAAATGGCATCAGGTCCAAAGGCCAGACGAAAAATAACTTCAGCCTCCGGTTCGTTTTTTCCCGTCAGCCAACCGAAC
>JANYCF010000365.1 GCA_025360455.1 Opitutaceae bacterium | reverse complement strand
AGCATCTCTCGAACGATCTCTTGAAATCCTCTTCAAATGAAATCTCCTGCAGCTCTGCAGCGTTTAAAGCGACCTCGGCTACATTTAGAGGCTCTGTGCCTTGAACTGGATGGATACCAACACGGTGAGCTTGGATGCCGGTGCGGACTTGGCTCGGTAAATCGAATTCGTCGAACGCACTGAATGAAACAACAACCAGTCCGGAAAAGGCACTCGCCTTACCATCACTCATCACATCCGAGATTTGCCCGTGTTCTTCCGCGCGGGTTACCTGAGCCAGAATCGCCTGAGTCAGATTGGCGAGGCACCGAGTTTTACCCACCCCGTTTCGGCCAATGATGACGTGAATGTTGGTTGGCGGCTCCGATAATGGCGTCACCTGAAAGGATAATTTTGGCACCTCCACTTCGCCACCAACGACAGGAAATGAATATTCAAAGAAGTAGTCGGTCAGAGCCGCATTCCCGTGTGCCAATCTGTGGAAACGCTGGGTTACTCGCGATTCGGTCAGACTGCGCAGCAAGGAGGTCTGCATCACTGCTTCATTTTCATACTGGCTATATATGGACAAATTGTAGGCGCAGTCCCGCAGAGCACCCAGAATGGCGGTGCGAACATCGGCACGCAGTTCGCTAAGCGATTCGAGTTGTCCGTCTGTCCGAGCGAAAAGTGAGTTTCTTCTAGTCGGTCGAAGTGTTCAGGGAGCGTCGGAGCGCGTCTACCGGGCGAGGCTGTGCTATCGGCTGCTAAGCCGTGCTCACCTATCTTCACTGCACCGATATCGTAGCGCTGCCCATTTTCGTCATAGACGATAAGGTCGAACATTGTCCGGAAGCTAAACCAATCATCCCAATTGTCGGGAACCAGAAAAGCAGTGCTCGGTTGGGGCGCGCTTGGCGGGGCTCCGACAATGAAGTTCATATTATAATTCTCCGCGGAAGGCGCGGCGCTGGAGGGTAGCGAAGAGCGCGTTCTTCATGTGGTGCGCGTAGGTGGAGTCGTCGCCACCGAGGGTGCGCAGGAACGGGAAAACGTGATCATTAACGACCTCGAACATTTCCTTCGTCTCAAAGTTCTTGAACTTCGACCAGCGACAATCCTCGTAGACGCGTTTCTTCGGGTCCTTGCCCTCCGGGAAGACGCGGCGTTCGAGTTTTTTCAGTTTCAGCCCGGCGGCCTTGTTTTCTTCCAGAGTGTGGCGATCGTCGAGGCGCTTAAGGAAGAGCAGGTAGGTGATCTGTTCGATGACTTCGAGCGGATTGGAAATGCCGCCGGTCCAGAAAGCATTCAAGAGCGCGTCGACTTTACTGCGGATATCGCCGTTAAGCATGGGGTGGCGGAAAGCTGCGGACCAAGGTGCGCAATGCCAAGAGCTTTCCACGGATGGGCGTATCAATCGGGTGTCGTGATTCGTTCACGAATACAACTTGGCTCATTTCCTGCCGTGTCGCCGCATTTGAGGCGGTGCCCGAAAATGTGGTCGGGAGACGTGGGCGCAAACCACGTTTTCGCTTTCGCTCAAACGCGGCTACATAACCGCCAAGTCGCACGGCGATCTAGATTGGTCTAGCCGGGCGAACGATTCTTCCTATGGTGGCCACACCCACCTCACCCTTATGTCTGTTGGCAAAACTTCCCGTTGGCCTAATATTCTCCTCTGGTCCGGCATTATCGCCCTCGGCGCTGGCTCGTTGGGCGTGCTGGCTTGGTCGCGCGGCGAACCGGTGAATGCGCTCTGGATGGTTATCGCTTCGGGCTGCGTCTTCGCGATCGCTTGGCGGTTTCACTCGGCGTGGCTCATGGCGAAAGTGCTGACGCTCGACGACACCCGCGCGACTCCCGCAGTGACACACGAAGACGGCAAAGATTATGTGCGCACCAACAAGTGGATGGTGTTCGGGCATCATTTCGCCGCCATCGCCGGTCCCGGTCCGCTCGTCGGTCCCGTCCTCGCCGCGCAATTCGGCTACTTGCCCGGCATGCTGTGGATTTTAATCGGCGCAACGCTCGGCGGCGCGGTGCACGACTCGATTGTTCTTTTTTGCTCAATCCGTCGCGGCGGAAAATCTCTTGGCCAGATGCTGCGCGATGAAGTCGGACCTTTCGCCGGCATTCTCGCGCAGATCAGCGTCGTGGCGATCATGGTGATTCTGCTTGCCGTGCTCGGACTCGTGGTCGTGAAAGCACTCGCGGAAAGTCCGTGGGGCACCTGCACCATTGCCGCAACGATTCCTCTCGCGCTCTTGATGGGCGTCGCGCTGCGCCGCTGGGTACCGGGGAAAATCGGTTTGGTCAGTGCGTTTGGCGTCGTCGGTTTGCTGCTGTCTGTAGGCGCAGGCCAATGGATTCAAGGCACCGCACTCGAACAATGGCTGACATTGGATGGAAAAACGCTCGCTTGGTGGATCATGGGATATTCGCTCGTCGCCGCCGTGCTGCCCATCTGGCTGCTGCTCGCGCCGCGTGATTATCTGAGCACGTTCATGAAGATTGGCTGTGTCGCGTTGCTCGGCCTCGCGGTGGTGATCCTCTCTCCGCATCTGCAAATGCCCGCCATCACGAAGTTCATCGATGGCTCCGGCCCGGTGTTCGCCGGCCCGGTGTTTCCGTTTTGCTTCATCACCATCGCGTGCGCCGCGGTGTCGGGTTTTCACTCGCTGGTTGCCTCGGGCACCACGCCCAAAATGCTCGAACGGGAAAAACATATCCGAATGGTCGGCTACGGCGGCATGATCACCGAAATGCTGGTCGGCATCATGGCGCTGATCGCCGCTTGCGCCATGCAGCCCGGGGAATATTTTGCCATCAACATGAAGGGTGAGGTCGCGGCGGTAACCCAGCAGATCACCGCACTCGGCTATCCGGTCACCCCGCAACAGATGTCGGATCTCGCCGCCACGGTCGGCGAAAAAACCATGGTCGGTCGCACGGGAGGCGCGCCCACCTTCGCGGTGGGCATGGCGCACATGTTTGCCGGTCTGCTTGGCGGCAAAACCGCCACGGCCCTTTGGTATCACTTCGCCATCATGTTCGAGGCGCTGTTTATTCTGACGACCCTCGACGCCGGTACGCGGATCGGTCGGTTCCTTGTGCAGGATTTGCTCGGTTATCTCTGGAAACCGCTCGGCAACACCCATTCCACCCTGGGCAATTATCTCGCGAGCCTCGCCTTTGTTGGCGCGTGGGGTTGGTTTCTCTATCAGGGCGTGATCGATCCGCTTGGCGGCATCAATTCCCTCTGGCCCATCTTCGGCGTGGCGAATCAGCTACTCGCCGTCATCGCGCTCGCGCTCGGCACCACGGTGCTAATCAAGATGGGTCGGGTACGGTATCTCTGGGTTTCGCTGGTGCCGCTCACGTGGCTGCTCACAGTGACGATGACCGCCGGCTGGATGAAAATATTTTCGCCCAATCCCAAACTCGGTTTTCTGAGTGCGGCCGCGAATTATCAAAAATTAATGGCCGCTGATGGCGCCACACCTGCCACGCAAATCACCCAATGGCGGCAACTGATGTGGAATAATTACATCGATGCGGCGGTGACCGGCCTGTTTCTCGTGCTCGTGATCATGGTGGTGTTCGCCTGCGCCCGCGTGTGGGTGCAATTGCTCACGGGGAAACGCTCGATAACACTGAGTGAAGAGCCCTATGTCGCGGCCGGGGTGGAAGCGCAGGCGGGCGCGTGAGTTTTTTGTAGGAGCCTGTTTACAGGCGACACGAAACGCACGTTGACGGACCACATGCTGAGTCGCCTGTAAACAGGCTCCTACACGCGAACCAATACCTTCGATCAAAATGCTCAGAACTTCGCACTCAACTCCACGCCGACCGTGCGCGGCGCTCCGGGCGTGCCGTGAAAAGTGCCGGGCGTGATCGCGCTGTAGTATTCTTTGCCGCACAGGTTCTGTCCGTAAAGTGTCACGCGATAACCGTGGTGCGCATAACCGAGATGGGCACCGAGCAACGCGTAGGATTTCTGCCCGAACATCAAATCTTCGGCCTCGGTGTAATAAGTCCGGCCATTCGCAGTCAGCTCTACCCCACCGAAAAATCCACTCGGGCTCTCATAGTCGGCGCGCAGGCTGACATCGTATTCTGGCACCGCTGGGGCACGATTCCCGGAGTAATCATTGCCCGTGTAAGGATCAATGAACTTGCGCAGCGTCACGTCGGTCCGGCCGAGATCGGCGGCGAGCGTCAGGCCGGTGACAGGACGCCACGTCAGCTCCAATTCGCCGCCGAGCGAGCGGGCACGGGGCGCGTTGAGCACGAGGTAGTCATCCGCCACGGAGCTCGTCGCGAACGAGCGCTCGATTTGGTAACCGTCGATGTCGTAGTAGAAAACGCGAAAGGTGGCGGCGAGTGATTTGTCCTTCGTCGTGTGCGTGACGCCGGCCTCAAAAGTTTTTGTCCGCTCGGGACCGAACCCGGCTAGCGCGCGGTTGCCCGTGAATGCGGAAAAACCGCCGGGCTTGAACCCCGCTCCCACTGTGGCGAAGTACTGCGTGAAGTGACTGGCCTCGTAGCTCAGCCCCAGCTTGGGCAACCACGCCGACCCCGTGCGTTCGAGCTGATAGGTTTGGGGCGTAGGAACTGTTTCCACGCGATGGAATTTCTTACGCGAATCTTCGAGCCGCAGACCCGCAGTGAGACTGACCGCCGGCGCCACCTTGAAAGTCGCTTCGCCAAAGACCGCGAGATTCCGATTCGAGATGCGGTAATCCGATTGTTCAAAAGTGAAAGGACCAAACAACCGCTCGAAGGAACCCTCGGTGTGGACATCCGAATAAAACCCGCCGACCTGCCAGTGCGTGGCGGATTTCTCGTCGGAGACGAGCTTCACTTCCTCGCTCCACGTGCGCTGCTGCTGGGTGACGTTGTTGATCAGATCGGCGAAACCAAAACCGAGCGTGCTCGAATACGGACCGAGATTCCAGTCGTTGTGACTCGTCGTGGCGGTCAGCCGGCCAACCGGCGTAGTGAACGCGGCGGTCAAGGCCGCGTTCCAGGCATCGACATGGGTCAGGCCCTCGGTGGCACGATCAACCGAGAACATCGGGCCACTCAGCGGCACCAGCGGCTGCACGCCATCGCGTGCGCGCAGTGCCGTCACGAGTAGCGTGAGCTCACTCGTCTCGCTTGGCCGTGTGCGCAGGCGTACGAGTGCGGAACGCGAATCCTTATTGTCGATATCGCGATTCAGCGTGGTGTTGGTGATGTAACCGTCGCGAGCCGCATAGTTGAGAGCCACGTAGGCGTCCGTGGGGCCGCTCGACGCCGTGCTCAAATCTGCTGAGATCTGACGGGCGTTGTAGCTGCCATAGCTGACGCGCAGGTCGCCCGCCAGATTCGTCGTGGGTGCCGGAGTCGCAAACGTCACCACGCCCGCTGAGCCGGCGCGACCGAACACGGTATTCTGCGTCGGGCCGCGATGAAGTTCCGCACGAGCGAAACCGGAAAGATTAACCGGAAACGTGAATCCACTGCCGAGGGGCAAATCGTCGAGGTAGAAACTGATCGCCGGGTCACCAAAGATGGGCGTGTTGGTCAGGCCGCGCAGAGAAAAAATATCGTTGAACGATTCGGCGTCATTCGTCGCGATGAAAAAATTGGCCGTGCGGTCCGCGAGACCGGTCGTGGTGGCGAAGATCAGAGGCTCAGAATCCAGATTGACCGTCGTCACGGTCGCAGGAGTTTCGGTAAGCAAATGGCCTTCCACGACCATGGGCTCCAGTTGGACGGCTGGTTCCGTAGTGGTTTGCGCCATGATCGTGGCGGACAAACAGAGGAGTAGAGGAGTTAGGCGAAGAACGTTGCGCATAAAAGGAGCGTGGACCTTACCGTTCGCCGGCTCGAAAGCAAAGCGGGTTTTGCTCATGCTCATGAACAATAAGTTCCCCGGGGCGTTCGAGACCAATCCCTTCTGCTCGCATTTGTGGGAGCGAGCTTGCTCGCGACTCATTCGTTCACTGTCGCGAGCGCCATAACAACATTCGCGGCGGGCCCAGCGGTCGAGGCTTACGCACTCGTCCCGGTCCCGCCCTACCCATAAAAAAAGCCGACCCTCGCGGATCGGCTTGGAAAACTTAATGAAAAGCGACTTAGGCTTCGTAACCGGGGAGCGTCTTATCGACGGACTCCTTGGCCAGACGCACGAAGGATGGGACGCCATTATCGAAAGGCACCACGACTTCGCCCTGAATCAACGGGGTGGCGTAGCGGTAGAACTGGAAGTTCAGGCTGACACCATCTTCGTTAATCCACTCGCGGGGGAGTTTCTTCACGTTACCGGCCAACTCGGCCAACGAAGTGAGCCCGGTTTCGCAGGTGTAGTGGTCGCCATCACCACGCACGAGCGTCACCATCTTGTCGGACTCGCCACTGACGGCGGCCTTAACGGCGGCTTGGCCAGCGAGGAACGCTTCATCTGCATCCACCTTGGAAGCGAGATGAGCAGCGGCGCGCTGCGCGATACCGAGACGGGCGACGCGAACCTTGGCGCCGACTTGCGTCTCGACGATTTCCTTCAGGAATTCGCCCACGCCACCGAATTGCGCGGCACCAGCGGCATCGCTGGTCTCGACGGCAACATAGTTGCCATCTTTGTCGACGAGGCCTTCGCCGACCACGATCACGCAGTGCTTTTCCTTTTTCAGGACACGGCGGACGTCATCAGCGAACTTGTCGCCAGCAAAAGTGACTTCGGGCAGGTAAACCAAGTGCGGCGCATCACCAGGGTGATCGCGGCGCTTGGCCAATGAGGCACCGGCGGCCAGCCAACCCGTGTTGCGGCCCATGACCTCAACAATCGTGACGAGATCGTGCGCACCGGCGGCATCGGCATCGACGGCGAGTTCCTTGACCGTGGTCGCGATATATTTGACCGCGCTGCCATAGCCGGGGCAATGGTCGGTGCCGGGGAGATCGTTATCGATCGTCTTGGGAATACCGATGACGCGCAGATCATAGTTCTGAGCTTGGGCGAGCTCGGAGATCTTGGCGGCATTTTCCTGGGCATCACCGTCGCCGATGTGGAAATAGTAACGGATATTGTGCGCCTTGAAGACTTCGAGCGCGCGCTCGAAATCCTGCTGCTTCTTGAGCTTGGTGCGGCAACTGCCGAGTGCCGCGCCGGGCGTATGGCGTAAGCCGCGGATCGTCTGCTGCGATTCCGCCGCCAGATCGATGAGATCCTCGTGCAAAATGCCGGCGACGCCGTTCAGCGCGCCGTAGACTTCCTCGACGCAACCGTGATTAAGGGCTTCGGACACAACGCCAGCGACGCTGGCATTGTTAACGACGGACGGGCCGCCGCTTTGGCCGATGAGAACATTTCCTACGAGCTCTGCCATTGGATGTATGGTGTTAAAGTTGGTTTAGCAAACAACGTGAGGGGTCAAAAAAGGCGTCCATCAGAGCTCTGGCAAACCAAATCTCCCTTCCCCGTAAAAACATAAATATTGGCCCGGCGGACTTTCAGGCAAGGTGGCGGGGCAGTTGCAAAGGACCGAAACGGCCAAGTTCGTTCCTTTGTCTCTGAAAATGCAGGTGCAGCTTGCCTCACAACGTGGCGCGACCAGCGCGACACCTACCAGCGGGATGAGGGCACCCCACCCCCATCCACAACAATACCGCCAACATTACAGCAGCCAGGCTAGTTCGACGGCTTGCCTCCATTGGAGCGTAGTAATTTGGCGATGCCATCGAATTTCTGCTCCAAGGCGGCATCCAGCGGCGTTTTCCCGAAGAAATTCTGCGTGTTCAAATCAGTGGCCCCGTTCTTGATCAACCATTCCACCAAAGCCTCGTGGCCGGACAAAGTGGCGGTATGCAGCGCCCGGTTACATTCTCCCGCCTTGTCCATCAGGTGTGGAGTCACCGCCTCGGCCATAACGACACTACCGCCATAACCGACATAAAACATCAGCGGCAGACCATGCGGGCCTTTGGCATGGGCGATCCCGGGCTCAAGCTTCATCAGCGCCTGAATGGTTCCGGCATCACCCAGCATCGCTGCTGAAAAACTATCCACCCGGACACCGTTCGACAGCAAATAACACACGATGTCGGCCCGGCCCATGTGGGCGGCCCCTTCCAAAGCGCTTTCCCAGTCACCGTCACCCCAATCCCACCGGGCATGAATCAATCCCGGGGCTTGCTCGAGCATCACCTTGATCTTGTCGAGATCACGATGACCCGCTTGGACAAATTCCAGCACCTGCTTCAGAGGCTGGCGTGGACCCCGGCCGGGGCCTCGACCGGTTTCAGGACTGATCTCTTGATCCGTGGACTCAGTGGCTCCCAGCAGAGGCGCGGCGGCGATGATCGACGACGCAACCAACGATTTGGTGAAGAAATCTTTTCTGGTCATGATGTACGGGTAAAGGGATCGCATGCCCGACTCAAAGCAGCTTGCCCGGCCGGTAGTCTGCCGCGCCTTTATGCTTCTTCAACAACGGCTGCACGGTCGCGGCGAATTCATCCACCTGATGGGGAGCAGCTCCGACAAAGCGTTCATTTTCAGCCAGAATCGCCGTGAGCTTCTTCTTCCCGAGGCCGATGCGTTTGTCGCCGGCCAATCGCCCCAGCAAATCGGCATCGCCACCCGTACGCAGGGCCTTGGCCGCTGCCAGCGCGTGTTCTTTGATGGCTTCGTGAGCGGTCTCGCGGCCGGCACCGGCTTTGACGGCCTCCATCATGATCGTGGTCGTAGCGAGGAAAGGCAGATTGCGCTCGTTCTCCGCGGCCACGGCTGCCGGGAAAACCTCCATCTGGCGCAGCACGGTCAGATAAGTTTCGAGCAACCCGTCGATCGCGTAAAACGCATCGGGCAACGCCACGCGGCGTACGACTGAGCAGGATACGTCGCCTTCATTCCATTGATGGCCGGACAACGCCGCCGTCATGGTCACGTAACCGGAAATAATCGTCGAGAAGCCGCAGATGCGTTCGCAGTTCCGCGCGTTGACCTTGTGCGGCATGGCGGATGAGCCCACCTGCCCGGCTTGAAAACCCTCGGTCATCAATCCGGCGCCAGCCATCAGCCGGAGCGTGGTGGCAAAACTCGCCGCCGCCGCGCCGACCTGATGCAGCGCACTCACGACATCGAAATCCAAACTGCGCGGATAAACCTGGCCGACCGCGAAGAGCGATTGCTTGAAGCCGAGATGCTTCACGATGCGCGCTTCGAGTTGGGCCACCTTCTTCGGATCGCTTCCGAGCAAAGTGAGCTGATCGAGCTGCGTACCAACCGCACCCTTGAGCCCGCGCACCGGGTAACGCGCGATCAATTCATCGATCCGCTGGTGGGCGATGAGCAGTTCCTGGCCAAACATCGCGAACCGCTTGCCCATCGTCGTCGGCTGCGCCGGGACATTGTGCGTGCGACCCGTGAGCATCAGATCGCGAAATTCCGAGGCACGCTGGGCAAGCACGCCGAGAGCGGCCACGACTTTGAAACGCACGAGCTGAAGCGCGCGGGCGACCTGGAGTTGTTCGACATTTTCCGTCAGATCGCGGCTGGTGAGCCCGAGATGAATGAATTGCCGGTTGGCCAGCTCGGAAAATTCTTCGATGCGCGCCTTCACGTCATGCAACGTGGTGCGTTCACGCTCGGCAATATGCGTGAGATCGACGTTATCACGCACGCGCTCGTAGTCCTTGATCGCCTCGGCGGGAATCGCGATGCCGAGATCACGCTGCGCCTTCATGACGGCGATCCAGTAATCGCGTTCGATCAAGATGCGCCCGTGCGCCGACCACGTCGCTTTCATGGCTGCCGAGGCATAGCGTTCGGCCAGCACGTTGGAAATGGGTTCGGGAGCGGTGTCGTTTGGATTCACGGATCGCAACGGTTAAGGGCGTCTTCCGGACTTGCCAGCCGAAAACCCGAGGGGAGACACGGATTGGATCAGTCGTAGCCACCGCGCTTCCGTGCCTGTGGTGCAATTGGAGTCAGCCACTTCAAGAAAACTCAGGGTGCGCTCGCGAAGAGTTCGAAGTGAACGAAGGAGTTATTGGCAGCGGACTTACTACGCTGGCTTGCGCTCCCTCCTCTCCTGCTGAACGCTCGTTTCGTGGATAACGAATGTCATTTCTCCCCTGACCGCCGGCACCGCTACAGCTTGATTCATCGCTGGAATCCGCTGTTCAGCGAAAGCCTCATCATGTGGATCGGGCTGAACCCAAGCACCGCCGATGAAGCCCAGCTTGATCCCACCCTCACCCGCATCGCTTCGTTTTCCAAACGCGAGGGCTTTGATGGTTTCTGGATGGCCAACATCTTCGCGCTGCGCACGCCCTACCCCAAGGAAATGATGGCGGCGAAAGATCCTGTCGGCGCGGGGAACGATGCCTCGCTCCAACTCGCAGCGAAGCGCTGCACGAAGATCGTCGCCGCCTGGGGCGCGATTGGGGAATACCAGTCGCGGTCCGAGGCCGTCGCGAAACTTTTCCCCGGCAGAGAACTCTGGTGCCTCGGCACCACGAAGGACGGCCATCCACGCCACCCGCTTTACGTCGCCGGCAAGCAGGCGCTGGTTCGGTGGACGCCGACACCGTCGGGAGTCTACCCCTCCAAAAAGCCGGAAACATTTCTTAACCGCTAATCCACGCAAATTGACGCTAATCTTTTCGATCTCAGAAAACTACCCCTTCTGATTCCGGATTCTTTATTCGCGTAAATTCGTGTCCATTCGCGGTTGATCAATCCTCACTCCTTCCCGGCCGGGCCTTCCACGATCAACCGGATTGAATCCAACCGCAGCCGCGCTTGCTCGATCGCACCACTGATGTTTTTCAGCTGCGCCTGCGCCTGCGTGATTTCTTCCGGACGCACGTGATCATTCAGCTTTCGCAGATCGATCAGGCGTTGCAGATCAGCGTTCAGCACCGTGCTAGCTTTGGCTTGGGCTGCTTTTTTAAGCGTGCCGGTTCGGACTTCGGCGAGTTTTGTCGCGCCATCGATCAGCGCTTTCAAGAGCGAGATGTTGAAGCTCGGACGCTCCAGGAAACGCTGGATGATGCCATCCTCGGATTCTGCGGCGAGTGACTTGGCGTCGCGCTCGTCGGTGAGGTCGTTGCCGCGCACATCCACCACGATGCGGACGGGCACGGGCGCGAGGAACTGGTCCACGTGCCAGCGGGAATCGGCTACGGCTTCGAGCACGAAGATCGTTTCAAGCACGAGATTGGGTTTGTCCAACGTGATGCGGCTGAACGCCGTCGTGCCCGATTTGGAATCGATCAGCAGATCAATCGCATCCTGTACGAGCGCATGGTCCGGCGAGATGAACTTGATGTCTTCGCGGATGATCGCGCGCTGCCGGTTGAAGGTCGCCAGCATGCCGTCGTGCGGGATGGACGGAAATCCCTCGATATAGGCGTGGCTCGGATCAAGAAACACATCGCCTTCCTCGTGCTCCTTGATCCGCACGCCGAAGTGATCCAGCAAATCGCTGAGGAAATTCCGCAGGAACTGATCGGCGTCCACGGCGCGAACCTGCTCGATCGCCCGTGCGGCGACTTCCGGGTTAAACGAATTCAGCTCCAGCAACCAGTCACGTCCGTTCTTCATCTTCAACGAAAGCTCCTCGCGGAACTCCGCCGTTTCCTTGATGAACGCTTCCCAGTCTTTCGCGCCACGTTTTGATATCGTGCCGTCGTGCGCCAGCGCTTGGGCGAGCAGGCGTGCTTTGAATTTGTCCTGATAATCATTCCCGCCCTGCAGCGAGGTTTCAATCGCATCCAACCCGCGATGATACCAGTCGAGCACGCATTCCTCGCTGCTGCTCTCAACGTAGGGCACATGAATCCGGATCGTCTGCGTCTGCCCAATGCGGTCGAGCCGGCCGATGCGCTGCTCAAGCAAGCCGGGATTGAGCGGCAGATCCCAGAGCACGAGATGGTGCGCGAACTGGAAGTTGCGGCCTTCGCTGCCGATCTCCGAACAGATGAGCAGCTGCGCCCCGTCTGGCTCGGCAAACCATGCCGCATTCCGGTCGCGCTGGATTAGCGGCAGCCCTTCATGAAAGAGCCCCACCTTGAAATTAATCTTCTCCTGCAGCGCCGCCTCAATGGCGGTGACCTTGCGCCGGGATTTGCAGATCAAGAGTACTTTGGCCGGCTTGTTGTCGGTGAGAAAATCGATCAGCCAGTCGATGCGCGGGTCTTCCTTGAACGAGTAGCGGATGCTCTCTTCCTGCCCGGTCTCTTCGGCCTCTAACTCGCGCGCGATGCGGGCCAGCAACGTGAGATTTTTCCCGGGCAACGGAGCGGGACAAAATTTCCGTTTAGGAAATCCACTCATCCCGGCTCGCGTATTGCGGAACACCACGCGTCCTGTGCCATGCTGGTCGAGCAGCGTCTTGATCAACGCTTCCCTCGCTCCCGGTTTGCCGGTCGCCAACGCATCGAGATGTTGACCAAGCCCGACCGGGTCCTTGTTGAAAATCTTCTTTAAACTCGCGTGGTCAGCGGGCTTCAAAGGTTTTTGCTCGAGGATCTTCCCGGCAATCACTGCCACGGCGCCGAAGCCCTCGGACTCAGCGAGAAATTTATCGAAATCATCGTAACGATCCGGATCAAGCAGCCGTAGACGCGCGAAGTGTCCGGCGAGACCGAGCTGCGTCGGCGTGGCCGTGAGCAACAGCAAGCCCGGGCACTTTCCTGCAAGTTCCTCGACGAGCGCGTATTCGGGACTAACGAGCTCTGGCGTCCATTCGAGATGATGCGCTTCGTCCACGACGACGATATCCCACCCAGCGGCCACCGCCTGTTCACGGCGCGTCGGATTTCCCGCGAGAAAAGTCGTGCTGCCCAGAGCGAGTTGCGTGGCGAGAAAAGGATTCGCGCCCGGATCGCTTTGCTCCACCGCAATGCAACGCGCCTCGTCATAGATACTGAACCAGAAATTGAAGCGGCGCAGCAATTCCACGAACCATTGGTGCGTGAGTGATTCCGGCACGAGGATCAGCACGCGCTTCGCTTTGCCGATGGCCAGCAGGCGCTGCAAAATCAGACAGGCCTCAATAGTTTTCCCGAGACCGACTTCATCAGCCAACAACACGCGCGGAATCTGACGCGAGGCCACCGCTTGCAAAATGGAAAATTGATGCGGAATCAGTTCAAGCCGTCCGCCGAGCATGCCACGCACTTCCGACTGACGGAACCGCGCCTGCGCCTGCAACGCCCGGTAGCGCAAATCGAACACCTCGCCCGGATCGACCTGCCCCGCCATCAACCGCTCCTGCGGTAATGCGACACTCGTGATGTCCGAAATCACATCCTCCCGCACGCGCCGGCCTCCGCCCACATAGACCAGCAAGCCGGCTTCTTCTTCGACCGTTTCAATCGTCAACGTGAGGCCATCGCGCGTCGCCACCTGCTCGCCCACGCGGAACTGCACCCGCTTGAGCACAGGCGTCCCGAGAGCATAGAGACGTTTTTCCCCTGTGGCGGGAAACTCGATGCCGATCCGCGTGCGATCCACGCTCGCGACCACCCCGAGACCCAGTTCGGGTTCCCGTTCACTCATCCAACGCTGGCCGACGACACTCAATAACGACATAGCCCCTCATGAGGCCCGAGGACGGCGCGCGAGGAAAGAGATATTTTGGGGGGAAGTAGCGAGTCGTAAGCCGGCGAGTAGAAACCGCGAATTACGCAGATGCTCGCGGATAAAACAAAGCCATCAGCTGAAAGGGTATTTATATCCGTGAATGCTCCGTGCAATCCCCGGTAAAATTGCTAAAGCAATAATCAGAAATACTGGCTGCCTCGTCTGTTACTAGAATCGCGTTAACCAAGTCAGAGGGTCGGAAGCACTGGGAATGACGGAGCCGAAAATCAGCCGGTCATCGGATAGACCATAGAGCACGAAAAAGGGAAATCCCTCCAGATTTTGCCGGCGCACTTCCCGTAAGATGAGAGAACCGGTATTGACGAAGTGTCCTGCATTGGTCGGGTTTGCTTTTACCACGGCCAAGGCGACATCAATGTCGCGGCGAAACTTTACCTCCAATTTTGGCGATACCTCCGCATACTTGATCGCAAATCGCTGAATATCGCGGGCGAATTCTGGGTGATAAAGGATCGTCATCCGAGGGCCTGGCGGAACTGGCTTTCGGTCAGTCCCACGGTTTGGCCCTTGATGATGTCTTCCATGCGCTGCACGCCTTCGTTGATGGCCGTCTTTTGGGCTTCATCATTTGACAGGCTGGCGATGATCTCCCGCGCGAGTGCCAGCCGCTCCGCTTCCGGAAGCGCGAGAACTGTCTCGGTGAGATGCGCAGTGATCATGGTCTAAACAGGTAGCCGATCAGACTAAAATTGGCAAGACCGGGCTTGGCGGGCCAGCAGAGCGTATCGCGGTTAATAACTGAAGGAGCTCACCTCCCCACTTCGCCTCACTCCGTGCCCCGCTCCAGTCGCTCGCGCAGTTCCGCGATGATTTCATCCGCATCGTGCGAGAGATCGATCACGTCCACCAGGACCGGGCCGAGGTGCTGCGGAGTGACCAACTTTTCTTCCTGGCATGACTCCATGGCGCGCAAAGCATCGTCGAGATACACCCGGGCTTTCTTCAGCCGGACTATGATTCCGGCGCATTCATCAATGCCCGGCGGCCAATGCCGGCCATTGAGCGCACCCGCCAATTTGGCGGCAGCAATCATGATCGCACCCGACAGTTCTGCCGCTGGGTGCTCCTGGCTCGCACCTTCGGGAATCCAACCTTCCGCCTCTGCCGTGTCCTGAACTTGGATCGAGAGTTCAAAGGCGCGCTCGGCCAGCGGGTGTTTGACCTCCAGCTCCGCCTCCAATTCAGGATCAGGATTCTTCAACGCCTCTTCCGCCGCCTGATTCATCTCCTCGATCCATTCGGCGTTGTGCGCCAATTGCTCGGAGGTTGGCTCGGGTTCGCCCAGTTCCCGGCGCAAGCGCTCCATTTCCTCGTGCAAAATTAACTCGTAATCGGCCTTGTCGCCCTCGCGCTTGAGCCGCGCCTGCACGCGATCCGACAACAGATCGCTCCGCGCCTGCATCTGCTCGGCCTCATCTTCGGTCTGCGGTTTTTCATCCCATTCGGAAATCTCTTCCTGCTCCGCCGCCATTTTATCGCTCGCGGCGTTGAACTCCATGTCTTCGTGGGCGGACACCGCCGTATTTAACTTTTCCATGAAACCCGTGATCGCCGCGCCGTTGGCTTTTCGCTGCGTCTCCTCTTCCTCCGGCGTCATTTCCCACGCGGGCTCGCCGACGATCTTTAAAACGTAGCTGGCTGACTCGATGACGACGCGACCGTTGCTCTCGCTGTACCACTCCAAGTAGAGGCAATTGCCCCAGTGCCACGGAAATGGTTTCTTCGCCGCGTAGTAGTCGCCGATCTGGTCCATCGGGATATCGGGCACCTTCACTTTGCGCGACGCTGAGATGTCGCCGACCGTGCCTTGCTGCAAAGTCGCCAAATCATCAACGAAAGCAGGTTTGGGATCAGGGTTGGTGAACTCCAGCTTGCGCCCCGCCAGATCACGCCAGCAGTTGCCCGTGAGGTTTAGTTCCACCGGCGCTTCGCATCCTTCCAGCCAGAGGCGACCCGTGACGCGCCCGCGCGTGCGGTTGTCGATTTCACCACGGATAACTGATTCGTCGAAGCGCCAAGCCATGCGGGATTTGTGAGTGGAATTGTAGGGGTTGGCGAGCCTCGGTTGAACGATGCGGCAGAAAGGCATATTCTCCGCGGATAGCGCCTATGAATGCGGATGGCTGAATCAGAAACGGATATGACCCTGAGTTGGGCCCACGGAATACACGGAAGGAAATAAGCAGAGAAAGGACCTGACGATCTCGACACAGAGATAAGGCAGGAGGGGCACGGAGGACACAGAGCGGAAGAACCTGGAAGTTTAACGCGAAGGACGCGAAGTGCGCGGAGGATATCAAGATGTTGTAGCTTGGCCTATCGCTGTGCCATGCGCTGCGATATCTGGGACCTAAACGAGTTTTATGTTCAACCAGCTTTACTCCGCGTCCTTCGCGCCCTCCGCGTTTAACCAACCTTCATCGTCAGCAAGCCAGCCCGTTATCAAAAGCTGTTTCCTCACCGCAGTGCCAGCCAAGCAGAAGAATGTTAGCGAGCGGAGCGTGACAATTATTTCTGGGCTGATTCCGCTTCGTGCTTGATATGCTCCAGCACCCGCTCGTGGATTTGATGGATGAGATAATCTGACCAAGGACGCCAATAGGCTTGGGGCCAAATATTTTGTTCGTACCACGTGGTGCCTTCCAAGAGAGTCTTTCCATTGGGCAATGCCGTCAGCCGAAATTCCCCGTGTCTCGACCGGAAAAATCCCTCCAAATGCGCAGGATGCACGTTCGCATAAGGCGACCATTCACGCATGGGGTGCGGTTGCTGACTTACGTCGAACGCGAGCCGCCGGTTTTCCTCCCACGCCGTGATCGGTTCAACAAAGGCGCCGGTGGAAAATTCGCAGTACCGGACCGCACCGACGCCGTGACCCTCCAATCGAGCGCGACAGGGATAGGCGATACCGAGCTGAAAGATTTTTTCACTGGGCGGTGGAAGTTCGCCGAACCCGAGCACATGCCGCCAGACCGTTTCGACCGGAGCCGAAATTTCGAGGGTCGTGGTGGCCGCAATCACCGGCGGCATAACCGGCTGGTGTTTATCTTCCAAGATCAACAGCGGCATCACGACCCACGCACACACATATAGCCGGCCTTGGTTGCGCAGGCCAATCCATCGGTCCCTCTGCACGAGCCAACCAAAGAAGGCTCCCACCACGGCCAGAATGATCGCGATCGGTGCGGCCATCATCAGGCATAAGACGCCCTCGAAGGCCAATACCAACATCGCTGTGGCGACGAGACCCACCGAGAACATGGCCGTTAAGGCACATTCGGCAAATGTACGCTTCCGGGGCAGACTGTAAATCAGGGCGCTGAAAAATCCCATCATGAAGGGTGTTCCCACGAACAGCCCCCACCCATATTCACGCAGAAATTCCGTGCTGAAAAGCGTCAGCCCAAACCCCAAGAGCGCGCTGCTAACGATGCTGAGCGCAGCGGATCCCAGCGCGCTGTCTACTTTCGAGATTCGCGACCACCATGGTTGCTCCAGTATGATCGTGTCTGCGGCAGGTTTAGTCGGTTGCAGACACAAGAAGGCAAAATACAGCAGGTTCAGGAAAGGAACGAAAAATAATACGACAAGCACGGGAGGCCAGCCGATGTCGCACAGGCGACGCCGTGTCAGCAACACGCCGACGATAATAAAAGGCAGGCTTGTTAGGCCGAGCACCAGAAATAGATCGGCCTGTGATGAAGTCGCTCCTGCCACACCCGAAAAATACGTCCAAGGATACCAGACCTGTTGATAACCGAGCCAGGCGATGAGCCGATCGAGATTATATTTCAAGGCGTAGAGGATGACCCCCCAAAGGGCGAAGTCTCGCCGTCCGATACCGCCGCGCCAGTTCCAAGGATCATGCCATTTAATCGCCATGTTGTGAGGCTATATGCCAGTTGATTGTTTAGGGAGACATTCATGTTAGCGGGCCAAGGAGTTCGAGAGCAAAGCGTTTCCGCAGATGTGTTTCATTTCGTGCCTTCCGTGGTTAATTCCTTGGCCGCCCCAGCCCACGTGGGATGGCGGAACTGAAAACCGGTTTGTTGCAGGCGGGTCGGAACAACGCGACGGCTTTTCAAGATGAGTTCAGTTTCGGTGCGGAGGAAGAACGTGCCGATCTCCAGCGCCCAGACGGGCACGGGAATCGCCAGACGGCATCCGAGCTGACGGCGTAATACCGTGAGAAAATCGCGGTTCGGCAGCGGGTCGGGCGCGGCGAGGTTGAATTTTCCGGCGAGATCCTCGCGCTCGATCAGGAATTGCACCGCAGCAACGAAATCGTGTTCGTGAATCCACGAGACGTATTGGCGACCATCGCCAAAACGTCCGAAGCCGAGCTGGCAGTGTCGAGCGAGGATATGAAATACGCCTAGCCTCGCCGTGCTCATCACCATGGCGGCGCGTAGCGCGACTTTACGGGTGCGAGGTGTTGGCGCGGCATTCAGCTCTGCTTCCCAGGCTTGGGCGATGGCGATGCTCTTGGCCCACAGCGAGGGCACGCCGGGTTCGTGGCCACCGATGATGCCGGTCTCCTCGTCGTTGGGTGCGTCGAAGCGGTGCGCGTAGATCGTCGCGGTGCTGGTTTGGAGCCAGACGCGTGGCGGATTCTTCGCCTGAGCGATGGCTTGGCCGATGACGCGTGTTGAATCGACCCGCGAGGCCATCATCTCGCGCAGATTGCGCTGGTGGTAACGGCAATCCACCGACCGACCGGCGAGATTGATGACGACATCGGCGCCGTCGAGCTCCGCCGCCCACGGGCCGAGCGTGCGACCGTCCCACTCGACATAGCGCACGCCGGCAGAGGCGGGTTGCGCACGGCGCGTGAGTACTACGCAGATATGACCGTCGAGGGTCAGCGCCTGAGTAAGTAGGCGTCCGAGGAGTCCATTGCCGCCGGGGAGGATGATTTTCATGATAGTTAGAACTGTAGGAGCGGCTTTATGCCGCGATTGCTTGTTCGTATCGGGGCGTAAAGCCCCTCCTACAGTTTGAATTCAGCGGGTGGTGGCCAATCTGTGTTCATCCGAATAATCCGTGGTTAAAATGCTTTGGTCGGATTGAGGGGCGGTGGCTGAGGGGGTCGGTTTCCGGGCGCAGGCCCTTGCGGCGCATTTTGTCGAAGTTAAACATGTTGAAGAAATGCATGCCGCCGAGGACGACCATCACGATACCGAGCTTCGTGCTCAGAAATTGAACGCCGCTTGTCGGTAGAGTTTCACGTGAAAGCATTTGGAGTCTTTCGATATTGTACATGTTGATTAGAGTTGGCGGCGGCGTCCTGATTATTGGAATGAATTCCGCAGCAAGCTGCGGGGTGACGTTCACCATCCTATGGTCTCCTGTACATCGTGCGGCTTGTCACCGTAGCGCAGGGCCGTCGCGATGAAACCGAGGTTGATCAGGTAGAAACCGACGACGAGGAGGTAGGTTGACCGAGTCGGCCATGTCCTCGCGCCCGCGGAAGGCCTGGAGGAGGAAGACGCGGCCATTTTGATGCAGAGTGCGGGCGACCCAGACGGTCATGGCAATCGCCACCGGAAGATAGATGAAGTAGGCAAGGACGGTATAGTTCATGGGTTTGGTTCCTTTGTTTTTGTAATTTCTGATATTTGAGAAACAACCGAGCAAAAAAGGGGTCTACCCGACCAAGCGGAATACTTTGTCGCCGAGCGAGCAGAGGCGTTTGGCGGCGGTGGGGGAAAGTGCGTGAGCTTTTTCGGCCCAGCTGGAGCTCAGTTCCATGAACTCGATCAATTCGTTTAGCCGCTGGGTGGTGTGATCACCGGTGTTCTTGTCCTTGGCCGATTCGGCGGCGCACTCGCGCAAGGTTTGGAGCGTCGGGTCGATTTCGCGCTTCTTGCGTTCGCGGAGAATGATGAGAAACATCTCCCAAACATCCTTGAGGGTCTCGAAGTGTTCCCGGCGGTCGCCGAAGACGTGGACAACGCGAACGAGGCCCCACCCTTGAAGTTCTTTAATGCTGTTACTCACGTTTGAGCGGGCTACATTGAGGCTCTCGCAAATTTCGTCGGCCGGCAACGGCTTGGGCGCGAGCATGAGGAGGGCATGGACTTGGGCGACCGAGCGGTTGATGCCCCAACGCCAGCCCATCTCCCCCCAGTGGAGGACGAACTTTTCCATGACGGGCGTGAGCTTCATGGTTATTTCTGTAATTACAGAAATAGTATTCGTCAAGCTGAAATCGGGCTTCTCGCGGCTTTCAATGGGGAAACTCCTCCATCCGCCCGGCCCATTTTGGGCCGTTGACGCTACGCCCTTCCGCCCTCCCCGAAAGAGTCGCGCCGAAACATGGCTTCGCCTTGCTTTTTTAGACGACTACGGTGTGATCGCGCGATGCTTGCTGCCCCTGCCCGCCCCGTTGACCAGCCCAACCCACCCGTGATGACTAAACCCACCGCCTCCTGGCGTCCCTTCCTTTGGGTCCCTTCGCTCTACCTCGCGATGGGGATTCCTTTTAACGTAATCAACGGCACTGCCTCAACGATGTACAAGTCATTGGGCGTATCTGACAGCCAAATCACAGGTGCACTTGGTAGCATTGTAGTGGCATGGTCATTCAAACCGCTCTGGGCTGCGTTTCTCGATATGTATCGGACAAAGAAATTTTTCGTGATCACGATGGAGGTCCTACTGGCGGTCCTTTTTGTAGGTGTAGCGATGTCATTGCCGCTGCCAGGATATTTCCAGATCTCCATCGCCTTACTTTGGGTCGCCGCTTTTGCATCATCCACTCAAGACATTTGTGGTGATGGAATTTATTTGACCGCCTTGGACAAGCCAGCCCAAGCAGGTCTAGCAGGCGTGCAAGGGATGTTCTGGAATCTCGGCAAAGTTTTGGCCACTGGCGCTCTGGTAAGTAGCATGGAGTTGCTCTCCAAATCGCAAGGCTGGCCCCAGCAGAAAATGTGGATGGCTATTTGGATCTTAGCGGCCTGTTCCATGGTGGTCTTCGCTGTTTATCACATATTTCTATTACCTGCCGGCAGCATTGAAGATCGGCCAGCAAGTGCGAAACAAGTTTGGAATGACTTCCTCGAAACCGCGACGACCTTCTTTCACAAGCGCGCGTTCTGGGGCATGATTGCTTTCGTTTTCTTTTATCGAATTGGGGAGGGCCTGATCCTCACCGAAGGGAAGCTTTTCCTACAATCATCTTTGGCTTCTGGCGGACTCGGCCTAAGCGCTGGCCAAGTATCCAACATCGATGCGATTTGGGGAACACTGGCTTCCATTATCGGGGGCATTCTCGGCGGTATCTACCTTAGCAAGAAAGGTCTGACGCGTTCACTACTCGTGCTTGGTCTTTGCCTGAACATCCCACATTTTACCTTTGTATTTCTTAGCCATTACGCTGCCGCCGGTCACGGTCTTTCTTATTCGACAATTGCATTACTGGTGAGCATCGAAAAGTTTGGCTATGGTTTCGGTTTTATCGGAAATATGGTCTATATGATGCAGCAAATCGCACCAGGGCGGAGCACAATGACCCACTACGCCTTTGCGACAGCCCTGATGAATCTCATGTTGGTGCCGACAACGATGATTTCCGGACCGCTCGCCGAAAAACTCGGCTACTCAACATTTTTTCTTGTCGTTATGTTCGCTTCTATCCCATCGGTCTTAGCGGCTTGGCGCGCGCCCTTTCCAATCAAAGATAATGACCATACCTCAGCAGAAGGCTCTGCAACTAAGCTCGTCACAGTTGATGATCATACTCGCTTGAGCGTGGGTGAACGCACAATGCAGTTGCTCGCAGGTCGGGCCTCAATTTTTGCTATGCTGAATATCCTCACAATATTGGTGGTCGATATGAACCTAGTGAGCTATCTGATCGATACTGCCACAGGCCGTCACGAAAACTGGGGCTTCATCACCCGGCTTTTTTCTAATATATTCGGCGCGTCAGCTTTGTTGGCATTTTTCGGGTTGTTGATTGTGAGTGCCGTCTTGAAAGGCTATTTTTCCTTACGAACTTTCCAGATTGCAGGAACAGCTGCTCAAGAAGTCGCCAAGCACGCTGAACAAAATTATTTTGCCAATGTCCGTGGTGCCAAGGTGGCCACCCTCATGTGCGCAGCCGGCACCCTGGCCGTGCTCGCCTTCGGCGCGCACATGGCGTTCTAATTTCTGCCGTACCTCAGCTTTACCTCGCCCCGTCAACCTTACTGGTGTCGGGGCGCTTTTTTTGAGATCTCGCTATTTCTAATGGATAAGACCGAGGAGCTGCAGGATATTTCGTAGGCCCGCGTGCAAGCACGCGGGCCTACCGATACCTTGCCCGCTTTCCGACAAGCATTGACCCACTGGAAATCAACCAGACGGATGCACCTCGGTCGCCAGACTTCACCCCGATTGACTCCCACTAAATTCTGATTCGGGACTCAAGTTTTCTACACCACGACCGATTCGTGTGTAAGCACTGGGCTGCCGTTGCCCGGTTTAGTCATGCTAATATCATGAGCTAATTAGCTTAAACCCGCTGTCCATCATGATTACGAACCCATCACCCCGTCGCTCATTTGCTGGTTTGGCCCTCATCGTCGCCAGCTTGATTTTTAATTTCGCCGCTTCGGCTGCGACTCCCGAAAAACTGGCGCTCAACGACCGCGGCTATCTTGAGATGACAGGGCTGAACGTGATGAACGGGAGCGATTATTATCCCGAGAGCCATCAAGGTGGCGTCGGCATTATTCAAAACGGACTCCGCACCGCCACGAACGGCGATCTGCGGCTCGAGCCCACGCCGGGCCAATGGCAACCCACGCCGAAAACCGGCCAGCGTACCCTCGACAAGGCGCTGAATGAAATCCGGGTCCAAATGCAATTTCCGGATGAGACCAAAAACCGCACGGGCATAAATCCGATTAATTATCCCGAACTGAATCTGCGTTACACCGTGCGCGTCGTGCCTGCCGACGGCAGTGCGTTTCGCATTATCGTCGATCTCGACGCACCATTGCCCGCCGAGTGGGTCGGCAAAGTCGGTTTCAATCTCGAGCTCTATCCCGGTCTGCTCTTTGGCCAGTCCTTTGCTCTCGAAGGGAAAACCGGCATCTTCCCCCGTCAAGCCATGGGGCCGGGCGCGCCCGATGCCGTCTCGCACACGTATCAACTCGCTCCGCTCGCGGCGGGTGGCCGGCAACTGGTGGTCGCTCCTGAATCCGAAACCCAACGTCTCAAAATCGAAGCGATTCATGGCGGCGATCTGGCGCTGCTCGATGGCCGGGGTGAACATAACAATGGCTGGTTCCTCGTCCGCGCCTTGGTGCCCGGTGGCGAAACCAAAGGCGCGCTCGAATGGCTCGTTACCCCGCACGCCATTCCCGGCTGGCGCGCGACACCGGTCGTGCAAGTCTCGCAAGTCGGCTACCATCCCAAGCAGGAGAAAATCGCCGTGATCGAACTCGATCCGCACGATCAGCCGCAAGGCGTGGTCACGTTGCTGAGAATTTCCCCCAACGGCTACGAGCCCGTGCTCACCAAGCCCGCCGTCGCGTGGGGCGAATTTCTCCGCTCCCGTTATATTCGTTTTGATTTCAGCGAAGTGGTGCAGAGTGGCATGTACGCGGTGCGTTATGGCACGAGCCAGTCCGCCACTTTCCAGATCGATCCCGCCGTCTATCAACACGGCGTCTGGCAGCCCACCTTGGAAACATTTCTGCCCGCGCAGATGTGCCACATGCGCGTGAACGACCGCTACCGCGTCTGGCATGGCATTTGCCACCTCGATGATGCGCTGATGGCTCCACTTAATCACAACCATTTCGACGGCTACGCGCAGGGCCCATCCACCCTCACAAAATTCCAACCCGGCGATCATGTGCCCGGCCTTGATCGTGGCGGCTGGCATGATGCCGGCGACTACGATCTGCGCGTCGAATCGCAGGTGGACACCGTGCACGGCCTCGCCCTCGCGTGGGAACTTTTCCACCCGATGTACGACAACACCACCGTCGATCAGGCCAAGCAGGTCGTCGATCTGTTCCGCCCCGACGGGAAACCCGATATTTTGCAACAGATCGAACACGGAGTCATTTCCATTGTGGGCGGCTATAATGCCATGGGCCGACTCTATCGCGGCATCCAAGACGCCTCGCTGCGCCAGTACACTCATCTCGGTGATGCGCACGACATGACCGACAACCAAGTTTTCCATGATACCAATGGCGCGGCCTTCAAAGTGCTGGCCGACGCCGCAGTGCACGGCGCGCAAGCCGAACCCAAGATCGGCCAATTGCCTCCGCTCGGTTCGCTCGGTTCGGCCGATGATCGCTGGGTGTTTACGGAAAACAATCCGGACCGCGAGTTGGTCACCGCCGGCGGCCTGGCCGCAGCAGCCCGAGCGCTGAAAGGGTTCAATGATCCATTGGCGGATGATTGCCGGCGCATCGCCGTGGAGTTGTGGGCCAAGGCCGGGAAACCGCGTCACCTCCTCTCCCGCCTCGAACCGGCCCTCGAACTTTTTCAAACCACCGGCGAGAAAAAATATGCTGAGGTCGTAGTCGCACTCGCGGACGAAATTATCCTCCACAGCACTCATCCGGAAAATGTGCCGGACGATCCAAACGAGCTCGCCAACCGGGCGGCATGGTTGGCGGCGCGTTCCCTGACACTCATCAAGGATGAAGCCTACACCGCCAAAATCAAAACCTCACTCCGCGCCTACCGGACGCAGTTGGACCTCTTAGCCAAAGAAACTCCCTATGGCGTGCCGTACAAACCCGACGTCTGGGGTGCCGGTTGGAATATCCAACGCTTCGGCGTCGAACAGTATTTCCTCCATGTGGGCGCACCGGATATTTTCCCCGCCAACTACATGCTGCACGCGCTGGATTTTATTTTGGGCTGCCATCCCGGCTCCAACCCGGCCTCGTTTGTCTCCGGTGTGGGGGCGAAATCGATGACCATTGCCTATGGGAACAACCGGGCGGACTTTTCCTACATCCCGGGCGGCATTGCTTCCGGGACCGCGCTGATTCGTCCCGATTTTCCTGAGCTTTTGGATTGGCCTTTCCTCTGGCAACAGGGCGAATATTGTCTCGGCCATCCCACCAGCGATTATCTCTTCCTCGTGCTTGCCGCCGATCATTTATTGAATCCATGATTCGATCACTGCTTTCGTTCCTCACCTGCGTCAGCAGTTGTCTCATGGCCCAAGCCACCACTCCCGCAGCTGACTGGCTGCCCACCGCCTACCTCCACGAAAAGGCCCTCATCTCCGTTTCGCACGGATGGAAGGCCATCGTTTCCCTCGAGCGCGGACGCCTGATGCATTTCGGTCCGGCCGAGCAGGACTTCAACTTGCTCCTGGCCCCGCCTACGCGGGATAACCCCGACCTCCTGGGCGGACATCGCGTCTGGCTCGGACCACAAAACACGTGGACGAATGGCTGGCCACCCCCGAAACAATGGGAACTGAGCGGTCCGGAATCCTTCTCGAACAAGAACGGCGAACTGCGGATGCTGATGGGCGACGCCGGTGATGGCTGGCCGCGGCTCACGCGGACTTATCATTGGAACGGAGCCAAACTGAACTGCGGCGTGGAATTAAACGGCGGCACTCGCTCAGCACAGATTATCCAAATTTTCCAAACGCCACCGGAGAATGTTGTCACGCTGCAGGCTCATCCCGCCAAAGATTTCCCTGCCGGCTTCGTGATTCTGCCTTCCAAGGTCAGTAAGTTTTTCGCCGATTTCCCGCCGCTGCCCCAAATCACCCGCACCGAAAATAATCTCACGCTGCGGCATACACCCAAGACGGAAAAACTGGGCTTTCGTCCCCAAATCCTGACGACGCGCAACGGCGCCTTCACTCTCACTGTGGCCATGGCAGCGCAGACCGGCAAGGTCGTGGGCGCGCCACCAGACCAAGGTTTCGATACGCAGGTTTATCTCGGAGGGGACGAACCCGTCATCGAATTGGAGCAGCTGACGCCGTTGTTTTCTCCGGATACTCCGGCGTCATTCAACGTCGTGTTGGAAGCGAAGAGGAACTGACGACGCGGCGGCGTTTTTTGTAGGCGGGGTGCCCTCACCCCGCTGAATTCTGTTTTCGCAGCGCCTGCCTCGCGGAGTGAGGGCACCCCGCCTACAAAAAACGCTGTTCTCCGTCCGGTGTTTCGTAATTAATCCCTCCTTCATGTCCGCCTCGCCCAAGTCCAACGCTTTTCACCGGCACGTCTGGCCGCTTTTTCTGCGCCATCGCGGACTGTTGATCGGCGCCTTGTTATTAAATGGCATCCACGGCGCGGCGATCGCGGTACAAAACCTGTATCCCAAGTGGCTTTTTTCGCAGGTCCTGCAACCCACGGATCTGACCACGGCGCAGCGCTGGATCCACTTGGGCTGGCTGATCGCGGGCTATTTAGTCGTGTCGCTCGTCATCCGCATGGCGGCGTGGCATGCCGGCTATCGGATGTTTACCTGGGTCCGCGAACGCGTCGTCTTTGCCTTGCGCGGCCAATTTTTCCGGCACGTCAATCATCTCTGTCTGCGCTTTCACGGCGAACATCCCTCGGGTGAATTGTTCAGCTACCTTTTCGGCACGCCGCTGGGCAACGTCATGGGATTTTTCCAGCACACGTCCATGTCCGTGCCGGGCGCGATCATCACCATCTTGACCACGTTGGCCATGTTTTGGAAATGGGACTGGGCCGTCGCTTCCATCTTGATGATCACCTCGTTTGCCAATGTGGCGCTGATGCTGCGCGCGCGGGAGAAGATGCAAAAAATCAGCAGCGAATTTCAATCTGCCGAGGGCAACGTCAGCGGTCGCGTCGCCGATCTGTTGCGCGGCAACAAAGCGGTGAAACTCTATGCGATGGAAGAACAGGTCGCGCTCGACTTCGACCGGGAAGCGCTCGTCATCAGCCAGAAATCCTACCAGCGCGATGTGCTCAGTCACATCGAATACATGAAGCAGGAAACGTTCGGTTATTTTTGCTACGCCGCTTTGCTCGCGGCGTGTACTTGGCGTTATTTGGGCAACAACATCGATCTCGGCACCGTGGCCGCGTGCCTCGCCTCCTACGCCGGTCTGAATTGGCCCATTCAAACTATCTTTCAATCGTTCAGTTTGTGGGGCGGTGCCGAAGCCTCGATTAACCGCATCGGTGTGGTGCTCGACACGCCCAGCACAACCCCCGATCCGCAACACGCGGCCGCCGCAACCGTCCCGACCCAGGCCACTATTGTTTTTGATCACGTTTCATTTTCCTATGTGTCCGGACAACCGGTGTTGCGTGATCTGTCGCTGACAATTCCGCGCGGCCAACGACTCGCGCTCGTCGGTCCGTCCGGTGCCGGCAAGAGTACGCTCGCGCAGCTGATCCTGCGACTTTATGATCCGCAATCCGGCACCGTTTGCCTCGGCGGCATCGACCTCCGTCAATTCGAGGCGAGCGCATTGCGGAAAGCGTTCGGCGTGGTGCCGCAAGATCCGTTTATTTTCCGCACCACCATGCGCGACAATGTGCGGGTGGCCCGGCCCGAGGCGACGGATGCCGCCATTCGCCGCGCCTGCGAACTCGCCAATGCGTGGGAATTCATCGCGAAACTCCCCGGTGGACTTGATGCCCGGGTCGGCGAAGGCGGCTCCTCGCTTTCCGGCGGCCAACGCCAACGGCTCGCCATCGCGCGGGCGCTGCTGGCCGAGCCGGAATGTTTCATTTTCGACGAAGCGACCAGCGCCCTCGACACGCTCAGCGAGCAATTGATTCAGGAAGCGCTGGAAAAAAATCTCGGCGGGCGCACCGTGATCTTCATCGCGCACCGCCTCGCCACGGTGAAGAACTGCGACCGTATTCTGGTGATCGACGAAGGCCGGGTGTTGCAGGACGGATCGTACGACGAACTCGTCAAGCAGCCCGGATTATTTCAAGAACTTGTCCACGGACAGTCGCTGCGGGAGTGAGGGAATGAGGCGTAGCCACAGGCCTCCGGGTCTGTGGGATCGGGAAACCCGCGACCGCAAACTCGTCAGGCAGGGACGCCTGCCGCTACGTCGGAAAATCGCGGCGTTCGCTGGCTTTCAAGTAGCCGCGTTTGAGTGAAACGAAAACGTGGTGTCAGCGCGCAATTCACCCGCGGCTTAAGCGGGCGAAGGGTGCCCGCTCTCCTGTGCGTGGCGCGACAAGCGCGCCACCTACCCCAATCGGACCACGTTTTCGTTTCACTCAAACGCGGCTACAAAGCCCTCAAGCGCCCGCCGCTTTATAGAGGAGAAACACGATCAACTGGGTGGAAAAAACGCGCAGCAGCATCACCAAAGGATAAACCGTCGCATAAGCCACGGCAGGCGCATCGCTGCCGGTGGTT
Organism: Opitutaceae bacterium; assembly: GCA_025360455.1. Classification (GTDB taxonomy): domain Bacteria; phylum Verrucomicrobiota; class Verrucomicrobiia; order Opitutales; family Opitutaceae; genus Didemnitutus. The sequence continues at coordinate 7,038 of JANYCF010000365.1, read as the reverse complement.
TGCTGAGCAAAGGCGAGTGCGGGCGGATCAGTCATACTCCCAGCCAGTAAACCGCACAACTCAGAGTAATTAATTTTTTTCCAAGCCCGGGCCAACAAGCCAACGATGAGCAAAGGCACAATCGTGACCACCGCGCCGTAGAGCAGCCAAGACAGGCCATTGCCACCCAGCAGAATCTCCACGAATTTTTCTCCGGATTTAAGGCCCACTGCGGCGAGGAACAAAGTGATGCCCACCTCGCGCAACATGTGGTTGGCATTCGTGGGCAGATACCAGACGAGCGGGCCCGTGTTGGACACGCGGGAAAGCAGAATGGCCACGACCAGCGGGCCACCCGCCAAACCCAGTTTCAGCGCCGCCGGCAGCCCGGGAATCACCAGTGGAATACTGCCGACGATCACGCCCAGCGCGATGCCGAGGAAAAACGGAATGGGCTGCGGCGAGTTGAGCGCCTTGTTGGAATTACCCACGGCCAGCGCCACCTGTTCGATCCGCGGAGCTTCGCCCACCACCATCAGCACGTCGCCGAACTGCAAGCGCAGGCCAGCGGTCGGCGTGAATTCAAGACCTCCGCGGGTGACGCGGGTGACCACCACATTATATTCGGTGAAAATTTCGATGTGCGGGATTTCTTTGCCGAAGACGGCGCTGCGGGTGACGATCAACCGCGCGTTGGTGACCGGACCGGGAATGGTTTTCAGATCCACTTCCGCTTCCGCACCCACCACCACACGCATTTCATCGAGTCCCGCCTCGGTCCCCACGACGTGCAAAATATCGCCCAGCCGCAATTGCGTATCCGGGCGGGCGACCTCGACCACACCGTTCCGCGACACCCGCGACACCACGACGCCCGAGTTGGCCAGCCCCGGCACTTTGCTCAACGGCCGACCAACCAGATTGGCGTTGCGCACTTCGAAATTCCGCGTGGCCGGTTTATTGCCCGCCGGTTGTTGCGCGTTTTCCGCTGCGGCAACTTCCGATTTCACATCAATCCGAAAAACCGCCCGCACGATCAGCATGGTTAAAATAATGCCGATGATGCCGAACGGATACGCCACCGCATAGGCCAAGCCTTGGATCACCGCCGCGTTATCGGGCGCACCCACCTGTTTGAGCGCCTGTTGCGCCGCCGCCAGACTGGGCGTGTTGGTGGTCGCCCCGGAAAGCAGGCCGACGCCGGCCGGCAATTCCACACGCCCACTGCCAATCCAGTAAACCGTGATCGCCACACCCAGCAGGACAATGGCCCCGGCAAAGGCGTTAAGCAGCAGTCCCCGCGAGCGCAAGGAACCGAAAAAGCCCGGGCCAATTTGCAAACCCAAGGTATAAACAAAAAGGATCAGGCCAAATTCCCGGACAAACTCCAGCACATGGACATCGACCGTCAGTTTAAGATAACCCAGAAATAATCCCGCAAACAGCACACCTGCTATGCCTAGACTGACGCCAAAGACGCGGATCTTGCCAAGCGCGATGCCGACCGAGCCGGTGATGCCAAGGAGTATTACCGTCCGGGCCACTGAGTCCACGCTGAGAAGCTGAATGAGCCAGTTCATAAAGTTGAGCTTCACATGTTAGAAATTTTTCTCCAAGGCGACACCGCATTTTTTGCCGTATGTTATTCACCGAAAAGAAAATCTTTGCCCAAGAACGAGAACCCCTTGCTCCGGCTTGCCTGAACTGGCCAAGCCCGCACACTGCCCCTCATGGATGCCTACGCCCAAGCCCGGATACTAATCGATATCGCCCACGCAGCTGATCCTAAGCGCGCGGCCGATGGCCGCGCCGCAGAACTCGTCTACGCCGAACGCATGGAAGCGTGGGTCGTCCGCGCTGCGGAAAATCCCACGCCTCTTCTGCGCCTCGCCGCGCGTTGCCAGCACCTCGAACGCTGGAGCGTCCCGCGCGATAGCTACCCGCTCGACAAGCCCGGCTACCACGCATGGCGGCGCTCACTTTATGTGAAGCAAGCCGAACGCGCGAAAGAGTTGCTGCTCCAAGCTGGAGTATCCACCACCGAAGCGGACGATGTCACGACCTGGGTTTCCAAAACCGCGTTGAAAACCAATCCCGGCACCCAGGCACTCGAAGATGCGGCGTGTCTCGTGTTTTTAGAAAACGAAATTCAAGAATTCGCCGCGCAGCACGCTGAGTATCCCCGCGAAAAGTTCGTCGATATCATCCGCAAGACATGGAAAAAAATCAGCCCACGTGGCCAAGCGCTGGCGAAAACGATTTCTCTCCCGCCCGGCATCGCCGCACTGGTGACTGAAGCCATCAATTGATGGGCGAAGTTCTTTTCGGTATTTCAAACCCATGACTTTCCTTGCCTGTTTCCTTGCCCTCGTCTTCACGAGCCTCGCGGCTCTGCATGCTTACTGGGCTTGTGGTGGGACGTGGGCGGCCTCGGTCGCACTGCCCAAACATCCCGATGGCAAAGTGGTTTTTCTACCTGGAAAAATCGCTTGTCTCGCGGTCACTCTCGGCTTGAGCGCTTTCGCTTATGTCTGTCTGGCCCACGTCCAACTGCTACCACCGTGTTTTTTAATGGGTCGGACCAAGTTAGTCTTACTCGTGCTCAGCGGCCTCTTTGCCCTCCGCATGATCGGTGACTTTAAATTCGCGGGCCTGTTTCGTCGGGTTCATCCCACGGATTTCAGTCGCATGGATCGACTCTTCTACACGCCGCTATGTCTGGTCCTCTCCGGGTTGCTCGCGTTACTGGCTCTGCTGCCAACATCACTCTCCTAAGGCTCTCTCATGTTCAAAAAAATATTGCTTGGCGGTGTCGTCCTATTGGTCGCCGCCCAGTTCATTGGCCCGGAGAAAAATCTGTCCACCGGGGTTTCTCCGAATGACATCACGTTGAAACACGCGGTACCCGCCGAGGTGAAAGCCCTACTCACGCGGGCCTGCTATGATTGTCATTCCAATCAAACGCATTACCCGTGGTACGCGGAAGTCCAACCCTTCGCCTGGTGGTTGGATCGCCACATCAAAGCCGGCAAACGTAATTTAAATTTCTCCGAATTTACCACGTACCCTCCCAAGCGGGCCGCAAAAAAATTGAACGAGCTGATCGATGAGGTGGAACAACACGAGATGCCTTTGAAATCCTATACTTGGGCCCATCCCGAAGCGCGGTTAACCCCGGCGGAAATCAAATCGCTCGCCGCTTGGGCGGAAAATCTGAGTCTAGAGATCGCCCCCGACCAATAAATTGATCCGGGCAATTCGCCCGAACTAGCCGGGCTCTCAATCGGTCAAATACGAAATGTAATCACCCGACCGCTGCTGAAATGCCGCGATTTCTTGCTTTTTAGGACTCAGTATTATGAATTTTCACTTTCGTAAGCACTTCTTTCCAAGAAATAAACACTGCGATCTCCGGATGATTCATAGCTGCTAGATGATTCTATTCATAGCTGGCAAGGGACCTGCTCAAAGGGTCCTGTCGGAGGTTAAACCCCTCGTGACATTTAAACACCAAACATACCACCCTATGAACATACGCACCACCACCGCAGCCTTGGCCCTCTTGGCTGCTTCCCTCTCGGCGATGGCCGAGATCAAAGTAAACGATAACTTCTCCGTCAACGGATATGCTACCGCATCCTACTGGCATCGCAGCGAGTCACCCGGTACTTCTTTCAATGATACCAACCTTGATAAGGCACTGCTTGGCGGCACCTTTACTTTCCAGCCAGTGACGGCAAACGTCTCGGTGCTTTATCGGAACCTACCAACGGGTGCCCCCAATTCCGTAGCGTTGTTGGACGCCTATCTGACCTATAAAGCAGCTGACGGCTTAAGTTTCACTGCGGGTAATTTTCTTAGCTACATGGGCTATGAAGCATTTCATCCCATCAGCATGGATCAAATCACCTATGCCAATGGTGATTTCCTCGCTCCGATCCCGGGCTATCACACCGGCGTAAGAATCGATTATTCCGGCGCGACGAGCAGCACCGGTTTCGCCGTGGTGGACTCTGTTTATAGCCCCAATGGCCCAATTCGCGGTGACGGCGAAATCAAACACAATGCGGGTTTTGAATATTTCTATTCTTACACCGGCATCAAGGATGTCACCCTCTGGGCCGGCGCCGTTTACGATACGGCCGGTGGCTATCGCAGAAACCAAGCGGTTACCATGTTTGATTTCTGGGCGAGCTATAAAGCGAGCGACAAGATCCGCGTCGCCGCAGAATTTGCTCACAAAAACGGCGGCGACAGTAACACGGGGTATAACTGGCTGGCTTTCCTGGATTACTCTATCAACGAGAAGGTCTCTTGTGCTTTCCGTATCAGCGGTGAATCAGTCGATTCATATACTATTGCCGGCACCCCTGCCGTACTCGTCCCAAGCATGGGTTTTACCAAGTACACCATCTGTCCGGCATACGCGATCACCAAGAACATCTCAGTGCGTGCGGAGTATTCGCATTATAACTACACCAATTACACGCTGGATAGTGCCAACGAATTCCGCGTCCAGACTGTCTTCAAGTTCTAGTATCGGTTTTTCGGGCTGACCTGAGTCGGCCATTTTGGGCGGAGTCTTCCACGCCTCCGCCCAATCTTTCCCGATCATTGTCAGCCTTTTCTTTCCCCTTTCCTTTTTTTAACCCCCCACGTTTTTTATCATGACTAAGAACCTCCGTTCCCTGCTCGTCGCGGGTGCCTTTGTGGCCACCGCTTTTGCCTCGCTTCTCCCTGCCGCCGAACAAAAGACCGTCAAGGTCGGCGTCCTCCACTCCCTTTCCAGCTTCATGGCGATCAGCGAAACTTCGCTGCGCGACGTGCTTGCTTTCACCGCCGATGAGATCAACGCCAAAGGCGGCGTCATGGGCCACAAAATCGAGCTCGTCGTCGTCGACGGCGCTTCGGATTGGCCGACCTTCGCGGAAAAAGCGAAGCAGTTGACCGAGGTGGACAAGGTTGCCGTCACCTTCGGGTGCTGGACTTCCGTGAGCCGCAAATATTGTCTGCCCGTCCTCGAGAAGAACAACGCGTTGCTCTTCTACCCGGTGCAGTATGAAGGCGAAGAAGAGAGCCAGAACGTGTTCTACACCGCCGAAGCTGTCGGCCAGCAAGCCACTCCAGCCGTCGATTACTACCTCGCGGAAGGCAAAAAGAAATTCTACCTGCTCGGCACCGACTACGTTTATCCGCAGACTACCAACCTCGTGCTGCTGGAGTATCTCCTCAGCAAGGGCGTGCCTTTGGAAAACATCGGTGGCGGTTTCAAAAAGGATGAGTCCGGCAAAATCATCGCTGCCGGCAAATACACGCCTTTCAGCCACACCGACTACCAGCAGATCATTGCCGAAATCAAACAGTTCTCCGCTTCCGGTGATGCCTGCGTGATCTCGACCCTGAATGGTGACACCAATGTGCCTTTCTTCAAAGAGTACGCCGCCTCGGGCCTCACCGCCGAGACCTGCCCGGTCGTTTCGTTCTCCATCTCCGAGGATGAATTCCGCAGTCTGCCCGCTGACAAACTCGTCGGTCAGCTCGGTTGCTGGACTTACTTCCAGTCGCTGAACACACCCGCGAACAAGAAGTTCGTCGCCGATTTCCAAGCCTGGTTGGCCAAGAGCACTGTGGCCGGCATCAAGAAAGAAGGTCGCGTCACCTGCTCTCCAATGGTGTTGAGCTATGACGGCATGTATCTCTGGAAAGCCGCTGTTGAAAAGGCTGGCACGTTTGATGTCGATGCAGTACGCGCTGCCCTGAAGTCCGGTATCTCCTTCGATGGTCCTGGTGGCAAAGTCACCACACAAAAGAACATGCACCTGACCAAGAACGTTTACGTCGGCGAGACCAAGGCCGATGGCCAGTTCAAGATCCTGAAATCCTTCGATCAAGTCTATGGCGAGCCCTGGTTGAAGGGTAAGTTCACCGCCAAGAAGTAATCGTTCGATTCTCCGGCTACTCTTTTGGGGTTGTATCATAAGTTACCAGCGCGGGGCGGATTCAGACCCGCCCCGCGCTTTTCATTTTCCAATATTCTGTTTCCCTTTCGCACCCGTATGATTTTCTCTGCCCGCATGGTTCGTCTGTTCGCTTGCTTCGCGCTCCTCCTCAGCACCACGGCCCTCCGCGCCACGACTCCGCGCGCCACCATCGTCCAGGCCATCCTGACCGAAAATGCGACCGAACAACGCACCCTGCTCACGTCTTTGATGGGCCAGGGTGATCCGGCCATTCCGGTTTTGCTCGCCGCTTGGCGAGCCGACAGCCTCTTCGTTTACACCGCAGCTGATGGAGTGAAAATCCCCGTGCAATTAACCGGTGAAAAGGACGCCACCGCCGCCCAGGCCACCTACCGTATTGATAACGGCGAAGCCCTGGTTGATGCCTCCGGCCAACCCATGCGACTCGTCGGTGCCGACCTCACCGCCGTCGAACACACCAGTGCGCTCCGCAAGGCCATGAAGGCCGTCCTCGATCTCATCGATCTCGCCGCGCCCGATTTCACCAAGCGCCTTCGCGCCATCCAAACCATCGGGCAGACTCAGGATGTCGAAAAGTTTCCCGCCCTGCTCGTTCGTCTCCAACTCGAGACCGACCCCGTGGCGATCAAAGCCCTGCGGGAAGCCAGCGCGCTTATCCGCCTGAAAGATGCAAAAGACGAGGTTAAGCTCGCCGCCCTAACCGAACTAAAAACGCTCCGCTCACTTTCCAGCACAGATTTCCTCACCACTGCCCTGAAAGATGCCGAGGTCCGGCAAAAGCCCGAATTGATCAAAGCCGCCCAGGACGCCCTCGCCACCGTGGCCAGCCATCGCACCAAGGTAAATTTCTTCGGCACGCTTTTCCGTGGTCTCAGCCTGAGCAGTATTTTGCTCGTGGTCGCCCTCGGCCTCGCCATCACCTTCGGCCTCATGCGCGTGATCAACATGGCGCACGGCGAGATGATCGCCGTCGGCGCCTACACCACCTACGTCGTTCAAAATATTTTCGGCGACGGCCTCGCGCTCTCGCCCTTCGGATTCTCCTTCAGCCTCCCCGGTTTTCACGCGACGGGCTGGG
>JANYCF010000120.1 GCA_025360455.1 Opitutaceae bacterium | reverse complement strand
CAAGCCTGGCCGCTTTCGGCGGCGAGTTCATACCATTTCACGGCTTCGGCCAAGTTGTATTCCTTGGATTTTTTATCGGCGAAAGTAGATGCGATTTTAAACTGTAATTCAGTTTCGGTTTCCTCGCTGGCCTTGTCGATGGATTCCTCGAGGTCGGCGGTGGCAAACTCATCCACGATTTTCAAGTTCACGTAATTGTGAATCAGGCTGATGTTCATCCGACCGGCGAGTTTGCGGCTTTGATCGAGCATCGCATGGGCTTTGGGCAAGTCGCGCGATGTACCGTTACCGAAAGCGTAGTTGAGCGCGGCCTGCAAGGCGGCGAGATAAATACCATCGCGCCCGCCAGGGCCGGCGCTGGCGGCCGCCACAAAATGAATGTGGGCTTCGGCGGTTTTCTTTTGCTGGGTGCTGATCTGGCCGAGCAGAAAATGGGCGGTGGCTTGCGAGTCGGCCACGGGATCGTGATCAAGTTCACCGGCAATGCCGCCAATGTCACTATCGGTCTTGGTGGAATCGGTGACGAAAAAATCAGGGGGTGGGATTGGTCGGGAATAATCGGCCCCTGCGGCCAAGGCGGCAGTGAGCCACTCCACGGCTTTGGTCACGTCTTTGCGCACCCCGGTGCCAGTGAACAAACACTGACCAAGGCTGACTTTGGCGAAGGCGTTGCCGCGTTCGGCGGCGAGCCGAAAGAGACTGGCTCCCTTGTGGGCATCCTTGGTCATACCATAGGAGCCCGCGATGAGACAGTTGGCCAGCAGCACTTGGGCATGAGTGTATTCGAGGTCTGACGAGGCCTGCAGAGCGGCGCGACCGGCAGCCAAATCGGCTGGCTTCGAACTCTTGAGGAGCTTGAGGGCTTGCCAGAATTTATCCACCGCTGGATCAGCTTTACGTGGAGTGGCAACTTCACTCACGCCACTGGGGGGCACCAATTTGGCTGCCTCAGGCGCAGCGGGATCGGCCGCGATCAGCGCCATCGGCAGGGAGATTAAAATCGTCAGCAGGATAACGGCACGAAACAGAAGTTGCATGGGGAATTGAAAATTGCGGCTCATAGGAGGGGAGCAGGGGCAAGGGCCGTGTCAAGGCATGGGTGGGGCAGGATGCGTTTGGTGGATCTGAGGTGGGAGAGTGCATGCTCGCTTCTGGAAAAACTGGATACTCCTGTTTTCAGTGAGTAAAGGGAGGGCTAGAGTATTTTAAATAAAACTATAGCCGCAATGGGCAAACCAGTTTTGGGCATCGTCGGCGGTGACCGCGCGCAGTGCGTGGGCGATCGCTTGAAGGAGAGCTTGGTGAGAGCGCGCTGCGGCGGCACGGAGGAGAGCTTTTACCTTGCTCCACATTAGTTCGATGGGATTGAGATCGGGCGAGTAGGCGGGCAAGAAGCGGGTCTGCGCCCCGGCCGCAGTAATCAGGGCGAGGGTAGTTTCGTTTTTATGGGCGCCGAGATTGTCCATTACCACGATGTCGCCAGGACGCAGGGTGGGCACGAGGATCTCGCGCACATAGGCTTGGAAGACTGCGGTGTTGGTGGCGCCGTCAATGGTCATGCAAGCGCTCGTCCCATCTGATCGGATCGAGGAGATCATCGTGGTGGTTTGCCAATGGCCATGGGGACAACTCGCCACGAGGCGTTGCCCACGCGGGGCCCGGCCGCGCAGCCGGGTCAGGTTTGTTTTGGCCGCTGATTCGTCGAGGAAGACCAGCCGCCTGACGGCAAGTTCGCTCTGACCGGCCTTCCACTGCCGCCGTGCTTCGGCGACATCAGGCCGATCTTGTTCGGCCGCGTGGAGCGTCTTTTTTTATATGTCAGCCCCAAGGCGATCAGCGCGTAGTGCACGGCCGGCACCGTGCAGGCCATGCCCAGCTTCTCTTTGATCTGCTCCAGGGTCAGATCCGGTTGAGCCGCGACCAGCTTTTTGAGTTTATCTCCATACTCCGGCACTATCTTGGCTTTCCTCCCGGAGTAGCGATGGCGGTGGCCAAGCTCCTGGGTCTTACCCCGCTGCCGCAGCAGTTTCTTCACCATGCCGAGCGACACTCGAAAGCGACCCGCAATCTCCTCCCTCGTGTTTTGCTGCGCATCGTATGCCTCCACAATCCGTTCCCGCAGGTCCAATGACAGAGTTTTCATCCCTCTTCCTTGGACTCTTCTCAACAAAATGGCTACAGTTTTATTTAAAATGCTCTAGGCAATGGCTCACGCTTAGCGCACCTCCGTTGGATCGGTTTGCAGTAGCGGCAGGCGTCCCTGCCTGCCGAGTGCGGTGGGCGGAACCGAACCCACAGGCACTGAGGCCTGTGGCTACGCCGAGCCAGAGCCCCTAGAGCAAGCTCTCTCCTGCAAAAATTACTTCCAGTCGGCGGCCAAGCGCAGGCACTCGCGCAGCGTGACATCGAGGCCCGGACGCTCCCGCACCATTTCGCCATTGATGACGGTGAGTTGGAGAAACAGGGCTTCGGCTCCGTGCGTGATCGCGGCTTTATCCAAATTGCCGCGAGCGAGTCGCATCGTGAAACAGCCGAGCACCGCTTCATCGCTTTTGTGCTCCAGCAAATCGAGGTCTTGAATGACGAGGGCGATATCTGCGGGCTCGACCGGAGTTTTGGCGGCGAGGGAGAAAGCGTCGGCGAGTTGTCTCACGTCGCCGGTGAAATCGTGAAAGCGAATCGCATCCAAACGCCAGCGACGCAGATGGCCTTTGTCCGTTTCGACGGTGAACAAACCATGATGTAGCCGGTGCAGCAACAGTTGGCCGTCCTCCCCTTTGGCCGCGCGTAATTTGGCTTCATGGGCGGCGTAGGCCGGAGCGAGCAATGCCAGTTCCAGTGGCTCGGTGACGAAGGCGGCTTGGCTCGACAACTGGCGACGGGTTTGCAGCTGGGTGATATGCTTTGCATGGGCTTCATTCCAATCCTGACGACGGGTGTCCAACTTGAGACTGAAAGTTTCCTTTTGTTCGGCCGCTTGGTGGGCCGCTTGTTCTTCACGCCAGAGTGCCCAC
>JANYCF010000336.1 GCA_025360455.1 Opitutaceae bacterium | reverse complement strand
ATGCCCTCCAGGTGCGGGGCTGCCCTCGGCCTTGCGCTGGTACAAAGGAAGCCGAATCCTTCGCCAGGTTCGGTTGAAATTGCGTCCGTCCGCCCGGGGTGCAACCGGAACGTATCAGCCCGTATGGGATGCCGTACCCGTGCGTTGGAAATTGGCGAATCATAGTATCCGTGTTAATGCGGAATAATCCAAATCGCGAATAGCAACGAGCAGAAGCTGACACCGGGAAGGAAAACCATGACATTAATGATAGGGGAGGGCTTCGTAAACGATAGCGTCCACACCGTGCGCGCCCAGCGGTTCCACCGCGTTTTCGTGGGGCTGGGAAACCACGTCGGCTTCACGCTGGGCTGGGGCTCAAGAACGATAAAATCGTGGCGTTTGAGTTTGAGTCCGGCAGGCAGTTCTAGCAGGTCCGTTCGCAAGGTGCTTTTATCCTGTGCAGGCGCGTTTCACAGTGCAAAACCATAATGTTTGCGGCTAAATGTGATCCGCCGATAAGGGAGCATGACGCGCGCTGGCCCCTGTTCAAGCGCGTGCCGTGTAAGCGAGTGATGCAGATCTGCAGAGGTCTTCATCGTGAGAAAATCGAAGATCGCATCGTGCCATCCGCCTTATTTCCGGATAGCCCAAGCATTGGGCGGATTTTCTGCCGGCACCCGTCCCCTCTTAGCACCCGACAAACAAAGCTTAATCTTTACACATAGCGGCGATCCTCAATAACCTGCAATTTCGAGTGACTTCATTTAAGGTAGAAATAACCAGGCCAGAAACGCCGGCAAAACCTACCGCTGAGAAATCCTCCTCGTTTTTTCGTCTCACTAGGCTATGTTTCTTCTTGATAGCAGCCCACGCTGCGCAGCCTCTGTCTTTTTCTTGGTTAGGCTCGTTTTCATTTCGTAATTTTATTCATCGTTACATGCGAATGCATTCTCTTACTCGGCTGGCAGTCGGTTGGGGATTGGTGGCACTGGCGACTGTTGCCCGTGCTGCCGAGGCGGATCTGAATCACTCCATGTTCGATCTGAGTTTGGCGGAACTCGCCGATATTCGCGTGGTGACTGCTGCCTCCGGCTATGAGCAAAACCTGCTTGATGCACCAGCCAGCGTTTCGGTGATCGAAGCAGAAGAGTGGGAAGAGAACGGCGCGCGCACGCTGGACGATGCGATCCGCTCCCTCCCCGGCGTCCATCTCACAAAGGTACAAACCGGCGTCACCAAGGACCGGATCTCTCTGCGCGGTCTCTCCGGTAGCTTCGGCCAGCAGGTGCTCGTCCTCGTGGACGGCACGCCGATCAACCATAGCTATGACGGTGGCGTCTTTTTCGGTAATCGCATTCCCTTGCTCGGCTTTCAGCGCATTGAGGTGGTCAAGGGGCCGGGATCGGCGATCTACGGCGCTGATGCCTTTGGCGGTGTCGTTAATCTGGTGAGCTACGCCCCCGGCACCGCGCCCTCGCAATGGGTCGTTCGTGCGGGCGCCTTTAATACTTGGGAGGCCGGTTTCACCCACGACATGAAAATCGGCAACAGCACCCTCCAACTCGCCTACGAATACCAGCGGAGCGATGATGATACGGGCAAAGTCGTCAAAGCCGACCTCCAAAGTCTCTTCGATTCAATCTTCGGGACGAAAGTCTCGGAAGCCCCCGGGCGGATCGACGAACATTACGCGGTTTCCAGTCTGAGCGCCCGCTGGCGATGGAAAAAACTTTCATTCGATGTCTACGACTGGCGCAACCTCGGGGCAGGTCTAGGCGCGGGCGTGGCGCAGGCCCTTGATCCGCGCGGTCACTCCCAGGAATCTTCCACCACGTACAAATTGGGCGTCGATTTATCCTCTTTGGCCACTGGCCAGCTCGATTTTCACCTGATGTACCGTGCTGAATCCCTTCAAACCCGGTACAACATCTTTCCCCCCGGGACCGTCCTGCCGATCGGCGCGGATGGGAACATCAACTTCGCCAAGCCGGTCAATCTCGTCACCTTCTCCGACGGGTACATTGGTGCTCCTGGAAATGGTAATCGCACATACAGTGCGGACCTGACCCATCTTTTTGAACTGGGTGCTGATCACCGGGTGCGCTGGGCCTTTGGCTACGACTTAATTCAACTGCGGGCTTCGGAATCAAAAAACTTCGGCCCCAGCATTCTAAACGGCACTCAATTAATCGTGAACGGGAAACTCACCAGCACGACCGGCACAGCCTATAACTATGTGCCCGATACAGACCGGAAAGTCTGGTATCTCTCGCTTCAAGATGAGTGGAAGATCACGCCGGCCCTGCGCGCCACGGCGGGCATCCGCCATGATCAATATTCGGATTTCGGCGGCACCACTAATCCCCGTTTTGGCCTCAACTACGACCTCGCGAAGGATGTCGTACTCAAGCTCTCCGCCGGCACAGCCTTTCGCGCCCCCGCATTTGCCGATCTCTATTCGTCGAACAATCCCGCCGGCTTGGGCAATCCGGCCCTGTTGCCGGAAACCATCCGTACGGTGGAGGCCGGGATCTCTGCGATTCTGCCTTTTGCTCCCCAACTCCAGCTTGATGTGAGTGTATTTCACTACGAGGCGAAGCAGCTAATCGCGTTTGTCCTCCAGCCGGCAACGGGAGTGCAACTCGCCAGAAATGTCGGCACCCGCCGCGGCCAAGGTTTTGAATTCAGCGGCCGGTGGCAGGTCGCGAAGGGGCTTTCAGCAGATTTCAACTACAGCTATGTGAACGAAAAAAACGAATGGGGCCAGCCCCAGCCGGATGTGCCCCGGCAAATGGCTTACCTTGGAGTACACTGGCAGTCGAACCACAAGTATCACGCCATGCTCGGCGCGAAGTGGGTGGCGGATCGCACGCGGGCGACGGGCGACGCCCGTCCTCCGATCCGCGATTATGTGTGGGGCTCGGCCAGACTTGAGCGGCGCTTTGACCACCTTTCCATCAGCCTGAGTGTAGAGAACCTGTTTAATGTAGACGCACGGGAACCGAGTAACGGCACGATCCCCGATGACTATCCGCTCGCCGGACTCCAATGGATAATGGAAACGACTTGGAAATTCTAAGCTGGGAGTGCCAGTCCATTCCCTCTGAATGATCCATTCCTTATGCAGGAAGTTTCAGCCCTCATTGCACTGCCGCCATTCGAGGGTGGCAGGCGTTTATGGCAAGGGTGCGAGCTAATTACTTGAGAGTGCCGGGTTCTTGAGCTGCGGCTAAAGTTGGTCCGACTTCGCTGCGCGGAGTAAATCGGTCGGGTGATCGGCGATGTTGACGGAAAGTTCCCCGCAGCGGTCCACCACCGCGCGGAAGCATATGAAATGGGTGAGGAGCACCTTGATCCGGGGCACTTCTTGCAGCCGGGCATAGCGGCTGCGTATGTGGTGGGTGTAGCGAGCTGCCAATAGGCACCGATTTCCGTCGCCGTATATTTGTACTGCTGGCTGAGCGAGCTGGGTCACATGGATGTCCAGCCTGCGGGTGTCGCCAGGATAAGTTATTTCAAAAAATGATATTGGGTGGTTGCGGACGGTGCGTCCGCCGCATTGTCCCTCGGAAATGGTCGTCGCCTGCGCCCTCAGAAACAGTGTGCCGGAATATCTCTCCGCTTCACCCCAAGACTCAACCTTCGCGATATTCCTCCGGGCGTAAATTGATCTCGAACGCAGCGAGGACAGCAGCTTCACCGCCGCCTGAACACCCACGAACCCGGAACGCCCAAGGTATTAAACGGAAAGACAGAAAATGGGGCTGACGACTTGGCTACAATAAGTTTGGCTCGGCTGATCAAGCACAACGAGCAAAATATTTCTCCGTCAGATACCACGCCAAAGCGAGAGGTACAATGCGCCGACGCAATCCCTTGGATGAAGGCGCGAGGCCGGATGGAAGGCGCCTGTGCGGTGACGTCCTTGCCCGACGTTTCAGAGGTAGGCCTCGCGCTGCCGGTGTGGCGGAAGTGGTTTCTTGAGGCTGTGCGGTTGGTCGTCGAGGCGGTGCCGGATGAGAGTGCGGCGCTTTTCTTTCAGTCGGATATCAAGCGGGACGGTATCTGGATTGACAAGGGTTCGCTCGTCATTCGGGCGGCGGAGGATGCGGGAGCGCATGTGCTTTTCCACAAAATCGTCTGTCGCCGCCCGCCCGGCATGCTCACGATGGGCCGTCCCGGATTCACTCATTTGATCGCGGTGTCGCGGGCGATGAAGTGTCCGGATGTATTGCCGATCCCCGACATCATCAACGACGCGGGCCGCTTGCCCTGGGTGCGCGCGATGGGCGTGCGCGCCGCAGGCCATGCCGTGCGTTTCGCGCGCGATCAGGTGGGCGCCAAAATGATTTTCGATCCTTTCTGCGGTGTGGGTACCGTACTCGCGGTCGCGAATACACTCGGGCTGGATGCACTCGGCGTGGAGAAAGCGAAGAAACGCTGCGAACAAGCGCGGTTGCTGGTGGTGTCTCCGGATGAACTCCTGTCATCGGGGCAAACTGATACGGGTGAAGACGCGACGGAGCGTCCCTCAAGCTTGGGCTAGAGTCTTTGTCTACCGAGGTACGGCGGAATATCCTAAATCCGCCGGAGTTTTTTAGTATTCGTCCGTCGCAGCGGCGCGTTAAGGGTAACGCGCTCCACCTTCTAATGCATGATCCGACTTTAGGATTAGGCCACGAGTGAGGGGAGCAGAGCGAAGAGGAGCCCATCGGGCCCAAGCCGAGTCCCCCATTTACGGGAGGCTTGGAGGGGTCGCCTAAAGTGGTGTCCCGGGTGTACGAGACGAGAATTGCGATCCAGTAGAATAACTCGCCTGTGCGGGTGTTGATCCGATCGACTGAGAGCGTGCCTTCCGTCAACCGCCAGACGAGGAGCACGACGGTGAGTAACGAAATCTGGAATCAGCGAACCGGTGGCGTACCCCAACGCAAGTTTCCATAATAAAAACGCCAAGGTGATTTCGGAATTTGGCTCACGGTTTTCGTTAGCGTGCTTTGCACCTGGGACGAGTACCGGCGATTGGATCTAATCCGCCAAGGTTGGTTGAAAAGCGGCTCACGGCACCGTGAAGTCGATCAGGCGTTTTTGGCGGTCGACACTTTTCACGATGACTTCGATTTTGTGGCCGAGCTCGTAGTGCTTCTTGGTTTTGCGGCCGACGAAGGCGGTGCCCGCCGGATTGAGGACATAAAAATCGTCCTTCAACGAAGAGACAGGAACGAGTCCGAAGGCGCCGGCGGCAGAGAGTTCAACAAAGAAACCGTGGTTGCGGACGTCGGTGATGACGGCCTTGAAGACGGTGGGCTTTTTTTTCTGCGTCTCGCGCTCGAAGAATTCCATGAGTTTCACTTTCACGGAGTCGCGCTCGGCTTCGGTGCTGTTGATTTCGGTGAGACTGAGGTGCTCGGCGAGAGCGTCGACGCCGGCGATGTTGTAGCCACTGGCGGTGGCGCCGGTCGCAGTGGCGCCTTCGAATTTCACGAGGTAATGCTCGAATACGCGATGGACCACGAGATCGGAGTAACGGCGGATGGGCGAGGTGAAGTGCGTGTAGTCATTCTTCGCGAGGCCGTAGTGGCCGTCGGGTTTCGCCCGGTAGCAAGCCTTGCGCATACTGCGGAGCAATTGCGTGCGGAGATAATAGCCCTGCGGATGTTCGCGGAGGAGACCGAGCAGGCGGACGACTTCCTCGCGACGGGAGAGATCGCTGACCTTGATGTTATTGGTGGCGAGTAACTGGCGGTATTCGTTGAGCTTTTCCTCATCAGGATCGTCGTGGACGCGGTAGAGCGAGGGAAGGTTGTGCTTGCGGGTGAGGCGGGCCACGGCCTCGTTGGCGAGGAGCATGAACTCTTCGATGAGTTGGTGGCTCTCGTCGTTCTCAATGCGCTCGATGCGGTCGGCATAACCTTCGGCGTCGACGAAGATTTTCGTCTCGGGCATATCGAGGTCGAGACTGCCGCTCTTGAAGCGCTCGGCGCGCAGCTTGCTGCCGATGGACCAGAGTTGGCGGACCCAAGCTTGAAGATTGGTCAGCTCGGCGTGGGAAAGCTCGTTCAACGCGCGGCCGGTGGCACCGGTTTGGTGCGCGGCGGGTAGGGGAAGACGGCGGATTTTATTGAGATCATTTTCAAACATCAACGCGTAGGCCTGCTTGTAGGTCATGCGCTTCACGGAACGGATGACGGTATTGGCGTAGGCGGTGTGCTGGAGTTGGCCGCTGGTGCTGAAAGTGAAGAGGACGGCTTTGGTCAACCGGTCCTGCGCTTCCACGAGGGAGCAGAGCCCATTCGAAAGTTTCTCGGGCAACATCGGGACGACGGTGCCGACGAGGTAGGTGGAGTTGCCGCGTCGCTGGGCCTCGCGATCAAGCGCGGTGTTGGGCTTCACGTAATGGCTGACGTCCGCGATGTGTACGCCGATGCGAATGGTGTCGTCGTCGAGTTGCTCGATCGAAAGGGCGTCGTCGAAATCCTTGGCGTCGTCGGGATCGATCGTGAAGGTGGAAATTTCGCGGTAATCTATCCGGCCACGCAGATCCTCTGGTTGTACTTTCGGCGGGATGGCGGTCGCCTCACTCACCACGGCCGGAGGGAAAACCGGAGTGAGATCGTATTTGTGATAGATGGCGGCGAGTTCGGCGCGTGGCTCAAAGGCGCGACCCAGTTTTTCGACGATCTCGCCGGTGGGGTTGCGATTGCGATCGGGCCAGTCCTGAAGTTTGACGACTACTTTGTCGCCGACGACCGGGATGGGACGAAGTTCGGCTTCGGCCGGATCACCGACAATAATATCGTGCGGCACGCGCGGATCGTCGGGGGTGACGAAGAAACAGGTTTTGCCGCGTTGCAAGGAGCCGGTGAGCGTGGCGTTGCCGCGCTCGAGAATTTCGATGACACGGCCGGCTTGTTCGCCAGGTTTGAGAAAACGGAACTGCTCGCGCTCGCGGCCGACGATGAGCCGCAACACGACGATGTCGCCGTGCAGGGCGACGCCGGTGTTTTCGGCGGCGACTTGGATAGGATCTTTGCGCGGTTCGGTGGCGCGGGATTCCGGGAAGACGACAGCGGAACCGCTCTGACGGAAGTTGATCTTGCCGGTGACGAGATCGGCGACTTTGGGCAGGCAAAGGCGATCGCCTTTCACGAGGACAATGCTGCCGCCGCGGACCAAGGCGCTGACTTCGCGGGCGAGCTGGGGGCGTTCTTTGCTTTTAAGGCGCCACTGTTTGGCGAGGGTTTCGCAGGAAACGGGCACGTAGCTTGGTTCACTGAGATGGGAGAGAATTCGTTCTCGGAAATTCATGGGTGGGTAGGGTGATCAGTTTTGAGCAACCGCTGATAGGCGCTGAGGAGCGCTCGTCTGAAAAGTCAGAGGTGTCATTTGTGACACCGGGTCATTGCACCGAAGAGGCAATTGTGCCTGCTCGTGTGCCTTCGTATTCATTCGCGGTTAAGTATCATTTCAGATTCGACTGGAACCATGGGGGATGAAACGTAACGTGGCAACATGAGAATTATTCACGCGGCGAGCGAGATGTACCCGTACATCAAAACCGGCGGGCTCGCGGATGTGGTGGGAGCGCTCAGTCATGCCCTGGCCGCGCGGGGCCACGAGGTCACGGTGATCATTCCTGGTTACCGGGCGGTCATGGAATCGCCTTTGGTGAAAGAAGCCCGGCGCACCCAGGAATTGAAGGTTCGGCTGGGCAATCGGGAGCTGGCAGGGGAGATTCGCACTTTGGCGATCCGGCCCGGGTTGACATTGCAGCTCGTGGTGCGGGAGGAATTTTTTGACCGGCGGCAGCTTTATGGGACCGGTGCGCGAGACTACGACGATAACGATGCGCGCTTTATCTTTTTTCAGAAAGCGGTGGTGGAGTTCATGCGCGCGACAGGTGGCGGCTACGATATTCTGCAGGCGCACGACTGGCAAACGGGATTGCTGCCCCTGCTCCTGCGCAATGCGGAGCAACGCGCGGGAGGCACGTTGGCGGCGCGCACGGTCTTCACGGTACACAACATGATCTATCAGGGCGTGTTTCCGCGAAGTTCATTTGCGCTCACCAATCTCCATGAATCACTCAACGCGATGGAGGGAATCGAATACTTTGATCAGATCAGTTTTCTCAAAGGCGGATTAATGTACGCGGATCGCGTGACGACGGTCAGCCCAACCTACGCGCAGGAAATCCAAACTCCGGCGCACGGCTACGGTTTGGAAGGGGTGTTACAGTTGCGCAGTCGAGGCGCCGATGCCGTGCGTGGAATTCGCAATGGCATCGACACTGCGGTGTGGAATCCGGCGGCGGATAAATTGCTGCCAGCTCATTTCGCGGCGGAAAAGCTAAGCGGCAAAGCGGTTTGCCGGACCGCGCTCCTGCAACAGATGGGTTGGCCGGAGCCGTGTACCGGTCCGGTGTTTGCCATCGTCAGCCGCATGACCACGGCCAAAGGCCACGACTTGTTGCTTGGGGTGGTGGATTATCTGGCGAAGAAAAACTGTCGCTTGATCGTGCTCGGTTCCGGTGAAGTGAAATACGAGGAAGCGCTGCTGGCTCAGGCGGCGGCGCATCCGGATCGGATCGCGGTACGCATCGGCGTGGATGAAGCGTTGAGTCATCTGACTTTTGCCGGGGCGGATTTCTTTTTGATGCCATCGCACACGGAGCCGTGCGGTTTGACGCAGATGTATGCGCAGATTTATGGCACGTTGCCCTTGGCGAGTCGGGTGGGCGGCCTGATTGATACGGTGCGGGATATCGCGACTCATGGGGAGAAAGGCACGGGCCTGATGTTCCGTCCCGAGCTGAACGATTTCGTGAAGGCGCTCGGCAGTGCGTTGAAACTATACTCGAATCAGGCGCGATATGCCGCCGTGCAGCAGAGTGCGATGCGTCAAGATTTCTCCTGGGAAAGCGTGGTCGGCCAATATGAGCAACTTTACAACGCGTAGCTTTGGGCTACCCGTCTTGCATGGTTAATTCCGCCACGATTGTTTGGTTTCGTCAGGATCTGCGCTTGCAGGATAATCCTGCGCTGCTGGCCGCGACTGAACGAGGCGGACCGATCGTGCCGGTCTATATTCTGGATGATGGCGCGGAGGGACGTTGGCCGGCGGGAGGTGCGTCGCGCTGGTGGTTGCATCACTCGTTGGCGGCACTGGACCACGCGCTACACGAACGTGGCTCACGGCTCATCTTGGCGCGAGGAGAGAGCAGGGCGGTGTTGCATCGACTTATTAAAGAGACCGGAGCTGGTGCCGTGTTTTGGAATCGGCGTTATGAGCCGGCCAGCATCGCGCGCGACAAGGAACTGAAAGCAGAACTGAGCGGGGCCGGGTTGGAGGCGAAGAGTTTCAACGCGGCGCTGTTGTTCGAACCGCACACCGTGAAAAACAAATCCGGCGGACCGTTTCAGGTATTCACACCTTATTGGAAACATTGCCAAACGCTCGCAGTGGAGCCGCCCGTCAAGTTACCGGGCGGAAAATTAGGTGCGCCGACCCAGTGGCCCCAGTCGGAGGAACTCGCTTCACTTGATTTGTTGCCGCGCCTTAATTGGGCCGAAGGCTTCGCCCGCTGTTGGCAGCCCGGGGAAGCGGGCGCGGCGAAGCGCTTGAAGCAATTCATCGCCCGAGCGATGGAGTCATATGCCGACCAGCGGAATACTCCTGAAACAGATGGTACCTCGGCGCTTTCCCCCCACTTGCATTTTGGGGAGATCGGGCCGCGCCAAATCTGGGCGGCGGTGCGAGCGCTTTCGAATGAGAGCGGAGTGTTTCCCGCCAGTCGAGGCGCGCAGGTTTTTCTGAGCGAGGTGGGTTGGCGGGAGTTCGCGCATCATCTACTCTATTATTTTCCCCAGACGCCCGTGGCGCCTTTGCGCGAGGATTTCGCGGCGTTTCCTTGGGTCAAAAATTCGTGGCAGCTGCGCGCGTGGCAGCAAGGCCTGACAGGCTACCCGATGGTCGATGCGGGCATGCGGCAACTCTGGCAAACAGGGTGGATGCACAATCGCGTACGGATGATCGTTGCGTCATTTTTGGTGAAGCATCTCCGGCTTTCGTGGCAAGAAGGCGCGGCCTGGTTTTGGGATACATTGGTGGATGCGGACTTGGCGAGCAACACACTCGGTTGGCAATGGAGCGCCGGTTGCGGAGCGGATGCCGCGCCGTATTTTCGCATCTTCAATCCGATCCTGCAGGGACAAAAATTCGACCCGGATGGCGGCTATGTGCGACGTTGGGTGCCGGAGTTGGCAAAGGTCCCCACTGAGTACATTCAACAGCCTTGGACCGCTCCTCCACTGACGTTGCTGGCGGCAGGGGTGACACTGGGAGGCAATTATCCCCGGCCTATCGTCGAGCATGGCGCGGCGCGAGCGGCGGCATTGGCCGCCTTGAAATCTATGCGCAAGCCTCAGGCCTGAGCAAGGTTGAGCAAAATCATCTTTTAGCTAAAATCGGGACTTCCCAAGCGGCCGCTGAATTGTATGTTGGGCGGTTTATATGGATAAGACATTCATTATTTTTAAACCGGATTGCATGGAAAAGCGCCTCGTCGGCACCGTGCTGCAACGCTTCGAAGCGGCCGGATTTGACGTGATTGGCTGCAAGATGATGCGCCTGACATCCGCCCTGCTGCGCGAACATTATGCGCACGTGGCCGACAAACCGTTTTATCCCGAGATCGAGAACTTCATGAGTTCACGTCCGGTCATCGCGGTGGCGCTGCGCGGCGAAAATATCGTGCAGAAAGTGCGCGACTTGCTCGGGCCGACCGATTCGCGCAAAGCCGCAAAGGGCACAATTCGCGGTGATTTCGGGACCGAAATGATGAAAAACGTCGTGCACGCTTCGGATAGCGTGGAGAACGGCAAAATCGAGATCGCCCGGTTCTTCAAGGCCGACGAGATTTTCGCCTGAACTATTTGCGCACTTGACGCCGGAGAGGCCGGTGCGCTTTCCTGCACCTTCTGATTTTGCCCCTATCGTCTAGCGGCTAGGACAGCGGCTTCTCAAGCCGTTAACCCGGGTTCGATTCCCGGTGGGGGCACCATCTACAGAGAGCGTATATTTTCCCACACAAAACCCACGCGAAATATGCGGGATAAACGACCTTAAGGTTGGATATTTACGCATCATAATGTTTCGAATGTGATGACCAAATGTACTGATCCATGAATTAGCAGAGCTCCAAGATCGCTGGTTATTATAGCCTCAATTCCTTCATGTTTTACGTAGTGCCACGTTGCACCGGGGTTCATGGTGTGAGTGCCAGGCTCCGATGGTCTTTTGAACGAATGTACGCATAGTCGCCTTGGTGTCATTTGGGGTTCCTTGCATCCGAATCCAGACCAACCCGTCATCTTCTGCTTGGTCGGCCGATTGCACCAACGTTTTCCAACACCGGAACGGCCTTTCCATCCGTGAACTACGCTGAGTGCTTAAAGCGCCTCGCGATTTTCATGAGCCCATTCAGGCGATCTCGTCCAAGCCGCACCATGGCCAGCCATATCTTGTGTTGTCAAAACCGGACCATCACAAAACTGCCTAGTCCTAGCGTCTGCTATGAATCCAATACGCCGGTTAGGTAAACAGCATTTCGCGTAGATTAAAACAGATAAAGCACGATTCTGCATATCGACCGAAGCAAGCTTGGTTGTTGGTGATAGACGGGCTTTCACTCCTTGACTTGGGCCGTTCGGCTAGTGTGGACAAGATTAGCTTGTGTCCCGCTTGTCACTAGGGCTTTTCTGGGCGTTGCTGTCTGGCGGGACCGCCAGCTAGCGATATCTCTACCCCTTCTTCTCCCGACACGCTTGTGCCGTTATTTCTTTCATGTTTTCGAATAGGCCGGGTTTCCCAGTGGGAAACAAGACTATGCCTGCATGGATCGGCGGATGATTCTTCTGTCAGGACAGGTGTTTTTCGCACCTGTGTACAAGTTGTACTATTCGTTTTTTTTGCCATTTTCGCAGGCAATGCCACCCCTGTTTTTGCTGGCATTGTTGATGGGGTGAAAGTGCGCACACTTCGTGCCGGTGATACATCGTTAAGAATTGATCTGCCTGTTGGGCAAACCCTTGTTGGAAATCAAGCGACCGCTGTTGTTTTTGACGGCAATGAATATTTGGCCAAAGCCGGATTAAAGCGCGTGGATTTTGGAGCTGAGAATCTCGATACGATTCTAGGATTAATTCAAAAGAAAAAGCCGTACGAGTCTCCTGCGGTTGATACTCCGTCTGGCGGAGTTTCTACTCTGCTCTTCACGGTCGAAGCCGTAGGTAAGATGGATTTAGTTTATGCCAAGGTGGTGAGCAAGGATTCCTCCGGTGTCTCCCGGACGAAATATGTTCTTTCGGCCGTCAGTGCGGAAGCGCCGGCGGTGTCGGAGCTCGCTGTCTATTACCTGCCACAGGAAAAAAGTTATTTAGCCACGGCAAAAATCACTGGCGATGTTCCGCTCTCGCAGATTGAAATCTCAATGGTCGGGGCTGCCCCATCCGTTTTTGTCCAAGAAGGCGGGCGTTTGGATCGGGTGAAATCATTCTTGGATAAAAGCAGTGAGGTGCTTGTGCCGTTACTCTCCGATCAGCACTCTTTCAGTAGTGTATTCGGCACGGCGGAAGGTGGGGCGACACCGACTGGCGCTGTGATGTATTTGATGGTTACTGGAACGGATGCTTTTGGGAATGCCCGTGCTTCTTCCGATGTTTTCCCGGTAGCCAATTTGCTGCCCCTTGGCATCGGCAAGATTGAAGCTTCTGCGGGTACCGAAGGCACGACGCTCTCCGGCTTTGGGGACAATCGTCAAATTTTAGTGGAAGGTCTGTTGTCCAATCAATCGCGCATCCAGCTTGGATTTGTCGATGGCGTTACCTTTGCCAGCGATAACGAAAATATTCTGGCCGTAGACGATCATGGACTCGTTCATGCATTACTTCCTGGGCAAGCCACCGTGCGGATGGTCTTTAAAGGGTTGGAGTCACAGCTCACCTTTACCGTATTAAATCAGTCGCAGGTAACTTCGCTCCAAGTAACCAATGTGGCTCCGGTGACGGTTGGGGCTGTGAAAAAAACAGTGCAACTGGAAGTTTTCGGGACCGTAACCGGTGGAGTGAGTGGGACAATCGTGAGTCAAATTGAAATGTCTGCGGCTCGATTGGGTGCGATCTACACCGTGGCTGATTCTTCGGTGCTAGCGGTGTCGGCAGATGGACTGATCACCGGATTGTTACCTGGAGTGACATCGATTTCCGTGGGGAATAAGTTTATGTCGATCGAGCCGGTGGTCGTTGCCGTAACCGTGAAAGATGGACCGGCGACGATTGAAGTTAAAGCCAACCGAAATTGGGTGGCGGAAAATGATAATCTGCAAATATCGGCTATCGTGAGTGATGATCGCGGTCCTGCGGGAATCAAAGATGTGCAATTTATGGTCGACGGGACGCCGGTGGTCCGGGACAGCACAGCGCCCTACGGATTCACCTTGCAAGGCCCCGAGCGAAGGGCCGGAACTTCGCTACGTCTCACTGGTATCGTAACCGATGTGGCCGGTAATACGACGCTCTCTGAACCTTTGGATATTCAGGTGAGGTCGGCTAGTGGTTCGACCGGTTCGGATGACGCTAAACTGCACTTTTTCACTAGCACCGAGGACATTGCCTTTCGAGGTAAACTTGTGGGTGAAGGGAAACTGGGGGACTATGAGACAGACTTTGTACCAATTCCAAATAGCGGTAATTTCGTCGTGGGTACGATTATCAATTTCACGGTTGCGGCCTCAGACGAGGCTTTTGATCGCGTGGAATTGTGGGTAAATGGGACGTTGGCTGGTTCATCCCGAAGTGCTGTTCCAATAATCTACCGCGAAAAGGGAGGTCAAGGAGCTGGGGAGGAAGCTGAAAAATACTCTTATCGGATGGGATACGTAATCCCGAAGCTTGAGGGTGGGCGTTCGCTGATTGTTTCTGCTATCGGATACCGAGGAACAGCCGAGGTTCGGGCGGAGGCCTTCGTCCTGACGGCCCTGCGTGATGAGGTTCCACAGGTCGAAATCACGTCCCATAAGAATCGCCAGGCGTTACGCGATAATGGGGATGTTCCGGTCGTGGTAAAAGTCACAGACGATCTCATGATTTATGGGGTTAAAGTGGATTTTTTTGTCAGCGAGAAATCAGGCCTTGGGCAAGAATTCGTTGAGCAACTCGTGGGATCGCGTGATAGCCGCAGTACGGCAAAGTCACCTTCGAGTGCATTGGATTCTGAGGGTAGTGCCGATTTTGCGTTTACCTTTCATGTGCCGGCTGGATCGGTAGGAAAGACTTTTAAATTTCGTGCGGAAGCCGAGGACTTTGGAGGAAACCGCAATACGACCGATTTCGTGGAAGTGATCGTCGAACCAAATCAGGCCCCTAAAATTGAGCTCGTGACACCCATGGCGAATTCAGAATGGATTGCCGGGAGCACTCTGACTTTGCGCAGTAATGTGAGCGATGATGGGATCGTCGGGCCAGTCGCTTATTCGATTAATGGCAAGTTGGTTAATTTTGGTAATGCTTCATTTGATTATGTGGTACCTGTCACGGCGGCGGGAACATTTCTTGAGGTGGTCGCCAAGGTGGTCGATGACGGTGGGTTGATTGGAGTCGCCCAAGCACGCATCTCGGTGATTAAGGATGATGTCGCTCCGGCGGTCTCTATAGCGGTGCCGAAGAATGGCGCACAAGTGGTCGAGGATCGAAATATCGCTTTTTCAATCGGTGGGTTTGACAATATTGGAGTTGAGTCGATCGAGTTGTATACCACGGGTTCGCCGACGCCTTTTCTCACAGCAAAGCGAAAAGATTTCACGGTGAATGAGGATGGCTCTTTTCATTGGACGGCGCTGTTAGTGAAGGGCGCCAAGGACATGCCGGAGTATAATGATAGCAATGATCCTAAAGTTACAAAAAACGTATTGGTCTTTTATGCCGTAGCTAAAGATGCGGTGGGCAATGCCGGACGCAGCGCGAATATCACCGTAAATATTATCAAGGCGGAAAAAGTGCCACTACGCGTCAAGATCCTCTATCCTGTGCCGGAATCCGTGTTAGGAATCCCAAATACTAAAGTGAATCTGTATATGGGGACGCAAACCGATGTGGTGGCCGAAGTGCCTGCGGGTGCGAATGTGAAAAAGGTCGAAATGTTCATCAACAGCAACGACACGCCGGTTGCCACCGACAAGCAAAGTCCGTATCAATTCAGCTTCACGGTCCCGGTGACTGCCAGTGCGACGGATTATACAATCAAGCTGATCGCAACTGGCGATGATGAACGCACGGTGTCCGATGAAATTGTGATTCACGCACTCAAGGACGATGTCGCGCCCACGGTGGCGATTACTTCGCCGAATCCATCGAGTTTATTGGTGGAGGGCGTCGTACAGAAATTTGTCGCTTCGACCTCAGACAATGTTGGTATGCTTAAGGTGGAATTTTTCGTGGATGGAGAAACGCCACCGTTTAAAGCGGTCGATTCATCGGGTGAGAGTGTACAGTCGATCTTTACGCAGTTCGCGTGCGATTGGACACCCAAGTACCACGAGGACTATAGCCTGCAGCTGATAAGCAATGGTACGGTGCCTAATCTGCCGACGATGGATCGTTGGTCTCTGGCCATCGCTCGGGATGGGCTGAATGTGCAATTTCGCGTATGTGATTCAACGGCAGGAAAGTTTATCGAATATAAAAAAAAGACCAGCCAAGTGAGTCCATTGATCGGCTTGCTTGATGGCAGCGCGTGGAACCCCCTGACTCTTTCGGCGGCACAGAAAAAGGCAATCATCACCGCAGCGCTCGAGGCCACGGGGCATGTGCAAACCGTGACGTTGCGGGCCGTGGCGTATGATCAAAACTATGATAGTGTTAACGACCCCACGAAGAATCACAGCGAGGCCACCATCGATGTTCAAGTGAAGCGCGATGAAGCCCCCAAGATTGATATCCTTGAGCCCAACGAAAATCGCACGGTTTATGTGGGCGAAGCAACGAAAGTGCAGGTGCAGATTTCGGACGATGTCTCCCTCGCGGAAATCCGCGTGCGTTCGGGTGCGACTTTGGTTGCTTCTCAGACCCAAGATTTGCGCTCGAAATTTCCGTTGGTGGTCGGCGGGACATTTGATTTCGAGGTGCCTGCACCTTCTACCGACTATCCTAATATTTCAGTCGAAGCGGAGGACGCGGCGGGAAATATTCGCGTTGCCCAAGTGGCATTGCGCGTCATCCCGGACTTGCAGCCACCGGTGGTGTCGATCACCAGTCCGGCCTCTGGTACCGATGTGCTCGAAACGGACGCCGTCCAGTTAACCGTGGCGGCCAGTGATGATTTAAGCATCGCTCAACTTGAAGTATTCATTGATGGCAAATCGACCGGAGTGGTGCTGACGCAACCGAGTTCGATAAATACGCAGGTATTTTTAGTGCCCGATCCCAATACTTTCGGCCAACTCGTGCAGCGAAAAGTCAGCGAGTACATTTTTAAATCCGATCTTAGCATTCCGGCCGGCCAACTCAATAAGCGGCTCGCGGTCACGGTTGTCGCGCGGGATGGCGGCGGCAATTCGACTGCTTCAGCTCCGGTCAATCTGAATATCGTCCCCGATAAGGTTCCACCGTTCGTTACGATTATCTCACCCACGACCGGTGATGTTTTTTATGGCACTGCCGCAGGAGCAAGCTCGCCCCGAACGTGCGTCGTGAAGTTTGTTGCGACCGATAATGTGGGAGTTACGGGAACTGAGGTTTCGATAAACGTGGGAGGGCAGGTGCTCGTGCCGAGTGCCGACGACCCTTATAAATTTGTTCTTCCCGTGGTCACGGAGAAAACAACGATGACGGTTAACGCAAGTGCCGTGGATGCCGCCGGTAATCGAGCCAAGGCTGTGCCCGTTAAAAACATTACGCTTTTGCCTGCGGAGCAAATGCCGAAACCGGTGGATATGCTCCCGACCATCACCTTGTCGAGCCCGACGAATGGAACCGTTTTTCTCGAAGCCGATACTTACCCGATCCAAGTCGATACGCGGGATGATCTCGGTGTTGAGGCGGTTAATCTCTACGTGAGTGATTTACCTGTAATGGATAAAAGCGCGAGTCTGCATCAGATCAGCTTTGCCGTTCCGGAGGCTTTAAAAGGCGAAACTCAGAGATTAAAGCGCTTTGCCGTTACGGCTGGCGGAAAGACGTTGGCCGTGAGTGATGGCCTCTCCGAACAAGTCGGTCAAGCAAAAGTGTACAATGTCTCCTGTGCTCCGGGGGGCTTGCCCGCGACCGCACGTGATTTCTCCGTCATGTTGGGGGGATTCGAAAATACCGCCGGAATGACGGCTCAGGTGAAAATTTCCCGAGTCGGTGCAGATGGACAACCGATTTCGGTCCGTACTGAATCAGTCGTCTTCAGCTCGGCGAACAACTACTCGACTGCCTTTACGGTGACATCGGCGGAGGTGGCGGATGCCGTTCAATTATCGTTCGATATCAGTCTGCGCAATGGGACGGTATCAGTTCCGATGACTTTACGCGGCCTTGATTTGATGTTGGGGAGTGATCCGGCGTTGGCCCCGTCGGCCCATATTCATGTGACCGATATGCTGGCGATCGAATTGGATGCCATTTTATTGCCTGTGACGCGTTCTGAGATCGAAACAGGGAAGAGCTACGCCGCACGTTTCGATTTCGGTACCGCAAAGGTCCCGACGGTACTATATCCGCAGACAAAATATCTGATCGCCGAAGGCAGCGAGCATGTCGCGGGTGCGAATACGCCGCGCTCGGCATTCTCTGCGGTTTCCCAAGTAGAGTGGCGCCACGATGCCAGTGGGCCGACGGTTTCATTTAATTTAAAATCAGGTGATGCCGTGGTCGAAGGTGACCCTAACGGTTTAAATCTGCTGGTAACGACAGCTGATCCTTCCGGTGTATCCACTCTGACGGTTTACTTGAACGGCCAAAAGTATCAGACTTACGATTTGCAGGGAACGAAGCTATCAACGGTCACGGCGATTAAAATCGGGGTGCCGCCTCGTGCCGGAGGTCAGATCTGGGAGTTGCGGGCAGAGGCAACTGATTTGCTGGGTAACCTGACTAAAACTGAATTGCTGAATATTATGGTTCGCCCTGATCAAGCACCGAAAGTGGCACTGCTCTCGGTGGCTAATCTTTGGTTGGGGCCGACCCCGATAAAAGTGAATACGTACAATGCTCTCGCGGGTATCGAGGTGCTGGAAGGAACTCCCGTGACAATTGAGGCGAATTTTAGCGATGATTTGCCCTTTCGACCATTACCGCAGGACTCCACACAATTATTAGTGAAAAATGTCGACGGCTTGGTCGTCGCCCAAGGCCCAAGCAACACTCTTGTTTGGAATGTGCCAATCGGTGCAGTCGGGAAAGATTTCACGGTGGTGGCCCGCGCCACCGATTCGATTGGCCAGGTGAGCGAGACCTTTCTGGTTTTGCGGGTGGTCAATGATCCGGCTCCCTATGCCAAGTTGATTTCACCCACTGTTGACCAAACTCTAACGTCAGGGCGACTGGTGGTCAGGATGCGCGCGTTGGCGATTGATAACATGAAGGTGGAATCGCTTTCTTTTCTGATCAATGATCAGGTGTACGCAGTTAAAACCCTCGCAGACTCGGTGGCAGTCACACAGCCTTCAGATGATCAAATGGTGTTGGGTATTGCGACATTGCCGGTCGCCTATCGCGAATACAAAAAGTTGGGACTCGATCTACGGCTCTTCCAGACTGATTTGAGTATACCTGCGGGTTTGCTCGTTGGCAATGTGCCGGTGAAGTTGGGCGTGCGGGTTAAAGATATTTTGGGTAACGTCTACAATGACTTCCATTCCGTGACGGTCGTACCCGATCAGACCAATCCGAATGTGTTGTTGATTTCTCCTGCGAATGGGCGCGATTTTGTCGAAGGGACGTTGCTGAC
>JANYCF010000333.1 GCA_025360455.1 Opitutaceae bacterium | reverse complement strand
GGAAGACAATGGCTCGGGCGTGCCGGATTACGCATTGGCCCGGGTGTTCGAGCGTTTCTATTCGTTGCCGCGTCCGGCTACGGGCAAGAAAAGCACGGGGCTGGGCTTGGCGCTGGTGCGGGAGATCGCGCATCTCCACGGCGGCGATGCGGCCTTGGTCAATCGGAGAGAAGGCGGCGCGAAGGCGACGCTGTGGATGCCGATCTCATGAGGGTTAACCACAGAATACGCGGAAAACACGGAATAAATTCATCTGAGGTAGGGCGAACCCTCCGGGTGAGCCGAGGCACAGCTTCCCTTCCGCGCATTCCGTGTATTCCATGGTGAAAATTTTGTAGGGTTTCCGTTCGAATTCACCGTCGCTTCATACTGGCTTCACACAGCCATGGCAGAGTGGGGGTATGAACCCTGCACTTCCTCCTATCATCTCGGCCCCGGTGATCCCGGGCGCGTCCGCTCCGGTTTCGCGCCGGAAAAACACCGTCACGGTCAAATTACTCTTCATCGCCGCCTTGGTGTTGTTTCTGCAATTGCCCCTGAGTCTGATTAATAATCTGCGGCAGGAGCGCAGTCATACCAATGTGGCGCCCGTGCTGGCTCGGGTTGGGAGCACGGATTATGCGCCGGTTCCGGTGGAGGGCTACCGGATGGTGGAGCGGGCTTTGAAATACAGCGCCTTGGTTCTCACGCTCGTTTTTGCTGCGTTCTTTCTGTTTGAGATGCTGTCGGGATTGAGACTCCATGCCGTGCATTACGGTCTGGTGGGGGTGTCGCTAGGTTTATTTTATTTAGCGCTGCTGGCCCTGGGTGAAGTGTTGCCGCCCGGGCTGGCCTACATCGGGGCGGCGAGTGCTTCGTCGCTGCTGATCATCGCGTACAGCATTTCCATTTTGCACAGTTATGCGCGAGCCGGCACGATCGCAGCGCTGCTGGCCGTGGAACACCGTGTGCTCTACGTGGTGCTGCGGATGGAAAATTATGCGCTGCTGGCCGGCACCGCCACGCTCTTCGTTTCCTTGGCCGTAGTGATGTACTGCACGCGCAACGTCGATTGGTTTGCTCAGGAGTCTGGCAAGGAAGTCCAAGTCTGAGCCGGATCAATTGCTCTGACATCGATTTGCCCGGCCCTGAAAATGTCGAGCCCGTAAGACAGTAGGTGCTGCAGGCCCTCGGGGCCGGAGGCTGACGCTCTGCAAAAGCGTTTCCAACGGTCCCGAGCGGCTAGGCGACCCGCATCTGGCGGGATAGTTTTAGACAGCACAAGAGTGGCAGTGCGCCGAGGACGCCGAAGGAGCAATCGATCAACCGCCAATAAAAGGGAATGCCGCGAATTTGTCCGGCGATGAGGGCGAGGAGGATCACACCGGCGCAAAGGACGAGACCGCACCGAAGGACCCAATCGCTCTCGAGTGGTTTGAAAAATGGTCGGATGAAGAACACCGCGATGGCTAGATGACCAAACGCGAGCCAGTCCGTGCCGTAAGCGAGAAAAGGGAAACGGGTGTTGTTTTCTTCAAGCGCAAATAGCACAAACGCGATCCAGTGCTGAAGACCGGTCAGGTCCGGATAATCCGCTGCGTGGGTGATGCCCAACCACGAGGCGAGCAGGCGCAGTTCCGTGACGAGCGGGAAAGCGGTCAGCCCGCTGAGGATCAAACCGACGACGAAGAATGCCAGGATGAGGCGGTAGCGGAAAATAGCTGCGGGGCTCATGGGAGTACCTCGATCTTCTCGATGCAGATGGGCGGGGTGAGTTTCTGTCCGTCGGCGGGGGCGGTCTGGATCTTCTTCACGATGTCGAGGCCCTTGGTCACGCGGCCGAAGGCGGCGAAGCCCTGGCCGTCGGGATTTCGCCTGCCGGCGAAATCGAGCTCGGGCTGGTCGCCGAGGCAGATGAAAAAATCCGAGGTCGCGGTGTCGGGACCGTTGCGTGCCATCGAAATTGTCCCGTCGAGATGTTTCAGTCCGGTGTCGCGGGTGCGTTCCAGGGGAATGGGCGGCCAATCCTTTCCGGAACATGCGGGATTCACGCCACCCTGGATAACCTCGATCTTCACGCTGTTGTGTGGCTGGTTGTCAGGCTCACGGCGCACCGTGCGATAGAATTGTCCGCCGGAGTAGCGACCGGCGGCGACGTACTTCAGGAAGTTGGCGACGGTGATCGGGGCTTGGTCGGTAGCGAGCTCCACTTCAATGACGCCTAGTTCGGTGTGGAGGCGAACAAGCGGCGCTGCGTGGGCGGAGATCATGGCCAGCACGCTGAGGAGAAGCATGGGACGGAGCATTGGATAATTACCAAATGACTTTGAGGCCGCGCACGCCAACGAGATCATGAATTCTTTCGTCAATGGTCAGAAGCGGGAGCTTGTGCTCGGCGGCGGTGGCGATGATGTGACGGTCGCAGGGATCGCGGTTGTCCCAGTCAAGCCGGGCGGCCCGCAGGGCGATGGCGGGAGTAACCGGCAAAATAATGAAATTGGCGGTGGCGGATTCCAGCCAGATATCCGGTGGGGTGCTCACCTTTATTTTTCCTGAAACCAGATGCCGAGCCAGCTCAGAGAGCGTAGTATCCGAAATAGCTAAATCCCCAGGAAGTGAATCATTGAGGAGTTCGCGTACCTTGGGCGAGAGCCGGGTGTCGGCGTTACGGGCCCAATCCACCACATGGGAATCGAGCAGGTATTTCACTTCTTGAGATGCTCCCACTCTTCCTCAGCGAAGGCGGGCTTAGCTGGATCATAGGTCGAGGGACCGAGTGAGTATTGCTTCAGGCTGCCGAGCAGCCAGCCCTTGCCGGATTTGGGCAGATCTTTTTCGACGGCGGTGCGGATCACTTCGGACACCGGCAGCTTGCGCTGGCGCGCGACGCGGGTCAGGCGGCGTTTGAACTCCGGGGTGACTTTGAGGGTGAGCGTCGGCATGGTGTTACCGTGGTATTACCCAGTGGGATTGTCAAGGGGGCCGGAGAAGACGCGGTGGAGAGGCGCG
Organism: Opitutaceae bacterium; assembly: GCA_025360455.1. GTDB lineage: Bacteria > Verrucomicrobiota > Verrucomicrobiia > Opitutales > Opitutaceae > Didemnitutus. Next base: position 16,416 of record JANYCF010000333.1, on the reverse strand, counting down.
AGCCATAGTGTGGCGAGTAAAAGGGGAGTCCGGTGACTGGATTACGGTGCATCTTGATCTTGGCGGGTTTGCGACGAGATGTTTTATGCGACTGCGGAATATGTAGGCGCTGAGCTCGCGCTGTACGTTCTTGGTCAGTCGCGAAATTCAATGTTTGAGCTCAAACATGACAGCGGTAGTCATGTGCGGAATTGCGTCGAATTCAGCGGGCTGTCAATTCGGGGATGATCTTTAACACTGGTTAGCGGAACCCTTTCTGCTTTTGTTGTGCGCGATGGCATTTGTGATGAACAAATCGTGTGTTTTCCCGAGTATAGCCGTCAAAAGCTTCAATGCGATCAAGCTCAGTTTCTTTGAATGGCATGATGGTGTGGCAAATGGCACAAAAGGCCACTTGCTCAGAAAATTTTTGTTCTTTCAGTCTCTTTCTTACGCTCGGTTTCCCGCGCTCAAGGTAGCCCAATTCCTTCGATAGCTGCGACGTAAAGCCCAAAGTAATGCAGGATCACCTTTCGAGAGTTGATCAAGATCGGTCTTTACCCGTTCAAACAATGGCATGAAAAGGGTTTCCCTCTGTTCCGTCGTTAGCTGAGGGTTGGGCATAAACTTGAAATCGCGGCGTAAAGCCGCTCCTACAGTAAAGATTGCTGATCGCCGCCGACGGCGGCTTTGAGGCCGATGGCTTGGTAGCCTTTGGCCGTGAGCACACGGCCTTGGGCGGTGCGGGCGAGGTAGCCTTCTTGAATTAAAAACGGTTCGTGGACTTCTTCCAGTGTCTCGGCTTCTTCGCCGACGGCGATGGCGATCGTGCCGAGACCGACCGGACCACCCTTGTAATTCTCAGCCATCAACCGGAGGACGCGTTTGTCCATCTCGTCGAGACCGGCGGCGTCGATTTCCAAAAGTTCGAGCGCGGCGGCGGCGACGGGTTGGGTGATTTTGCCCTGCGCTTTTTCGGAGGCGTAGTCGCGGCAGAAGTTGATCAGATTATTCGCGATGCGCGGCGTGCCGCGGGCGCGGGTGGCGATTTCCTGCGCGCCGCCGACATCGATCTCCACCTTGAGCAGACCGCAGCTGCGGCGGACAATGCCTTCGAGCGTGGCGTGGTCGTAGTAATCGAGCCGGGTGTTGAGCGTGAAGCGGGAACGCAGCGGTGCGGTGAGCAGGCCCGAGCGTGTGGTGGCGCCGATGAGCGTGAAGCGCGGAATCGAAAGGCGGACGCTGCGGGCGTTCGGGCCTTGGTCGATCATGATATCGAGCCGGAAATCTTCCATCGCACTGTAGAGATATTCCTCGACGGTTTTTGGGATGCGGTGGATTTCGTCGATGAAGAGGATGTCGCCTTCCTCCATGTTGGTCAGCAGGCCGGCGAGGTCGCCGGCTTTTTCGATGACGGGGCCGGAAGTGACGCGGACGGTGCGGCCGAGCTCCTGGCCGAGGATGAAGGCGAGGGTGGTCTTGCCGAGGCCGGGCGGCCCGGAGAGGAGAATGTGGTTGAGTGCTTCGCCGCGACGCTTGGCGGCGCCGACCATGACCTTGAGGCGTTCAACGGTCTTGGGTTGACCAGCGAAATCGGAAAACGAAAGCGGGCGCAATGCGGCTTCGACGGGCGAGACCGGCGTGGCGAGCGAAGACGTGAGGTAGCCGGTGCCTTTGGGAGCTTGGTCGGGAGAAGCCATATTATTTAACCACGGAAAACACAGAAAACACGGAAGCGAGCAGAGTCATCACAAAATTTCTGTGTATTCCGTGTGTTCTGTGGTGACCTCTTCTTATTTCCACTCGACGTGGGCGCCGATGCTGCGGAGGTTTTCGACGAAGTTCGGGTGGGCGCGCTTGATGGTGTCGGCGTTTTTCACGATGGACTTTCCTTCGATGCTGGCGGCTACCATGTAAAGCGCGACGGCGGCGCGGATGATGTAAGGCGCCTCGACGACTGTCGGGCGGAGCGGCTTGGCGCCGTAGACGGTGATACGGTGCGGATCGCTGACGACGACGTGTGCGCCGAATTTCGAGAGCTCGGACATCCAGGTGAAGCCGCCTTCATAAACCTTGTTCCAAAACATGACGGCGCCTTCGGCCCGGACGGCGAGGGCGATCATGCAGGGCAGTAGATCGACGGGGAAATAGGGCCACGGAGCGGCTTCAATTTTCGCGAGCAGGTTCGACGTGAAGGGTTGCTCGATGACGAGCTTTTGGTTTTTGCGGACGATGGCGGTGGTGCCTTCGTATTCGATCTTCACGCCGAGTTTGGCGAAGGAGCGGTTGATAAGATCGAAATGATGAGGGAGGGAATTCTTGACGCGTACTTCGCCGCCGGTGATGGCGCCGAGAGCGAGGAAGGTGACGACCTCGTGATGGTCGGTGTTGATCGTGAACGAACCGCCGCGGAGTTTCTTCACACCACGCACGGTGATCTTGCTCGTGCCGAGGCCTTCGATATCGGCGCCCATGGCGGCGAGGACTTCGCAGACGTCCTGCACGTGGGGTTCGCTGGCGGCGTTGAGGAGGACGGATTCACCGTCGGCGAGGACGGCGGCCATAACAAAATTCTCCGTGGCGGTGACGGACATGTAATCCGGCCAGTGGCGGGCGCCTTTGAAACGATTCTTCAGGCGCATGACCAACTTACCCTTGTGGGTGACGGCGGCGCCGAGTTTTTCGAGAATTTCCAAGTGCGGATCGAGTTCGCGGATGCCGAGCGTGCAGCCTTTGGCGTTGGTCGGGATGACGAGTTTTTTCATCCGCTGGAGGAGCGGAGCGAAAAGCAGCACGGCGGAACGCATGCCGGAAGGCAGTTCGCCATCGAGCCGCGCGGCATCGAACGAGGAGTGATCGATATCCATGCGGCCACCGCCGCGGTCCCAGTTGATGCGCGAGCCTTGATCGACGAAAAAGCCGATGAGCTTTTCCACATCGGTGATGTTGGGCACGTTGAGGAGCGTGACCTTTTCATCGGTGAGTAGCGTGGCGCAGAGAATGGGCAGAATGGAATTCTTGTTGCCGGAGGGCGTGATGGTGCCGCTCAGGGGTTTGCCGCCGTGGACTATTAAGTCAGCCATGGAAGGGGGATCTAAGTGAGAGTGAAGGGGAGGAGGGGAAGCTGACTGAAATTGTAGGAGTTTGCTGGCAGGCGATTTTTGGATCGTCCGCCGTTCGGGTCGCCTGCAAGCAGGCTCCTACAAACGGAAAGAGGGGAGCAATAAAAAGGCGCCCGCAGTTAAGCGGACGCCTGAGTAATGCGAATCGCGCGAGGCGCGCCAAGGATTAAGTAGCAGACGAGTCGCCGGAACTTCCGCCTTGGCCGCCACGGTATTCCCCACCACTGCGTTGGCTGCGACCGCGACCACCCCGACTGCGGCGCTGGCCACCGTCGTAGGATTGACCCTGGCCGCCACCACCCGGACCTGCGCCCCGGTCGCCGCCTTGGCTGCGGCCTTGGCCGCCGCGATTGCGGTTGTAGGGACGATCATCGGACGGTTGGGCAGCGGGGTTGCTGGCGGCGGGAGCCGGAGCATCGGAGTCGGTGAACAATGATTTCAACCAACCGAAGAAACCGCCGCCGGATGCTTTCGCGGCAGGAGCTGCAGCAGAAGCGGTCGGACGGGAGCTGGCGGGTTGAGCCACGTAGGACTGACCACCGGCTGGCCGGGGTTCACGCGGGGCGCCACCGTAGTTGGATGGAGTCGGCACGTAATTGTAACCGGGGCGCACGTAGAGAAATTTCTCCGGGATGGAAGAGAGATCCACCGGGGCGGAACGCTCGGAGCGTTCTTCCTGGCGGGGACGTTCTTCACGGGGAGCGCGTTCCTCACGAGGGGCGCGAGTGGCTTTGAAACCTTCGCTCTCCCAGGTTTGGGCGGGAGCGATTTTGGCGCGCTCGGGTGGGAGGATGTTTAACTCGGCGGGCTCGTCGGATTCGGCGGAGGCCGAAGCGGGAGCGCCGTCGAGGGGAAACATCTCGCTGGAGGGCTTCACGGTGACCCGGGCAGGAGCAGGGGCGCGAACGACCGGGGCAGGTGCGACGGGCGCAACCGTGGCGGGAGTCACACGGGCGACTGACGGGGTAGGAACAGCAGCAGGCGTAGCGACACTGGCGGTAGGCTCAGTGACGGCCGGTGCGATGGGCTCTGGGTTGGCCGCCCGTTCGACAGGCTCAGGACTTACAGGCGCGAATGGATTCTGGTATTCGCGCGGGGCGTTTAGGATTTCGATGGCAGTGGGCTTGTAGCCCGTGGGGGTGGCTGCGGCGGCGGAACTAGCGGGGCCGCTGGACGGACGTTTACCGCGGGCTAGGCCAGAGCCGCGCGTGGAGCCGAATGAGGGAGCCGGGGCGGTGACGCCGGTCGGCTGGCTGATCGCGGTGGCTTCGGCTGAAGCACCGGACGATTCTGTGGAGGACATGTCTATGTTGTTGGTTAAAAGCGCCAGCCAAGAGCGGCGGCGCGGATGAATTGCCAACCGGAGTGCGTGGATCGCTCTCGGACGGCGGCAATAAGGTTGTGACCCTCTTGTAACACTGGGTTTCGCGCAACTGCAAAAATTCCCTGTTTGACGGGCTTGCCAGCCACCGCGCGGCGCTTCACGTTCCGGGCATGGATAAATTCGAGGAGATCTTTCAAATGCAAGATGCGCTCAACCGGCGCATTGGTGTGAATCTGCCCCCGCCGACTGATGAGGAAAAGGCCAAGTGGATACTCAACTACACGCGCGCGTTGCAGCAGGAAACGGCCGAGTTGATCGACAGCGTGCCCTGGAAATGGTGGGCGAAATACCAGAAGTTCGACGAGCAGAACGCGAAGGTCGAGGTCGTCGACCTGTTTCACTTTGTGGTGTCGCTCGCGCAGACGCTCGGCATGTCGGCCGACGATGTGTATCAGGCGTATTTAAAAAAGAACGCGGTGAATCATCAGCGCCAGGAAAGCGGCTACGTGAAGAAAGACGAAGCGGACTCGAAGCATATCTGAGCGCGGCGAAGTGCGCGCGAAGTGGGGGAAGAAGCAAGGGACAAGTAACAAGAAAGTGTGAGACGGGAGTATTCCTGTTTTTATTGCCTTGGGTTTCATGGCTGTAGGGCCGTCGCTTGCCGACGTGCCGGGTCGCACGCTCTACGGCACGGCCACGAGGGCCGGCCCTACCTTGAAAATAATTGAGATGCGCCCGTGTGAGACTGGCCGGCGTTCTCGACTGGTCGGTGATTACTTGAAACTTGATCCTTGTCCCTTGGAACTTCGCCACGCTGCGGCGCGCGGCGCTACACCAGAGCCACAAAGGTGCCGGTGAATTCGACGGCGGGCTTTCCAGGCGTGCCTTCGACGAGGGCGGTGACATCCATCCGCGCTTTTTTGTGGCGCTGGAGATCTTGGACAAACGTTTTCACGATCTCCGGCGTGGGGCGTTCCCACACGGCGCGTAGCCGGCCTTTCACCGGCGAGCGATAAAAGGCCTGGCTGCGTTTCACCACGACATGGCCATCGATGCCGGCCTCGTGCAGGAGCGTCCAGATGCCGGCGTAACAGGCGAGGGTGGGCAGGGCGTGGAGCGAACCGCCGAAGGCCGTGCCGAGGTGGTTGACGTTTTTATCGAGCGGAGCTTCGAGCACAAGCCGTCGTGCGTTGCTCTCGGCGACGTGCAGCCCCATCGCTTGCGTGAGAGGAATTTTCGCGTGGAGGAATTTCTCCAGCTCGGTGGGGGACAAACTTTCCGGAACAAGATCGCTCATGCGGATGAATTGTTAACGGTCGTAACGGCTCGCGCCAAGAAAGATGTAGCCGTCCCGGATGCATGCGCGCGCAGGAAATTTGACTTACCTCGGGAGCGGGCTTTTCTTCGCGGGCTACACATTATGAAAACTGTTTCCATTGTTTATTTTTCCGGCGGCGGACACACCACGAAGATGGCGGAAGCTGTCGTCGCTGGCGCCCGCTCCGTGGTGGGTATCAACGTCAATCTCCTCGCCATAAGCGGCGACGATATCACCAAGGGTCGCTACGTGAACGATGCGCTCTTCGCGCAACTCGACGCCAGCGATGCAATCATTTTGGGTTCACCCACCTACATGGGCGATGTGGCCGGGCAAATGAAATGCTTCCTCGATGCCGGTGGTTCGCGTTGGTACAGTCGTGGCTGGGTGGATAAATTGGCGGCGGGTTTCACGGTCTCGGGCGGTCCGAGCGGCGACAAACTGCACACGCTCCAAACTTTCTTCATCTTCGCCATGCAATGCGGGATGGTGTGGGTTTCGCACAATGAAATGCCCGGTGATCCGAACGGCAAGAATCGCCTGAGCAGCTATAGCGGGGCGATGGGCCAAGCCGGCCAAGAGGCCCCCGATGTGGCTCCCAATGCTGCGGACAAGAGTGCCGGTGTGGCGCTCGGTGCCCGGGTGGCCGCCGCAGTCTTGCGCTGGAATCGCTGATGGCGGTTTTGCCGGAGCGGTGAAGGTGCCAGCGGCGGTTCGTGCGTTATCTTGTCAGCTGATTCAGTTTCTTTTGTAGGAGCCTGTTTACAGGCGACTGTTTGGCGTAGTTTTGCAGGTGTGGGTTTGCTAGTGATCATTCAGGTCGCCTGTAAACAGGCTCCTACAAAAACAGCTCGAGGATATGATGATTGATGTGACGTGGTTGTCTGAAACCGCTTCGTTCGTCTCATTGGAACTCGTTTGCGCCCGGGTGGGTCTGACTCTGCGCAGGATTGCCAAAGGTAATCCTGTCCGTATTCACTATTCCTATGTTACCCCGTCGTCGCGCTGCTAGCCGCCGTCGCCGTCATCTCTTCCTGGGATGCTTGGCGGCCTTCGTGCTGTTTTCCTTGTTTTGCTTTTTCGGTCTGCCGCCGATTATCAAAGCACAGGCCGAGAAACGCCTGAGCGTGGTGTTGCATCGGCGTGTGACGATCGGGCAGGTCCGGGTGAATCCCTATACGCTCGCGCTGACGCTGGAGAAATTCACCATCAGCGAACCCGATGGCAAAAGCACGTTCGTGGGCTGGGATCGGTTGTATGTTCAATTCGAGATTCTGTGCCTGTTCGGCAAGGAGTGGCGGTTTGTGGCGATTGAGCTGAATGGACCGAGCGCGCAGGTGGTCGTAAATCCCGATGGCTCGTTGAATTTTTCCGATCTGTTGACCGATAGCACGACAGCGGCCGCCAAACCGGCGCAACCGGACAAGCTGAGCCGACCGATTCACATCAAGCATCTTCTGCTCACTGGAGCGCGCTTGGATTTTCGCGACCAATCCCGTGCGCAGCCTTTCGCCACCGCGCTCGGTCCGGTTGGGCTGAGCGTGACGGATTTTCTCACGATGGGTGGCAAGCAGGCGCCGTACAGTTTCGAAGCGGTGACGGAGTTGGGCGAGAAGTTTTCGTGGAAAGGCTGGATGCAGGCCACACCCTTTCGCTCGGGCGGCGAACTGGGCTTGAGCAATCTGGTGTTGAAAAAATATTCGCCCTACTACGCCGACAAACTCGGGATCGATCTGGTCGACGGATTGTTGACGGTGCACGGTCGCTACGCGGTGAATTTCGGGGATACGAGCCGGGTGATGAAACTTTTCGATGTCGCGCTGGCTTTGCGGAAATTAAAACTGGTGGAGCGGGCTTCCGGCGAAACATTACTGGACTTGCCTGCCGCCGATATCACGGGCGCGGCTGCGGATGGGCTTACTTTTAAGGCGAGTGTGCAACAGGTGACGCTGCAAGGTGGCCGACTGAAATTGCGCCGCGAAGCAGATGGCACCTTGAATCTGGCCAAACTGGCGGCACCTGCTCCGGCGGCTCCCGCGGGCATGGCTTCGGCCTCGTCGACGGCTGCTCCCAACGCTGTGCCCATGGATTTTCACGCGGGTGAATTGTCCCTGCGCGACTGGGCGATCGAGGTGCAGGATCTGGCGGCGCCGCAGCCGGTGCAATTGGGGGTGAACGGATTCAGTGCGTCGTTGAAAAATTTCACTTTGGCCCCCGGCGCACAAATTCCCGTGGAGCTGGCCCTCAACTGGCAGCCCCAGGGTAAACTTCACGTGGCCGGACAGATTGCTCTCCAACCGGTGCAGGCCGATCTGACCATTCAAGCCGATGGACTCGCGCTGTTGCCCCTTGCGCCCTATCTCGCGGAAAAGATGGAAGCGCGTCTCGTGGACGGCGCGGTGTCCGTTTCGGGCCACGCAACTCTGGCGCTCACGGCTGGGCAGCCGCCGGCTGCGACTTTTGCCGGCGATGCGTGGGTGGAAAAAATCGATTTCGTGACCGGCTCACCCGGCGAGAGCTTCGCGGGATTTTCCGATCTGATCGTGAACGGTATTAAAGTGGCGACGGCTCCGCAACTTTCCCTGGCGGTGACCGAAGTGAATTTGAATTCGCCTTACGCGCGGGTGCGCATCGGGCGCGATGGCACGATAAATCTTGCCCAAGCGTTCGCTAAGCCAGGTGCCACGGAGGTTGCCCCCAAGGAAAAGGCGCCAGCGTTGGAACCAGTGGCTTTGCCCGGAGCGGTGCCACCGGCTACGGGGCCGAGTATCGAAGTGGGGCGCGTAGTCATGAATGGCGGTGAATTTAATTTCGCCGATCGCTCAATCAGCCCGCAGGTGCGACTGGCGATTAATAAATTCGGCGGGACGCTGACCGGTTGGTCGTCCCAGAATCCGGGCCGAGGCGAAGTCGATCTCAAGGCGATGATTGATGGCGTCGGTCCGGTCGCGATCACGGGGAAATTTGATCCGCTCGGGCCTGCGATTTTCGTGGATGCGAAACTGGCGGTGCAACGCGTCGATCTCCTGTCCGTGAGTCCGTATGTGGGTAAATATGCCGGCTACGATTTGGCGCGCGGAAAACTTTTTGTGGAAGTGCAGGCGAAGATTGCCGAGCGCAAAATCGAAATGGCGAACGTGGTCACGCTCGATCAATTCACGTTGGGTCGACCGACGAAGAGTCCCGATGCCACCGGGCTGCCCGTGCGGCTCGGTGTTGCCCTGCTCAAAGATCTTGATGGAAAAATCGTCCTCAATGTGCCGGTGCAAGGGAGTCTGGACGATCCTGATTTTAAAATTGGCAAGGTGGTTTGGAAGGTGATCGGAAATTTGCTGCTGAAGGTGGCGACCTCGCCGTTTTCCCTGCTGGGTTCGATGTTTGGCGGAGCCGGTGAAGAACTTAATTTCGAAGAATTCGCCCCCGGTGAAAGTACGCTCACACCGGATAGCCTGACGAAACTCGGCACGATGGTGAAGGCCCTTGGCGCCCGCCCCGGGTTGAATCTGGGGATCGAGGGGAATTTCGACGAGGCGGCGGATCGTTATGCTATGCAACGGGCGAAGTATCTGGCGAACGTCCGGCAGGCCGCGTGGGAAGAAAAATTAATGAAGGAGGCAAAGCTGGCCGCGCCGCTTTCTGCCAAGACTGGCGCACCCTTAATTCCTGTCACAGGGGTGGCGAAATCAGGTGTGCCGAATCAGCAGGTCCGCCCCGAACCCAAGTCCGCTCCGCCGGCTGATTTTGTGGTGGCGGCCGAGGAGTACGCTGGGGTGGTGAAGCGAATGTTCGACCGGAGGTTTCCGCCCGGCACGGAATTTGGCACGCCGTTGCCGTCGCCGCCGTTCGTGGAGCCGCCGCCACCCCGGCCACCGGGTAATTTTGTGCGCCGCGTGATCGATTTCGTCACTCTGCGGGAGCAACGGGAAAAGGACGCTTTCACCAAACAGCAGCAGCATACGCAGGCGGAATATATGAAGCAGGTGCATGAAGTGGCAGTCGCGGGGCTGCCGTTGGCCGACATGGAGGGACGGCTGGCGGAGGTGGTAGAGGTGCCGCTGGATGATTTGCGGGCTTTGGCCGCCACTCGCGCTCAAGTGGTGCGCGACTATCTGATCAACGAAGGCAAAATCTCTCCCGAGCGGTTGTTCCTGACACAGTCTGCGGCACCGGAAGTACCGGCGGAAACGGTGGTATCGACTGAAACTGCCGCACCGGTTGAAGGGGCTGTCGCCCCACCCGCGAAACCGAGCAAAGGTCCGCGCGTATTTCTCGAGTTACAGTGAGATGAATTGCCGAACTAACTGCGGGGCCTGCTGTATTGCGCCATCGATTACGTCACCAATTCCCGGCATGCCGCACGGCAAGCCGGCAGGCGTGGCCTGTGTGCAATTGCTGCCAGACTATCGTTGCGCACTGTTTGGCCAGCCCGAGCGACCGGCTTTTTGCGTGAGCCTGCGCCCCTCGGAAGACATGTGCGGTACGTCACGGGTTGAGGCGTTGGTATATTTGAACCGGTTGGAGAAGGCGACGATGTAGCAAGACTGGTCGGGCTATTCTTTGGGCCGTGGGGGGCGGGGACTAGCGTTACGAGGTTAAGTTTTCCGTTCAAACTCGGACTTGCCTTCGATGTGGGCACGCCTCCTACATCGGACAATACAGCGTGGGTTCGAACCGGTGACTAAACCCATTTACTCTGAGCATTTGGATTTCTAGGGGTAGGGCGCTACCGCTGGGCGAGCCGTAAGGACCTTCGCGGACGGCCTAGCGGTCCGTCCCTACCTTAAGTCCAGAACCGTCGCGTAATTGGTATAATGTGAGCGCGAGGGCGAGCGGGGCGCATATTATCGCCGAGGATCGTAAGCCGTAGGAAATCGCTTGAGGCGTTGTCTTGGGTCGTTGAAACCGGCGTGGTTTTCGTGCCTTTAGAATTTTTTTAGCAAACCTGATGCAAAGGATGCGAAAGCGTATTAAAGTCAGAGGGAGTTATGGCCGTTATAAGTAGTACAAGGAAGGAGAACCAAAGTCATGATCGACCATACACTAATAAATATTCCAGAAATCCGGTTGCCGCGCGATATGGCGTGGCGCGTCAAATTTATCGAAGCGGTGGAGCAACATGCTCGCCGGCTGGGTATTGCCGGGCACTTTAACGCCCCTCGATTTTTCGGCTACTATTTTACCGGGGTCTATCCCGTGGTCGTGGCTGGTCATTGGACCGTGATGCTCGACGAGGTGCCGCTCATGAAACGCTTGCTCAAAACGATCGAAACGGTGACCGAAAGCCAGTTCAGTATTGCCAGCGATGCGGAAGGTTCTGAACCGGAATACATGCTCGTGCATGATCGGCATGACGGCTCGTGTTGGCTGTGGGACTATACCCATGGCCGGCGTTTTCTGGAGGCCAGTGAGCCCGTCGCTACTTGGGGCAGTAAGAACAATGCTTTTAATGATGGGGGTAACGATAATGGTGATAACGGACCCAGACTTTTGGGGCTGTAAGGCCGGGCAGACAGGCTGACTAACCGTCAAGGCAAGGGCCTCTGTCCCACCTACAATAGTGCAGCGTGATTGCGAAATATAGCCGGGCGGCTCAAGCTGCCCGGCTGTCCGCATGCTTGGCTTGCAGGCAACCGGCGCAATGTCCGCAGTTTTTGGCGCAGGCGGTTTTCGGTTCTGGTTTATAGGCGACGAGCCAGTCGGGCCCCGGACCTTGGCCGCGTACCGCCGTATCGTGGCGATGCGTCGCTCCGGTGAAATATTCGACGACAGATTCCAAGCGCGTCCAAAAATCAAGATGTTCGAGCACGGGATTCACGAAATTCGTGACGGGACAATAATAAGTATTTTTCGGATCGGAGTGGTGCAGGCCGTGATGGCGCGACGTTTGCAAAATGCGCCAATCTTGGAGGCGCGAGATGAAACGGCCGTTTTCCGCCCGGGTGCGATGGGCCATCTTATGGATTTCGTTGGCATTGACGCTGACTGCGACAAAAAGCGCCAACTGCCAGGAGAGCAGGCCGAGCGGCCAGGCGATGCCGAGAATCGCGGCACCCACCAAGACCAACTCCGCCGCACTTTGCCACCAGGAGAGACGCGTAAAAAAGCGGGGGAAGTGATGGTGCACGATATTGGGCCGGATGATGGGTTGACCGATGAGGGGCGTGGTTTCCGTGAAGTAAGCGTCTTCGGCCCAGTGGACGACCCCCGCCACGAAATCGGCGAGTCCGATGATGAGGACGACTTGGAGCGAAATTAGGAGCATAAGGAGCGGGATCTTCATAGGGGTGTTGGGTTGAATCAAACCGATGCCAGCCGGTGTGCGCAGAGAATAGCGGAAGCGCCGGGAAGGCGTGAGTTGATAAGTTTGATGGGCGGTATCGGTATTTTTGATCCGATGGCAGTGAAAGGGCTGTCGTCTTGGTAAACATCGTTCTCCTTCTCGTGCTCTTCCTTGTTCTCCGGTTTTCCGAACCCAGCAGGTGAACGAGAAAGAGTACGAGAAGGAGAACGAGTGGATGGGCGCAATTCCGAGCGTCGTCGGAAATCGTCGTTGCGCCTGATGACCGGAACGGGCTTCCTTTCACTACGGCATGAACGTCCATCACCTCGAACTGTTCTATTATGTGGCGAAGCACGGTGGCATCAGCGCGGCGGTGCGAAAAATTCCGTATGGTATTCAGCAGCCGGCGGTGAGCGGGCAAATGAGCAAACTGGAGCAAGAGTTGGGCTTGAAGCTTTTTGAACGCAGCCCCTTTCGCTTGACCGTGGAAGGCGTGCGGTTGTTTGCCCATGTGCAGCCGTTTTTCGAAGGACTCGATGCGGTCGCGGCGGAGTTGCGCCAAGTCAATGAACCCGAGCTACACATTGGTGGTGCCGAGCTTGTTTTGCGGGATCATCTGCCGGCGGTCATGCAACAGATGAGGAAAACCTTTCCCAAAATGCGCTTTAGCCTGCGGACGATGGGTTTTCAATCCGAGGTCGAAGCGTGGTTGAGAGAAGGGCAGGTGGATGTCGCTTTTATCCCCGTGCCGCGGCGGGCGCCGGCGGGATTGCACCTGACGAACCTCGCGCGTTTACCATTGGTGCTGCAGGTGCACCCCCAATCAGTCTACAAATCAGCGGATGAATTGTGGGCGCAAAAGAAAATCGCCGAACCGCTGATCTGTTTGTCCGAAAATACCGGGATTGTGCGGGAATTTCTCAACGAGCTGAAGCGTCGCGGCATCACCTGGCGCAATGTGGTCGAAGTCACCTCGCTCGATTTGGTGACGCGTTACGTGGCCAATGGCGATGGCATCGGCCTGAACGTGCTGGTTAATCCGAAAGCGAAATCGCGCGAGGTGCGGACGCTTCCGTTGACCGGTTTTGCTCCCGTGACGATGGGCGCACTTTGGCGCGGCGAACCGTCACCGTTGGTGCAAGCGGTCATCGAAGGCGTGCGCCACTACGCCAAGACGAAGTGGCCGGACTTGGTGTGCGAGGAGTGAACCGGACGCGCGGCCCACTATGTGGTCGTCGCTTGAGTTTCGAATGAGACCGGTTAAATCGATGAGTATGCACCCCACTTCGCTCGCGCTCCGTGCCCTCCGGAATTCTCCCGTTTACACCGCCATCGCGCTGCTGACTCTGGCGCTTGGCATCGGGGTCAACACCGCGATGTTCAGCCTGATTGACGCGGTGCTCTTTCGTTCGCTGCCCTTCGCGCAGCCGGCGCGGCTGGTGCAAATCAGAGCGACGACGCAACAGGGCGAGATGCGCGAGTTTGCCGAAGCGGAGCAGCGTGAAATCCGTACGCAGGCCGACGCGTTTGATTCCCTCGCGACGCTGAGCTGGGTGTTTTATTCTCTGGCCGAGCCAGGCCGCGCCCCTGAGCGCATGATCGGCGTCGCCGCGTCGGCCGAGATGTTTGACACCTTGGGTATCAAACCCGTGCTGGGCCGTCCGTTCACCGGGGAAGAAACGCAGCAGGGAAAAATCAGGTGGTATTGCTCAGCTATGGCCTGTGGCAGCAACGCTACGGTGGCAGCCCGGAGGTGATCGGTCGCACGCTGCATCTCGATGGGGAGACGGTGACGATCATCGGGGTCATGCCGGCCTCGGCCGAATATCCGCCCCTCTGGGGCACCGCCGCGTTATGGCGTCCGTTGAATTTCACCCATGATCAACTGACCAGCCGCGACTATAAAACTTTCACGCTCGTGGGCCGATTGAAGTTCGGGGCCACCACGACAAGTGCGGCGGCCAGTCTTGCTCCGCTCGCTGCCACGCAGCAGAAAGAACACGCGCAGAGCTATGCCGGTTTGCGTTATCGGGTGCTGCCGCTGCAGAAGGCGCTCATGGATGCCACCGCCAGCCGGATGTACTGGTTGCTGTTGGGCCTCTCCGGCTTCGTGTTGCTGATCGCCTGCGCCGACCTGGCCAATCTTCAGCTCGCACGCGCTGCGGCGGGCATGCGCGATCTGGCTATTCGTGCCGCTCTCGGGGCCACGCGTGGCCGGTTGATCGGACAACAACTCTGTGAAAGCGTAATCCTTTCTTTGGCGGGTGGGGCTCTCGGTCTCGTCGTGGCCATCGGATTAAATGGTTTGATCACACGGCATCTCGCGGTGGGCGGGGCATCCGACCTTGATCTGTCGCTGAATGGGACGGTGCTCGCCTTAACGATCGCGGTCTCACTGGTATCCGGCGTGCTCTTTGGGCTTTTGCCAGCGTGGCTTTCCACGCGCGTGGATTTGAATTTAGCCATGAAGCAGCAATCGCGGGGCTCTACCTCAGGCCGAGGTCATTATTTTTTGCGCAATGCGCTAATTGTGTCCCAAGTGGCACTGGCTCTCGTGCTCCTCGCCGGTGCGGGCATTTTGCAGCGCGGGTTCACCCGATTTCTTCAACGCCAATCCGGCTGGGATACGGCGTCTGTTCTTACCGCCGGCCTGCCGTTGCCGGAGTCGCGGTTCGACACCGAACCGAAACGCGTCGAGTTTTTCAAAAAACTGGAACGCCGACTCGCCAGTGTGGCCGGTGTGGAACATGCCGCCATCTGTAGTTCATTGCCCTTGGACAGTTATTCGGGCGAACGTCCGATCTACACGGAAGGCCTGCCCACTGGCCCCACCGCGTTGGCCCCGCGCGCTTTTCATGTGATGATTACCTCCGATTATTTCGCGGCTCTGGGCATACCGCTGTTGGAGGGACGAAACTTTTCACCCGATATGAAGGCGACCGATCCGTTTGTTATCATTATCAACGAGACTCTCGCGCGACACTTCTGGCCCGGTCAAAGTGCCTTGGGCCGACGGATCAAGACTGATGATAGCGGTTATATTACCTGGGCCGAGGTGATCGGCGTGGTCCGTGATGTTGATACGGCTGCGAATTATTCCGAACCAACAACGCGGCTGCAGATCTACAAACCTCTCGTGCACGAACCATGGGCCTGGGCCAACTTGGTGTTGCGAGGACTGGTGCCCGCTTCGTTGGCCGAAGGGCTGCGACGCGCCGTCGCCGAGGTGGATCCCGATTTGGCCGTCGAACAAGTCGCCACGGTGCGGCAGTTTATTGATTTTCAACAGCGCGATCTCCGTCTCGTGGGTCGGATCTTGGGTGGATTCGCGTTGCTCGGCCTGGTGCTCGCCGCTGTCGGCCTTTACAGTGTGACCGCGCATGCGGTGGCTCAGCGGACCAACGAATTTGGGGTGCGACTCGCGCTCGGGGCGCAACAGTCGGATGTGCTTGGCTTGGTGTTGAAGCAAGGGCTCCGCGTTGCGCTGTTTGGTTTGGTATTGGGTCTCGTCGGGGCGTTGGCGTTGGGACGGTTTCTCGGCGCCCTGATGCCGCGCCTCGCCAGTGCGGATCCCGTGACGTTACTCGGAGTCTCCGTGATGCTTCTCACGGTGGCCCTCCTCGCGTGCTGGCTGCCCGCTAGACGCGCCACCAAGGTTGACCCGATGATCGCGCTGCGAGCGGAATAATTCTACGCCGAAAATGCCCGATGATGGACGGGCGTTATCTTTGCGCGAGTGCTTCATCGCTGGTCGCTCGGGTGGTGGTTCAAGGCCGGCACCGGCGGGGCTGATCTCCACCGCACGGAGCGAACGATGAGTGTGAAGGAGGAAGCAGGCGGTGTGAAGGAACGTAACAAAGTGGATCTCCAGTGCGACGTGTGCCTCTGATTCAGATTAAAGGAACAAACGACCAATTACCCCAAGCCCCATGACCTAACTCCCTTTGCCTTTCCTTTATTGAAGATCATACAAGCCAGAGTGCGATAAACAGGCAAAGGACCACAATCAATATTGTAGCCCCCGCTACCGCTAGTGAAAAAGAAAGCTTATCGAGCGTCTTCGACTTTGGTGGTTCCAGTGGAACTCCCCTTTTACTCTTCGCCGCCCTGACAAGATATCAGCCCAAAGCCCCGCCAGCTACAAAGCAAAAAAGTAATATTACGGCTCCCGAATTTGTGCGAGAAGCCATGGTGTTCAAATTCAAAGCAGGTTTACGTATGCAGGCTTTATTTTAATGCCAATGTTATCACTTACTTGAGAGTGCCGAGTTCTTGAGCGGCGGTCAGGTTACGTTTGGCGGAGCGGTCCGCCGCAATTCGGTCTGACGGTCGGCAAGCTTGATCGAGAGATCGACGCAGCGATCGACCAGTTGGCGGAAGCGCTTGAAGTTGG
>JANYCF010000324.1 GCA_025360455.1 Opitutaceae bacterium | reverse complement strand
CCGAGCGTTTTTTCGAGTCCACCGACGCGATACTCGCGGCCATCGATGGCGAGCAACCAATGTTCACCGCTCAAAACCAAGACAGGTTGTGACACCGAGGGCACAGAGCTTTTTTCCTTAGTCGCCTCGTTGGGCGTGGGCGCAACCTCGGGCGCACGTTCAGCAGCTACAGAAGCAGCTAAAGAAGAAGGCGCGGGCGCGACGGGTGAAGACACTTTGCCCTTACCCAGCCAAGCGGCGGCGTTCAAGAGGACGGCGAGGGATTTCTCGGGGGGAGTCACGGCCACGGCGTAGCTGTTCGCGTCCTGGCCGTGGGGGAAAAGCACGCGGCGGCATTCGAGGCCGCGGGCCATGAGCTGCGCCGCCACGGCTTCCGCCCCGTGGTCCCCGGCCTCGTCGCGGTCAAAGGCGATGAAGACCCGCGCCACCTTCGCCGCAATCAGCGCGTCGAGCATTTCCTCGGGGAGAACCTTCGCGCTGTAGCTCGTCGTGACGTTCCTGAAGCCCGCGCACCAGAACGTCAGCGCGTCGATGATTCCCTCGGTGAGGATCACCTCGGATGATTTCAGTGCGGCGGGATTCCACAAGCCGCGCTGCGGTCCGGGCAAAAACAAATGCCGCTCGTGCTTGCCGCCATCGTCGATGGCGCGGCCGTAGACCGTGCCGATGGTGCCGTCTTCGGCGATCACTGGAAAGATGATCCTCCCTCGAAAATGTTCGTGGCCGGTCTTCCGGTAGATGCCGAGTTGCGTGAGGCGCGCGCGCAGCGCCGCACCTTCCTTCCGGTTCTTCTGCGGCAAGCGCAAGCCGAGCGTGCGATCGACGAATCCAATCTTGAACGCCGTGACCGCCTCGGCCGTGAGGCCGCGCTTTTTAAGATAGGCCAGCGCGTCCGGGTTTTCCTTCAAGCGCTCGTGGTAGTAATCGAGCACCTGGCGGAGCGCCGCCTGGTCGTCGGCGTCCCGCTTCACCGGCGCAGGCAGACGCGGCACGGTGGATTTCTTGACCGGCGTGCAGGTCGGCGGCGACTTGAACGCCATCCCGGCGCGCAGCAAGTCGATCACATGCTGGAAAGAAAGCCCGTCGAAGCGCATCAAAAATTGGATGACGTTGCCCGTCGCGTGGCACGACATGCACCGCCAGAGCCGTTTCGCCGGAGTGACGTGCAGAGAGGGATTTTCATCTTTATGAAACGGGCAAAGCCCGATCAGGTCGCCGCCTTTCTGCGTGAGCGCCACGCCGCGTGAGCGGACGACGGCCGCGAGATCCGTCTCGCGTTTGATGCGTTCAATTTCGTCGTCGGGAATCAGCGGCATGGCGCGCCCTCCTCGTCATCGTCAAAGTTGATCGGGATCACGCGCTCTCGCCATTCCAGCGGCACCGGCAGAGTACACAGGCCGAACATTTCGACCGGGCCGGTGACGACGTGCGGCCGGGAGATAATTCTCCCGCCTTCGCGCGTCGTGCCCCAGAGGGTCAGTGCGATCGGCGGCATGGCAGCTGGAAGGATGGCGTTGGTCTCGCCGGGCATGTGCCCGGCGGCAGCGAGAGGAATCTCGCGGTGGATTTCATCAGGTTCGTCGTCGGGGATCAGGGACATTTTTTGTTCTCCGTTTGGGTGTTTCCGCAGTTTCAAAACTTTTTTGTAGTTTTCATCTGCGCGCGAGTTGTGGTATTAATGCCAATACATGCAAGCTTCAAATCCACAACTACGCTACACTTGGGCCATGCCAGGAGGTCGCCCACCCACCAAACCCGCTCCCAAATTCGGCCAACGTATGGCCGCTTTCCGTATTGCTCGCAGTCTTTCACAACGGGAGCTTGCCGAAAAAATCGGCATGACTCGCGATCAAGTTGTCTACTATGAGCGCGACGCAAAAAATCCAAGCATGGAGGTTGTCGAAAAAGTTGCCGCTTTCTTTAGTGTTTCCGTCAGCGAGTTATTTAATGACGTCACCCGCACAGTTAAGAAACCTGGTCCGCCTTCGCAATTCACGCAATTAGCTGAACGACTCGATCAGTTGCCACGTTCACATCAAAAAGCTGTAGCGACAATGTTGGAAGGTTACCTCAAGCAAGTCGCGAGTTGAGTTGAGCCGCGCGACAGCGCGGCGATTGGTTCGCGCTCGGGTTAGGCGAGCGCAATGGCGAACGCAGTGAGCGGCGGCTCGCGTTTCGCAGTGGAGTGTTCCCGGCCGCGCTGATGTCGTAGGAAGTGAGGGGATGGGGCTGGGTAAAGGATCGTAAGATTGAGTCGGGCGCGGACAGCAATTCGGCCCAGATTTTTCCGACGGACCTGCCGGCATCGCGTACAATTGACCTTTATGTCCAACGGTGGGGCGACGCAGACCCGCCGCGGAAAAGGATCGTAAGCGTGCGGCCGCCGGGGC
>JANYCF010000310.1 GCA_025360455.1 Opitutaceae bacterium | reverse complement strand
TCGAGTTTCGCCGCCCTCGGCTTTCCGCCACTGCAGCTGGCGGTGTTGCTGGCGTTGCTGATCGGAGCAATCCAGTTGGTTGCCGGTTTGTTGAATTTTGGCGAGGTCACCAAATTTATTTCTCGCGCCGTCGTGGTGGCTTATAGCACCGGTATCGGAGTGCTTTTGATCACGAGCCAGCTGCATAATTTGCTTGGTTGTGATTCCCCTCCGCAAACCGGGTTTTCGATCAGCCTTTGGTCGGCCATCGCCCATCTGGCGGAAGGCCGGGTTTCGCTTTGGGGACTAGGCGCAGGCGGCCTGACTCTCCTGACCTTCTGGCTGGTACGCCGGTGGCGTCCGCATTGGCCGGAGGCGCTGATTGGTCTCGCTCTCATGGGGGTACTGGCCCGGGTGCTGGCGCATTTTTATCCCCAAATCCCGCTGTTGCTGATTCGGGATGAAGGGGCGTTGAGTGCGGTATTGCCCAGCTGGGCCGGTTTTCAGTGGAGCGTGGAGAAACTGGAGGCTTTTCAAGAACTTTTCAAAACGGCCGTGGCCGTGGCGATCATTGGTATTCTCGAAGCGACCGCGATTACCAAGGCGCTCGCAGCGAAAAGCGGCCAAAAAATCGAACCCAACCAGGAGCTAGTTGGCATGGGCGTGGCAAATATTGCCTGCGCACTGTTCAATGGCGTGCCGGGCTCTTCCTCCTTTGCCCGATCATCAGTGAATTATCAGAGCGGTGCAGCTACCCAGATATCTTCCATGCTCAGCAGTGTGGTCGTGTTGGGGGTGCTGCTTTTTGTAACTCCGGTTTTTAATTATATCCCTGTGGCGGCGCTCGCCGCCCATTTGATCAGAGTCGGTTTTAAGATGCTCAACTGGCATGAAATCCGGGTTTGCTGCCGATCAACCCGTTCCGATGCCGTCGTGTTTTTCGTTACGCTTATCTCAGCGCTTTTCCTGAAACTCGACACGGCTATCTATGTGGGGATCGGGGTGTCGCTGGCAGCATTTCTCCAGAAGAGCAGCACCCCTCTGCTGGTGGAATACACCTTTAACGATAGCGGCGTGCTTACCGAACTCAACAAGCCCGAGGAACGGACCAACCCGCTTATCTCCATCATCCATGTCGAGGGCGACTTGTACTTCGGGGCGGCGGATCTATTTCAGGAGCAAGTGCGCCGTCAAGCCGAGGATCAGAACATCAAGGTCTTCATTTTGCGCATGAAAAACGCCCGGCACCTTGATGCCTCTACGGTCCTCGCGCTGGAACATCTCCATGACTACCTGAAGCAAACCGATCGGAACCTTGTTATAAGCGGCATGAGCGAGAGTGTGGGGCGCGTGTTGCGAAACAGCGGATTATTCGAAAAAATTGGCGCGGAGAATATGTTCCCCGTTGAATCGAATCCCACCATCAGTACGAAACGGGCCCTGGAGCGTGCGACTCAACTGCTGAACACCCGAAAGGCTGACGTACGCATATTTTACGACCGGCCACAGGGTTGAGGTTAGGCCGCAGGGTTTTCCCGCAAGACACGACTTTTCTGACAGGTAGAACCCGACTCTACCGAACCGCCAGAACTTTGGTTGACAAAGCCCGGCTGAATACCTTGGTTCTGCCCCTTTATGAGCCTGCTTATCGGTATTTTCACCGCCATCCTGATCTTCGTTTCCATCGTTTTGGTCTTTCTTGTTCTCATGCAGAAAGCCAAATCTGACGCTGGCGTAGCCGCCATGGGTGGCGGCGGCATGGAGTCGGCCTTCGGCGCCGAAGCCGGTAATGTGCTCAGCGGGCTCACGATCAAGGCTGCCGTCACGTTTTTCGTTCTGACCTTCGGGCTTTATCTGGCCCATATTTATCAAGCCAAGCATCACGTTGCCGTGGATAGCAAATTGCCCACTGTCGTCGCGCCCGCCGCTCTACCCGCTGTCACGCCCGCCGCTCAGCCCTTAACGCCACCTCCGAGTGTGCCGGCCAAGTAATGCTTTTCCCAGCCCGGCCATCCGCCGGGCTTTGTTTTTGAGCGGTAGCGACAGGCGTCCCTGCCTGCCGGTGACTTCGATCCCACAGGCACGGTGGCCTGTGGCTACGGCATTATTTTTTGCGCTGCTCGCCGGCCTGTTGCCGGCGCAAACTCCCGCCGCGAACCGGCCTGCTCCGGTCTTTGTTTCCGGGGGCACGGCCGATCAAGCGGAGGGCCGTCAGGCCTTGGAGGAATTTCGCGCCGCTGGGATCGCCGGTGCGTATTGGCTGGAATTTACCCTCCGGGTCCTGCCCCACAAAGGGGCGGAGCGAACTGTGCACGGCCAGCTCTTCGGTCGGCGCAACGCGCAGGGGCCATTGACGCGTTTGAGTCTGGTCAACCCCGATGGCCCGCAAAATTGGTTAATCCAAAGCGGCCCGCAGCCGGCGAGTTGGCAACAGAATGCCAACCAGCCCACCGCGCGCGCCCTGACTGCGGCCGAATCCTTGGCCCCGATCAGCGGCACCGATCTCACGCTCTTCGATTTGCAGATGCCTTTTCTGTATTGGGATGATTTCGCCTATGAAGGCATCGCCAAGGTACGCAGCCGCCCAGCCTATAGTTTCCTCCTTTATCCGCCGGCGGATTTGGTGGCAGCCCGGCCCGATCTCGGTGCGGTTCGCGTTGCGCTCGATACCCAGTTTCATGCCTTGGTGCAGGCCGAGTTGCTCGACCCCAAAGGCGGTTTGATCAAATCCATCAGCGTGCTCGACCTGAAGAAAGTGGGGGAACAGTGGTTCGTGAAATCAATCGATCTGCGCCATCGTTCCACTCGCGACAAAACCCGTTTCGAAGTCACCGCCGCAGCGCTCAATCTCACGCTGCCCGACGCGATTTTCGCTCCGGAATCGTTGGGCACGCCGGCCGCGTTGCCCGAGGGCGTCAAGGTGGAGCGTTTCTAAATTATGCAGCATAGAACCAAAGTGGGGCCGCTCGCGATGCAGCTCGAAGTGGAGTTTCTCGACCGGCTGACGGAGCCCGTGCGCGATAAAAAAGCTCAATCGGTCAGCGCCATTATCCGTACGGCGCTGGAGCGCTATGATTTCACCAACATGGTGGTGGTGCGTGCGGCCCAAGTGTTCATTTCCGTGCGTCTCCCGATCGAAATCCGGCGCAGCCTGAAAAAAACCGCGCGCAGCAAACACACCAGCGTGGGCCAGTTGGTCCGTGCCGCCGTCGAGGCGTATCTGCCCCAACTGGAAGCGGAGTCGGTGGGCCAATTGGAAATTCCCATCGATGAATCCGCCCCGGCTGAGTCCGTGGCCACACCCGCGGCCAAGACTCGCGCCCCTCGGCAGAAGAGCAAAGCTGCAGACCGCAAGCCCAGCCCTGTTGCCCCCAAGCCCAAAGCGAAACTTAAGGCAAAGCCGATCCCCAAGCCCAAGTCAAAATTGGGAGTTAAGTCTAAACCACAGCTGAAGCCTACGCGGCCGAGCAAGTTGGTGCCGCCGCTTATGACGAAGAAGCGTAAGGCCTGACTTGCCTTCGCGGGTCGCAGGTATTTTGGTACGCGTGCTTATGAACGCACCACATCCGCTCTCCGTCTGGGCCCGTAACGTATCGCCGTCACCAACGCTCGCCATCGATGCGAAAGCCAAGGCCATGTTGGCCGCCGGCGAAGATGTCTGCAGCTTCGCCGCCGGCGAACCTGACTTCGACACCCCCGAGTTCATCAAAGAGGCCGCCATCGTCGCCCTGAAGGCCGGCAAGACCAAGTACGCGCCCACGCCCGGCATCGAGCCATTGCGCGTCGCCGTGGTCGAACGCTATGCCGCCGAGTACGGCTACAAGCTGACTCCGGCCCAGGTCGTTGTGTCGCCCGGCGGCAAGTTTTCCTGCTACCTCGGCATCATGGCCGTCTGCAATCCCGGCGACGAAGCCATCATTCCCGCGCCGTACTGGGTCAGCTATCCCGAGATGGTGAAACTCGCCGGCGCCGTGCCGAAGTACATCCTCTGCGACGACCAAGCCGGTTTTAAACTCACCCCCGCGCAACTCGAAGCTGCCATCACGCCGAAGTCCAAGCTGCTCATTCTCTGCAGTCCGTCGAACCCCAGCGGAGCCGCCTACACCCGCGCTGAACTCGCCGCGCTCGCCGAGATTTGCGTGAAGCACAATCTCTACGTTCTCTCCGACGAGATGTACGAACACCTGATTTACGATGGGCACCAGCCCGTGAATTTCGCGATGCTCGGCGCCGAAGTCGAAAAACGCACGATCACCGTCGCCGGTTTCTCCAAGACCTACTCGATGACCGGTTGGCGCCTCGGCACGCTCGTCGCACCCGCGCCCATCGCCAAAGCCTGCGCCGAGTTGCAGAGCCAGATGTCTTCCAACGCCACCACCTTTGCCCAGTACGGCGCACTCGCCGCGCTGAAGGAAAAGGACAAAGCCGTCGCCGCCCTCAGCGAGATGAAGACCGCGTTCGACCGCCGTCGCAAATTCCTGCACGCCGAGCTGAACAAGATCCCCGGTGTCACCTGCTTGCTCGCGCAAGGAGCGTTTTATCTTTTCCCAAACATCTCCAGCTTCGGCCTGAAGGACGTGGATTTCTGCGCCCAGTTGCTCGAGAAGGAAAAGGTAGCGGCCGTGCCCGGTTCCGCATTCGGTGCGGAAGGTTATCTCCGCCTCAGTTATGCCACGAGCGACGAGATCATCAAGAAAGGCGTCGAACGCCTCGCCCGCTTTTGCGCGACACTGAAGAAGTGAGCGCAAGGTGAGGCTCGGATCACTTACCCGGCGCGATCGCAAGATCCCGCCTTTTTTGGGCGCGTATTTTTGAATTGGGGTAGGGCGGGACCGCTGGGCCCGCCGTAAAAACATTCGCGAACGGCCCAGCGGTCCGTCCCTAGCTTAAGAGCAGAACAGACAAGATACGGATTGCGCTTTACTTGATGAGCGACCGCCAGACGCACCACCACGGTGTCTTCGGTCTTGGGTTGTACATTGCGTCCCAATCACTGAGAGTACGCACTGTGGCTGGGGGGCGTTCTTGATTTTGAAACATGGTTGCAATCTGTTCCCTGAAGGAGATCGGGTAGTCTTTGGGTGACAAACGAGAGATAACGTCGAGCAAAGGGCCGATTTCGTCCGTCCAGGCATTTGAGGCCACGATATCACCATCGCTTCTTTTTCCGTCTGAAGAAAAACGAACGCTCAAATGAGTCCCATCACTGACGCCTTCGTCGCTAACTATTTTCCCTCTGATATTCTGAGGAATTTCACTTATAGTTTGTAGAATCAAGGCGCGGTCGTTTTTGGAGATCAAGCTGCTGGCAAGCATCCGGTCTCCAAAGCCGGAATAGGTTGGTCGTCCGATTACCATGATTTTATTCGCCAGCACGATCCACTCACAGGAATTGTACGTGATGGTAACGAGGCGTTGATTTGGTGAGAGTTGCTGAGTCAAGACAGGATCTCGGTTCCACCATGTTGTGGTCTTCTGAGGACCTTTCTCGTTGGTGAAAAAGTAAATTTCCTGGTTATCTGGCGATGTATTCACACTGAAATCCAGATAGAGTTCGCCTAAAGAATAGAGTGAACAGCTGGTGTTTCCAGGGAAGAGGGAAACCTTGTTCGATTTCAGGGGCTCAAACTCCACAGGCACATCGAACTCTTCTAAATCCTCGAACTTGCCTTTGGAAACGTTGCGGCATCGATCACCAATCGCCCGCAGTTGTTCTTGCGTCAGTCCCGTCGCGCGTGCCATCGCCCGAGTGAACCGTAGATAATCGGCAAAGTTCGCGCCAGCAAAAGTGACGATAGCCAAAACCAGACTGCGACAATCACTCTTGGGGTGCGGTTAAGTTTCATCATGTTTTTCTAGTTCGCTGCTGTCAGTGCGGCATTCGAGTGATTCGGCATGCCCTGTCAAATTAGGCGGGAGTAGTCACTTGCTCTTCGTCTTGGCTGGCTCGGTGGCGGTGACTTCGGGAAATTTATTGATAAGGCCTTTGTCGAACGTGCTCACTTCGCAGTGATGGTGCCGGGCGTAGGCGCAGAGCAGGGCGTCGCCGAAATCGGCGCGCTTGGCGCGATACCACTGGATGGCGTCCAGCACCCAGCGGGCATCCGGGCAATCCACGCCGGGCAGGCTCAGCAACGAGGCGAGCTTGGGCGCGATCGTCTCGGGCGTCCCGCCGTAGAAAGTTTCGAGCACATAAACCGTCTCCTGAAGGGTCGGAGTGGGGATAATCAATTGGATGCGTCCGGCTCCGGCGGCGCGGAACATCTCCGTGGCCGCTGGCGATTGCTGGGGATCATCGCCCGTCAGATAGCGGACGATGATGTTGGCGTCGATGGCAATGGACTTAGGCATCGGTGCGCAGTCCCTTGCGTCCGGCTTGGGCGAGGGCCGTCTTCGCGCCTTGATTCATCTTTTCCAGGCTGACCGGAGTCCGTCCTTTGCCGAGCGAACCGGCGAGGGAATCCACGTCCTGCAGCGGTTCCAGAATGAGACGGTTGCCCTCGACGGTTTGGCTCAGGATCATACCCGGGCGAAGTTTTAGCAGCCGGACCGCTTCGGCGGCCAGGGTGGTCTGAAAGGCGGGGGAAATCGTGGTCTGAGTCGCGACCTTGCGGCGGGATGGTGATTTTCTTTGTAGAGAGATCATTTCCAAAGGTAAGTGTCGTCATTCTTTGGTACAAGCACGAAACCATGCGTGCCGGAGTACTGCGCGGTGTTGGCTGGCCCGCTTTGAATCGGTTATAGTTGGCGACACACGTCGAAAACAACGCGGGACCATATTTAGGCTCTTAATTGTAACGATTCAGTTGCCCGCGAAAAACGCGAAAAGACGCGAATGAAAAACTACGGAAAGAATTCTCGTTCATGGTCATCGTATCGTGAGTTCAAAAAACCACACGCGGTTTCCCGTTCTGCCTCGGACTTTCGCGTGTTCCGTGTGTTTCGCGGGCATTCCTCTGCATGGTTACTGCTTAGTCAGGGCGATACTTTATCGGAAATCCATTTGCGCGGATGGGAGGGAGCTGTAATGTCCGTTCATGAGTGATTATGTTTCTGCTCCAGATGTCGCGGTGGCGCGCGAGGCTCTTGCCCGGCTCAAGGCCAATATGCGTGTTACGATCAAGGGGAAGGACGATGTGATCGACCAGACCCTCGTGTGTTTGTTGGCGGGTGGCCATTTGCTCATCGAGGATTTGCCCGGGGTCGGTAAAACCACTTTGGCTTACTCGCTTGCGCGCTCGATGGATTGTTCGTTCTCCCGCGTGCAGTTCACCAGCGATTTGCTGCCGAGTGATGTGACGGGAATCTCCATCTACGATGAGAACGTGAAGGAGTTTGTTTTTAAACCGGGTCCGGTGTTTGCCAACATCGTGTTGGCGGATGAGATCAATCGCGCTACACCGAAAACCCAGTCGGCGCTGCTGGAAGTGATGGACCGGGCGAAGGTGACGGTGGACGGCGCGGCGCACACGGTGGGTGCTCCTTTCATGGTAGTGGCGACGCAAAATCCGATCGATTATGAGGGCACATTCCCGCTGCCTGAAAGCCAGATGGATCGTTTCTTAATGCGCGTGCAAATGGGTTACCCTTTGCCGGCGGATGAGCTCGAGATTTTACGCTCACCGAAGATCGGCTACGATGCCATCGCCCTCAATGCCGTCGCGACTCGCACCGAGGTACTGAAACTTCAGGCGCTCGCCGGTAAAATTTTTGTGGAAGAGAGCGTGCTCGATTATATTTTAAAAATCGTAACGGCGACCCGGACCGAGGTGGAATTTAAAGCAGGCGTGAGCGTGCGCGGCGGCTTGGCTTTGCGGGTGGCCGCACAAGCCCGGGCACTGCTGCGGGGTCGGGATTTCGTGGTGCCGGAAGATGTGCAGGAGATGGTGGGGCCGGTGTTGACACACCGCCTGTCACTGGGCCGGCAAACATCCGACGCGTTGGAGGAACGGCGGACGGTGCTGGCGGCACTGCGGCGCATGGTGGGGGCGTTGCCGGTGCCGGTGTGAGAGGGGAAAGGGCCAATACCCAATGCCAAATGCGAACTGATCAAACCAACGCTGGCCGCAAAGCTCCAGTCGAAGCCACCTTCATTTTATCAATGATCCGGATTGAAGAGTGGAACCCGGCCCTCCGACTTCGCCAAGGCTACGACGGACAGGCTGGACGGGTTTGTCGAACGCTCACCAAAGAAACCCGTCCGGAGGCCGGGTTCCACCTTAAGAAGCGGATCGCGCGTTCTTCCCTGAATCACTTTTCTCGCGCATGAATTCCGCTCCGGCACTCACGTCATCGGCGGTGGTCTGGGAGGGACCCGGCGCACCGGATCGCGCCCGACGGGGTTTTGCCTGGAAGGTGCTGCTCTGGTCGCTGGTGTTTCCACCCAAGCGGCATCGGATTTCAGTTACGATTCCGGGTTTGTTTTTAATGGGAGTGTCGATGGGGATCGGCACGGCGGCGTACAATACGGCGAGTAATATTTTGTTCATCACTCTTTCCTTGTTACTGGCGTGCCTGCTGCTCAGCGGGCTGCTTTCCTGGTTTAATTTTTCCGGGGTGTGCTGGCGCTTGCCGCCGGCTGGGCCGTGGCGGGCAGGCCATGAAACGTTGGTGGCGGTGCAGGTGAAGAATAAAAAAAAATGGCTGCCCACTTATGGATTGTGGTTCGACTTCGTTACGCATCCCCGGCCGGGGCCGATTTCTGTCCAAGAGGAGAAAGGCATGAAGGTACGCGAGGTATTAAAAGCGTTGGACAAGTTGATCGTCCGGGGACGCGTCACCCTGCGTGAACGGTTGGAAGTGGGGGGCGAGGCCACGGTGGAGTGGGGCTATAAACCTGAGCAACGCGGCGAGGCCGCCTTGGAATTGGCGGGCGTGGGTTCGCTTTTCCCTTTTGGTTTCTTGAGGAAAAATATTGGGACCGGGCTGAAGCAGACCGTGTTGGTGTGGCCGGCACGGATTGAGTATCAGTGGCGGGGCGGGGCTGCCGCGCTGTCGGGTGGGCAGCAAGGCCAGCGTACCGCGCGGGCGGGAATCGGGGAAGATTTGCTGGCGTTGCGGAAGTACGCCCAAGGCGATTCACACCGACTCATCCATTGGAAGGCCAGTGCTCGCTTGGGGCAGATGATGGTTCGGCAATTTGCGGCTGAAAGTCGGGATGGCTTTTCACTGCGACTCGATACCCCGGCGGAGGTTTGGAGTAATCCGATCCAATTTGAGTTGCTGTGCAGTTTGGCCGGTACGTTGGCGGAAGATTTGTTTGCCACGGGACGACTGCAAGGTGTGTCGCTCAACGGCAGTCCGCGCAGCGACATCCGACGCGCGCGCGATGTCGAAGCCTTTCTGGACGACCTTGCTCGGTTGCAACCGGGAGGGCTGGGCGAAGCGGCATTATCGTTCACGAATTTTACGCAGCTGGGTTCCGTCGTCGCCAAGGTTATGGCAGACAGGGAGGGCACCCCGCCTCCATTGGGGAAAACACGAAATGTTATTACGTTTGCGCCGGAAGGAGCGCGCGGAGTCACTGCTTATGTCGACGGCATCCCCACGGCCACAGCTTAATCTCGACGAGATGCGCCGGCTCAAGTGGCTGCTCGGCGGCCTGCTGGCCTTGGTCTCGCTCTGGACGGTATTCTTCTTGGATGTGGAGGCGTTGTCGCTGGTGGTGGTGACCAGTTTCGTGATCTTGGCCGCGATGATCTGGCCGCAGTTGCCGGCGCATATTCCCGGGTGGGTCTGGCGCCTCTCCGTACCCGCGATTGTCACTGCGGTGGTCGCGGACTTTTATTTCAGCGCGGATACCTTGCCGACTTTGATCCGCTTGGCGATTCTCCTCGTGCTGTATCGGGCGGTTTCCTACCGGAGAAAACGCGAGGATCTGCAGCTGATCGTCTTGGGTTTATTTCTCATCGTCGTCGCCGGTGTGCTCACGGTGTCGTTGGGTTTTGCGTTTCTGCTGCTGCTCTTCACGGCCTGTGCCTTGGGATTTTTGTTTGCGGTGACGCTGATCGACATGACCGATACCGGTCCGCGCGTGATGCGGCCGGAAGAAATGCGCGAAGTGCCGGCGTGGGCCCGCTTGGCGTGGGGAAGTTTTTTTGTACGCCTGCGTCGGGTGGCTGATTGGCGGCTGATCGGATTTGCTGCGGGACTATTTGTTTTGGTCGTGGGCTTTTCGGCGTTGCTGTTTCTTGTCATCCCCCGTTTCGAGGTCGGGAGCGGATTCTTCCTCGACAAGTATATTACCCGCAAGAGCCGCACCGGCTTTAGTGAGACGATCAAGTTTGGTGAAGTCAGCGAATTGGTGCGCGACGAGAGTGTGGCTATGCGGGTCGATTTGACGGATGCCGCCACTGTGCACGAAGCTCCGTATTGGCGCTTGATCGTACTTGATGAGTACACGCCGCAAGGATTCCGAATGTCAGCCGGTTTAAAAAAGAAGCTCATCGCGGCAGAGAGAATCGGGCAAAATATATCGGGTCGGAAAGGAATGTCAGCCACGCTGCCTTTGGTGGGCGGGACCTGGACTTTTTATTTGGAGCCGGAGGTCAGCCGATTTTTGCCCTTGCCGGGAAGTTTTGCCGCGCTGCGGTTGCGTGATCCGATGCCGGTGCAGACCAGCAAGGAGCAGCAACTGGTGGCACTGCGGAGTGAGTCCATGGCCATGGCGGCTTTCCAGCTCGAAGGAGTGGCCCTGAACGCCTCGATCCCTGACGCGGGATTTGTCGCACAGTTGCTCAACCCGAAGAGCGCAGCCGAGCGTCAAAGCTACGATGAACGGATTACTTTGTTAGGCCCCATCGGGCCGCAGAATACGGCGACGTTGAATGGCGTGTTGCGGGAGATTACGGGAGGATCTGCACTCGATGCGGATACGTTTGCGCAAAGGGCCACTGATTGGCTGCGGGCGCGACACAGCTATGCGATGGCGTCACGAATTCCCGCTGGTTCGAAGGATGACATCGTCAAATGGCTCGAATCCAACGAGCCGGGTTTTTGTGAATATTTTGCGGCCAGTCTGACCGTGCTCTGTCGGGCGGCCGGTCACCCGGCTCGGGTGGTGGCGGGGTTTCATGGCGGCACGCTGAATGCCTTTGAAAATTATTACATGGTGAGAAATTCCAATGCGCATGCCTGGGCCGAGGTGTTCGATGGGCGTGGCGCCTGGTTTCGAGTGGATGCGACCCCGGGAGCGAGTGTGAGCAGAACCACGAAAACCAGCGGAGCGGAGAACACCGCGCAAGCTTTGCCGTTCGAGCAGGATAGAAGTTGGACGGCGCGAATGGATAGTCTGCGGGTACTCTGGTATCGACGCATCGTGAATTTTGATGCAAGGCAGCAGGTGAAAATGATCGAAGACGTGAAGACGTTCACGACTGATGCCGGCGTAGAATTGCGGAAAAAACTCGAAGCACTTTCCCTGCGATTGCAGGCCTGGTTGGCTGGCCCGTGGAATTTCTCACGCCTCGGGAAAGTGGCCCAGTTGGTCGGAGCGTTGGGACTGATGGTCTGGGCTTTGGTGCGGGCATGGTATTGGAGTCGATTGGCTTGGCGGACGTGGCAGCAACCCGGGCACTATGATCCGGTGCGGACGGAGGCCGGCCTTTGGTTGGGAGAAATGGCAAAGGATCTGGAGTGGGCGCCGGAACCGAACGAGACGATAGAACGCGTGCAGGGAGATTTGCTGCGACTGCGTTACGGTCGGCGGGAAACATGGCCGGAGCCGCGGGAAGTTTTTCGCCGGGCACGTCAGGCGCGGAGGAGGAAGAGAAAACAGCGGACGGATTAAGCCAACGTTTTGGCTGACTTCAATTTCCCCTGCTGGCGTTCGTAGCAGTGAGGGCACGATACATCTGGCACGTAATGCGGATGGCGTTGCTCTGCTTCCTGCAAAGGCATCTGGCAGGCAAAGCAGAGAACGGAATTGGTTTCGCGGAGGGCCGGGTCCACTCCGACGCGGCGGTCGAAGACAAAGCATTCGCCGTCGTAGTGGGCGCCACCACATTCTTCGAAGTACTTCAAAATCCCGCCATCAAGCTGGTGCACATTTTTGAAACCGGCTTGCTCCATGAATGGGCCGGCTTTTTCGCAGCGAATACCACCGGTGCAGAACATCACTATGGGCTGCTCTTTCCATTCAGCCGGCAGTTGGCCCACTGCGGCGGGGAAATCGCGAAAATGATCGATGCCCGCAGGCACCGCGCCGCGAAACGTGCCCATGCGGATTTCGTAATTATTGCGGGTGTCGAGCAGAGTCACGGGGCGGCCTTCGTCGAGCCATTGCTTGAGTGTTTTAGCGGACAACTTGGCGGAGGTGTGACAGGCGGGATTAATACCTTCGATGCCGAAGGCGATGATTTCCCTTTTGATCTTCACCAACATGCGCCGATAGGGCTGACGATCGCTCTCGCTTTCCTTGGGGTGCAAATCTGCCAGTCCCGGGATAGCGCGAATCTCATTAAGCACGGGGTCCAGTTGTTCGCGGGTGCCGGCCACGAAAATATTAATGCCTTCCTCGCTCAGCAAAATCGTGCCCTTGAGACCAACGCGCAGGCTCAATTCGAGCAGGCGGGTTTTCAAGGCCGGCAAGTCCCCGAGCGGGGTGAACTTGTAGGTGGAGATGTTGATGATGACAGGCACGGGCAAAGGGGATGAAATGAGGGATAAAATCGTGCAGGTACAAATAGAAATTGAAGGGGGATTTGGTTTTGTAGCCGCGTTGAAGCGAAGCGACAACGTGGGGAAGGACGAGGCGTGCCCACCACGCTTTCGCCGTTGGCTCAAGGCGGCTACGATGCGGCTCAGCGGGACGCTTCGCCTACCTTCTTGACGACGTCGTGTTGGTCCGTGAATCTTTGGCATGGCTACACCTGCACTCCAAACCGAATCAATTAAAACTGGTACCGGTCGTTCCCCGAAAAAGGGCGACATGGTCACGGTCCATTACACGGGTTGTTTCACGGACGGGAAGAAATTTGATAGCTCCGTCGACCGCAAAGAACCGTTCACTTTTGTCCTCGGCGAAGGGCAGGTCATCGCTGGTTGGGATATTGGCGTCGCCGCCATGAAGATCGGTGACAAAGTGAAGCTGACTATTCCACCGGAGTTGGGCTACGGTCGGGCCGGTTATCCCGGTGCGATCCCGCCGAATGCGACACTCGTATTTGAGGTCGAGTTACTGGGGATTGGGTGAGTAACGAATCGTTGTAGGAGCCTGTTTACAGGCGACTCGGCGCGTTATCCGTCGGCGGGCGTTCAGTGTCGCCTGTA
The DNA here is from genome assembly GCA_025360455.1 of Opitutaceae bacterium. GTDB lineage: Bacteria > Verrucomicrobiota > Verrucomicrobiia > Opitutales > Opitutaceae > Didemnitutus. The sequence goes on along the minus strand of JANYCF010000310.1, from coordinate 7,913 downwards.
AACAGGCTCCTACAAATTAAGTCACGCCTGCCCAGCTTGTATTATCAACGTCTTCAATTGCGCGATGTCGGCGGTGGAAGTCTTCGCAACGAAGCCACGCACATGAGCGAAGTGAACTGCTGGATGTTGGGCAATACGCGTGAAATCCAGTCGGACATTATCGCGGAAACGCGAGAGGCCGTATCCGGTGCTGCGTCGGTCGGGGAAAACGAGACCCACAATTTCTTGCTCCAGTCCACGGCTGGTGATGTACTGATCGGTGCCCAGGGATGAGTCTTCGGGCATGGGCTCCGTGCGGGGAAGGAAAAGAATTTTGGCGGGCAGGCCGCCCAATTCCAGGTCCCAGATTTCGGCGTGTTGCCCGATGAAATCCAAGCGCGCGCGCATTGACTTCACGTAATGGAGCAAATCTTCGCCGATCATTTTCATGACGGCCCAGAGAGGATCGCCGGGATCGGCGCGCTTGGCCAAGGCGAAGCGGCGGAGCAAAGTGATGTCGATCGGGGAATTTAACTTTGTAAGAATCTCTGGTGCCACGCCGAGCCATTTTCCAGTCGTCACCAGGCCGCGGCAATCAAACCACTCAGTGGGCTCCAGCCAGTCGCAAAACTGGCGGGCGTCTTCGTAGAGTCCTAGATGTTGCAGGACCAGAGAGAGCGAACAGGTGGGCGGGTGATCTTTCGGCAACTGGTGATGATCAAAATTATTGAGCGCCGGTTCGTGTTGATGGCCGACGTCCACGACACAGACGGAGGGATTGGCGAGATCCTCGGGAGTCGGTTCCCGGCGGAGGATGGGCACGGGATGGAGCGCGAGCAGAACGCTGCAAGCGAGGAATTCATCCTTATGCGCGCCGCCGGGATGAGTGAGGATGGTGGTGATCGTGGACATGAAATTGGATTGATAACTTCTTGAGGTGGGGCGGGACGGCGAAGGCTTTGCACTTCACCCCGCTGGGCCCGCCGCGAACGTTTTTACGGCACGCCGGCAAGCGGCGGCCCTACCTCAGATCAGCTAGCGACCGCTCCGGTTGCGCCACTGACCGCCTGCAGGTTTTCCTTTTGCATGCGGTGCTGGGCCGGAGCCAGGTCTACCACTGCGGTTTCCACCACCACCACCATTGCCATGTCCACCGCCGCCGCCACCACGCGGTCCGCTGCGATTTTGGTTTTGGCCGTGGGCTGGTCGTTGGCCGTGAGTGCGGCTCGGTTTGTAGTCGGGTGCCAGTGCGGTCGGCCGGTGCGCGGCGGGCGGAGGCAGGGCTTTATAATCGAAGCCTTCCAGCTTGAGCTGGGGAATGGAGGCTTTGATGAAACGCTCGATGGCCTTTACGTCGTTGGCTTCCTGCGGCGTGGCGATGGTGAACGCGTCACCGGTGGCGGCGGCGCGACCGGTGCGGCCGATGCGATGGACGTAATCGTCGGGCGTCATCGGGATATCGTAATTAATCACGTGGGACACGCCGGCGATGTCGAGTCCGCGCGCGGCAATGTCGGTGGCGACGAGCACTTCGTAGCGGCCTTCCTTGAAGCCGGCGAGGGAGTCCTTGCGCTGACCTTGGCTGCGGTTGCCGTGGAGCACGGTGACGGAATGGTGTTCGTCCTTGAGCTGACGGGCAATTTTGTCGGCACCGTGTTTGGTGCGGGTGAAAACAATCACGCTGTGAAAATCGGTCTTCTTCAACAGGGCGACCAGCAGGTTGAATTTCAGGCCTTGGTTCACCGTGTAGATGGCGTGGGTGACGGATTCGCTGACGGTGCGCGCGCGGCCAATGGCGATGCGGTTCGGATTCGTCAGGGCAAAACGCGCCACGGCTTCGATCTCGGGGGGGACGGTGGCGGAAAAGAAAAGAGTCTGACGTTTCTTCGGACAAAGGCTGACGATTTTTTTGACGTCATTGATGAAACCCATGTCGAGCATGCGGTCGACCTCGTCGAGCACGAGCACTTGCAGGTGCTCGAGATTGAGGGTCCGTTCGTGGAGGAAATCCATCAGGCGGCCGACGGTGGCGACCACGACATCGCTGCCTTTGAGCAGGGCGTTGCGCTGTTTGCCGAAACCGACGCCCCCATGGATGAGAGCGGTGTGGATATCGCTGAACTGGCCGAATTCGCGGAACGCTTCATCGACTTGGGCGGCGAGTTCGCGGGTCGGTTCGAGCACGAGGACGCGTGGGCCGCGGGCTTGGTGGGGGCCGAGGCGGTTGAGGATCGGCAGGGCAAAGGCGGCGGTCTTGCCGGTGCCAGTCTGGGCGGAGGCGATGAGATCACGCCCGGTCAAGATGGCCGGGATGGCCTGTTGCTGGATGGGCGTAGGCTCGCCGTAGCCTTTGGTGGCGACGGCGCGGAGAATGCTGGAATAGAGCCCTAGTTTGGTGAACGGCATAGGGCCAATGCCGGGCTGAAACGGGTTAAAGGCGAGGGAAAAGTTTTTGGCGGTTCAAATTACGCCGACTGGCCGTGAGCTTACCTTCAGGGATGAGTATATTTTGTCGAATAATGGCTCGGGGCCGATTGGGCCTCGTCATAGCGGCAGTCGCCCCGTAGCGTGCGAGTCATGTCCCAAAACCCCAATTCTCAGTTTGATCAAACCGTGCTGGATATGATTGAGCACAGCCCTGTTGGAGCGGTGCCCGTGACGCCCGCTTATCAAGATGCGGTGCGCCGACTCTACGCCTCGCACCAAGCTTATCCCGATGTGGATCACAAGGACGGGCATGTAACCGCGCGTTCGCTGATCAAATTGCCGTCATTTTACGCGAGCAATCTCGATGCCGTGGTCGCGGGGCAGATCGCGGCTGAAGCGCTGGAATCGAATAAGAGTATCTTTGATCGCTATGTACATTCGTTGCCGGCCAATCGCCACGCGAAGGCAGAGAGCTATCGTTTAACCGTGGCAGGGAAAGTGGCTCATCATCGGGCGAAGCACGGGGTGGAGGCGGTGCATGATCCGATTCACACGTTGTTTCTCGTCCCTGGCACCGGGCCGCATCCGGGGCTTCCGGGCAATTATCTTTATGGCTCTGCTTTTCAAGTGAGTGCTGATGCGGCGACCAGCCGGTGGGCGGTGAATTTGCATGACAGCGACGATGGTGCGGCATTATTCGATGCGGCAAATATGGCCGAAGGTCTGGCCAAATTGCAGGAAGTGCTGTCGAGCGCCCCGTTCAATATGAACGAACTGGAAGCGCTGGGGTTTCGGTTGGGGTGAGGCGGAGCTCTGTCCGGCGCGAAAATTTGTGGGAGCCTGCTTGCTGGCGACTCATTACATTGTCCGGTGGCGTGCGTATTGGTCGCCTGTAAACAGGCTCCTACATTTCCTACATGGAATAAAAAAGAGCGACCGTTGGGTCGCTCTGGGGGAGAATAAACTGATGCGCTGCTTACTTGCCGAGGCTGGCGCGCAGATCGTCGAGCTGGTTGGCGGAACCGAGCAGCACGTTGCGGCTGGCGATGAACTTCGCGTACTCTTCGATGAAAATTTTGCCTGGTGGGCGGAAATCGAACTCCTTGGGGTTGTCGCGGAAAAACTCGCGGTGCACGCGGGTCCAAACGAGCCGGCCATCGGTGTCGATATTGACTTTGGTGACACCGCGCTTGGCGGCGGGCAGGTATTCGTTCACGTCGACGCCCATAGAACCGGCAATTGTGCCGCCGGCGGCATTGATGCGATCAACTTCTTCCTTCGGAACCGAGGAGCTGCCGTGCATGACGAGCGGGAAACCGGGTAGCTTGGCCTTGATCTTTTCGAGGACGTCGAAATGGAGTGATTGGCGGCCTTTGAACTTGAAGGCACCGTGCGAAGTGCCGATGGCGCAAGCGAGCGAGTCGCAACCGGTCTTCTTGACGAAATCTTCGGCCTCGGCCGGATCGGTTAAGCAAGCATTGCCTTCCTCGACCTTGATGTCTTCTTCCACGCCGCCGAGCATACCGAGCTCGGCTTCGACGGAAATACCCTTGGCGTGCGCTTTATCGACGACGCGCTTGGTGATGGCGACATTCTCCTCAAACGAATCGTGCGAGGCATCGATCATCACGGAGCTGAAGAAACCGGAGTTAATGCAGTCATAGCAGGTCTCCTCATCGCCGTGGTCCAAATGGACGGCGAAAATAGCGTCCGGGAAGATTTCCCCGGCAGCGCGGATACAGGCCTCGAGCATGCGCTTGTCCGTGTACTTTCGCGCACCCTTGGAGATCTGGATGATGAACGGCGCCTTGGACTGGATGCAGCCCTTGAACAGACCCATGGCCTGTTCGGCGTTGTTGATATTGTAGGCGCCGACGGCATACTTACCATAGGCGTGTTTGAAGAGTTGAGCGGTGGTTACAATCATGGCAGTGGTTATGTTAGTTGGCGGGGAGAAATGGCCACAAGCCAATTCCCATGGCAACCACAGCAATATTCGCGCCCAAATATGCCGAGCTTTTACCAATCGGTGCTGAGACAGAGAGCTCGGCTCGTCTGTGCCGATTAAGGCCTGTTGGTCAGAGCCGGTGGATTGCTGCCGTTGCCTGTCTTCGCGGACGAGGCCAGATGGGCGGCACGCAGCTGGGCTGTCAGTTCGGCTTGAGCCTGTTGTTCCTGTTGAAGCTGAGTTAACGCGGAGATCTGAGTACTGGTCAGAATGTTTATGCTGCCAGCGATCACGGCATCCGTGATGGGTACGCTGCTGCTCCGATATAAAGCCTGGCCGGTTCTGGTCGTGGTGCCGGTCGTGAATGTGCTTTGGGCGTTTCCTCGATTTTGATTGGCGATGGTCAAGAGGGCAACCACTTGATTGGATTGCGCCTCAGTGAGCGGAGAAGTGGAATAACTCAGCCGTTGTTGAAGTTGGGCGACCAGATTGCGTTCCGGAACGGTTTGTTCGAAGGATTGATACTGCGCGAAGGTCGCTTCGCCCAGCGCACTTCGAATCGTGTTGTCCACTTCGGTCTGAGCATTGGCGATCACCTGCCGCAGGGCGTCGCGGTTTTCAGGGCCGGTCAAGCCTTGGGCGCGAGCGGCGTTGCGGGCATCGAGGACGGACGTTTGTTTTTCGACCAGGAGATTTTTAAATTTTTCGAGATCGGCCGGACTGAGATTCAGTGAGCGGAAGAGACCGGCATAATGCGCATCGAGGGCCGCCTTTTGCTGGATACCCATTAGTTTTTGAATTTCCGGATTATCCATCATCGCCATGAAGCGGGCCCGGCCATCTCCGCCGCGAAAAGCTTCCATGGGAGGACCGTCGACAGTGCCGGGAATGAAATTGGCCCGGCCGGGTCTTATGTTTTCCGCCGGTTCGGTTTCCTGCTGAGGAATTGCTCGGTCAACCGAAAGGGGCTTTTTCTTTAATTCGGCGATCCGCTGATTCAGCCGGTCGCGCTCGGCCTTGACTTCGTTCAGATTGGCCTGCGTTGACTGCAATTGATCGTGCCACTGATAAGCATAGATGCCGCAAGCCAAGAGAGCGACGCCGAGCAGAATATTGGTGAGCCGGGGAGACACGATTAAATCAGAGACGCAGTGAGGTAGGGACGGTTACGGACGGACATCCTGGTTCGCCGGTTAATTTGTATTTTCTCTGAGGTGGTACCCGGCCTCTGGACGGGTTGGTTCGACGCGTGGCATGGGGAAAACCCGTCCAGAGGCCGGGTTCAACCCAATACAATGGCATCGTTTGCTTACCGAGGAGGAAATTCGAATTCAGCCTTATCCTGCTTTTGCGAGAGGACGAGGTAGGCACCGAACTTGGAACCACGCTTGGAAACGAAATCCTCGATCAGCTCGGTCTTGCCTTCATTGAGCAACCGCGTGACTTCGGCCGGCGTGATCTCGTGCTCGCAGAGTTTCTTCGAGAGCTTGAAGACCTGACGATTATCCTGATCAGTTTTGCGGACGTAATAGGCGTCGTCGAGCTCCACGAGATCGCCGGCCGGAGTTTTGCTCTGGCCGATGACGGTGGCTTTCGAAAGATCGACCTTGGCCTTGGCTTTGCGTTCGATGGGCTTGCCGTCTTTGCCGATCTTGGCTTCACGCGGCGGAAATTCCCAGGACATGCGGCCATTCTCCATCTTGAGGAAGGCGTCGAAGGGACGGCCTTTTTTGGAAATGAAACCTTTGATGAGTCCGGATTTTCCGTTGGAAACCATGTCGATCGCCATCTCCTGCGTGATGGGTTTTTGGCACATGATGCGGCCGACGCGGAAAGTCTGCTTCCAGCCTTCGCCGTCGCGCTCGCGGACGATGTAGCTACTGCCATTTTCGCAGAGCTGCGCACCGGTCGTGGGATGAGTCCAGAAGGGAGTGAGCGTGGCGAGGTCGGCCTTGTCGCCAAAATCAAATCCGGTTTTCCATTTCTTGGTCGTGACTTCCTGCTTCGTCTTCTTGTCTTTCTTGGTTTCTTCGACGAGCTCCAGCTTGAGCAAGGCCGAGAAACGGTTGCGCGTCTTGGCGGAAATAAAGCCGTCGAGTGGGCCGACTTGGCGTTGCTCGACGAGTTGCTTGACCTCGGGTTCTTCCAGTCGACGACCACCGACAATCTTGTAGATCATCAACTCGCCATCCTGTGACTTGTAGCCGCGCAATGTTTCGCGCAGTGGCTTGCCGTCAGTCGGGGAAATAATCTCGGTCACGCGGGAAGCGGAATCGTCTTCCTCAAAACCTTTCACGCGATCCACGATGCCTTTGGTTTCACGGACGATCGCGGACATGAACTCCTCGCGGGAGAACTTGCCGAGCTCCATTTGACGCAGCTTGTATTCCCAGTCACCAGTCATGGCGGGACTCGTGATGTCTTCGGCTTTCACGGCGGCGAGAAATTGCATGACCTGCTCGGCCTTAGCGCTCGGCACCAGCTCGCGCTGGTTGCGGTCCATGTATTTCTGGTAAATAAGGCCGTCGATCGTATCCGCGCGGGTCGCGGGCGTGCCGAGACCGCGTTCTTTCATCGCTTCAGCGAGTTCTTCGTCTTCCACGAGTTTGCCGGCGCCTTCCATCGCGGAAAGCAAAGTGGCTTCCGTGTAGCGGGGCGGTGGCTTGGTGGATTCCTCGTGCAGATCGGTGGCCAGAGTTTTGGCGGAATTCTTGTCGCTCGGAGTGAGGGCGGGCAACGCCTTCGAGTCGGGGGAATCTTCGTCGATGGTATTCTTGCCGTAAACTTCCAACCAGCCAGGCGAGGTGAGGACTTTGCCTTCAGTCTTGAACGTATGGCCGGCCACGACGCTGAGTCGCGTGGTGACATCGAATTCTGCTGCCGGATAAAACGCCGCGACGAAACGCCGGGCAATCATGTCGAACAACTTGGCCTCGGCCTCGTCGAGGTTCTTGGCCTCGTGCTGGGTTGGGATGATCGCAAAGTGATCACTCACTTGAGCGTTGTTGAAAATGCGTTTGTTGAACTGCACGTAGCCCTTGTCGAGCGCCCGCTGGGCGTGGACTTGGAGGCCGCCGGTCAAATTAGCTAACGTCTCACGCACGAGCGGCAGATAATCTTCCGGCAAGGCCCGCGAATCGGTACGCGGGTAGGTGATCATCTTGTGTTTTTCGTAGAGCGACTGGGCGATCTGCACGGTGCGCTTCGCGGAGAAACCGTAACGCCCGTTCGCTTCGCGTTGGAGCGTGGTCAAATCGTAGAGGCGCGGCGCGATTTGCGAGCTGGCTTTTTTCTCATCGGTGACGGAGGCGACCGGTTTGCCGGCGCACGCGTTGATGACCGCCTCGGCCAAGGCTTTTTGCCAGATGCGGTCGATGCGATCGTGTTCGTCATCCGGGGTTTTCTTGAAGTTGGGACGTTGGTACACGCCTTCGTACGTGCCCTTGGCGATTTCAAATTTGCCTGTGATGCGCCAGTAAGTGCGCGGGATGAAATTTCGGATTTCCAGCTCGCGGGAGTAGACGATGGCGAGGGTGGGGGTCTGCACGCGTCCGACGGT
>JANYCF010000218.1 GCA_025360455.1 Opitutaceae bacterium | reverse complement strand
GGGCCGGGAGGCGCGGTGACCGCGGCGAACTGCTCGTCATTTAGCAGGGCGCGGAAGTCGATGGGCGGCACCTGCGGCGGGCGATGGGCGGTGTCACTAGGGAGGAGAAAATCCATTAAGAGAAACTGAGGGAGGCTGAGTGGCCGGCTCAGGGCAAGCCCGCAGAAGGGTAATGACCGGGGTGCCCGCGAAACATGCGGAATACACGAAAGGGGGCAGGAAAATGCAGCTGAGATTTGCCACAAAAGAACGCAGAGAGCGCAAAACCGGCAGGGCAAAAATAGACGCCTTGAGATTGGAAAGATCTTTGGGGTCTTTGGGTTCCTTTGTGGCTAATAATTCAGGAATGAAATTAGTCCGTTCTGTGGCCTCTCTGTAATCTGCAGACGTCTGAGTTTGGCACCACTAAGCCACACTCAGTTCTCATTAATGAATGCCGCCTGATTAGTGGCCAATGAGTGTGGCTTAATGGTTAACCATTCTGGGTGTTTCGTGTATTCCGTGGTGACCCCACTCGAAAAGCCGGTTCAGGCGGTTGCCGCTGCCAAATTTTGGACAGGGCTCTTTCTTGACCAGATCCAGGAGACGAGAACGCCAAACGCAAAATTGGAGCTGGTGACCTCGCAGAAATGAACCCATCGCACCGCATCGGGAAAGAACGAGCTCGGCACGATCAAGGGGGCCACGCCGCTGATCAGGGTAAAGGCCAGACCGACGATGAGAGCGGTCGCCAATCGTTGTGCTCCCACCATGCGCGCTATAAGTACACAGATGCCGGCGAACAACGGACCGCGCAGGAGCAGTTGCAAGGCGATGATCAGACCAAGCGATGGCATCGGTTGGGTGGCGTAGAAGTCACGGACCATGGGGTAAATGATGGCCCCGGCGGTGAGATAGAGAAACACGTAGAGGAAATCACAAAGAATCAAGCGCCACAGCTTGCCGCCAAAAGTGCGGGCGGGAATTACGGACTCGGCGGAAGGAGGATTGGCCAGCGGACGGAAAACCATGAACCACAGCGGTACCATCAGTACGTATTTCAACGGCGAAAATGCCAGGCTCCACAATACCGCCGTGTCGGTCTTGAGATAAACCACGCCTTCAACCACGTTGATCACTTGGACGGTCAACGGGATGGCGGCGAGCGCCAGCGCCAGCCGGAATCCCCGCCAAGGGGCGCGGGATGCAAGAAGGCCTGCCGTGACGGCCACAACGGCGTTGGCCGCGATCATCCAGATCATTGTGTACGGCACTCCGGATTGTTTCACGGGAAGAATGACTCCGCTGGCGAGGTCGACAATAATGAACAGGACGCCAGTCAGAAGGCTCATGAGCCAGACGGAGGAGATTTTCATGGTGAGGTGCGTTTTTGGGATTTTGAATAGGCGGTGATCGTGTCGCGGGTCCACTGCAGCAGCGTCTCGTAGCTTCTGACGCCAAAATCCAGAGCGAGACGACCGGACATCGGCATCCCCGGTCCGTTGTCCCGCAAAAACGCCTTCAGGGTTACGGTATACTCAGCGAGTTGGGGTTCCGCTTCTTTCAGCAGTCGGAGCGAACCGCCCGGTCCAATGGCGGAATCCATCAAGCTGAATCTCATGAGCAGCAGGCCGACGTCGCGAACAATTTCGGGACGCGTCACCGGTTGCGACAGCCATTCGCGCAGGATGGCGAGCCCGGCAGGAGTCAGCCGCCAGACGCATCGGTCGCGCAGGCCGCCTGCCTTGCTGGCCTTGTCCACGATGAGTCCTTGTTCCGCCAGGCGGCGCAAGGCCGGATAGATCGCCCCAGGGCTGTCGCTATAAGACATGAGGGGTGTGGTCGCGAAAAGCCGGCGCAAATCATAACCCGACTGCGGCTCCTTCTGCAGAAGGCCGAGCAGGATGTGCCCCAGTAAAGTGATCTTCGTGGTCTTAATACGAAACGTAATAGTACGAATCGTACTAAAAAGTAAAGGAATATCTCGGTGGGAAGTCGGGAAACATTACCCAATCGCGCGACGATCGCGGAAAAATCCCTAAAACTTGGAACGAGAAATTCTTCGACGGCGGACGGGGGGCTGGTGCTCAAAGCGAGCAAACAAGTTTACCCACGGAACACACAGAATGCACGGAAAAAGAGGGCAAGGATAATCCTGATGAGGTTGGCCGCAAAAGAACGCAGGGAGCGCAAAATCGGCAGGGAAAAGTTGACGCCATTAGATTGGAAAAATCTATGGGATCTTTGGTGGCAAATGATTCAGGATGGGGATTTGTACGCTCTGTGGCTTTTGTGCAATCCGCTGACGTCGGAATTTTGGCACCACTAAGGACGCGCTGAATAATTCGGACCGAAATTTTTGCTAATCACGCAGCGATCAATTCTTCAGGGAAACTGTTCGCGTGAAGCCAAATATTCGCTCACAGGAGGCTTTATTTTTCCAGTTTCAGGCCCTGCGATTAAATCAGCGCTTCCCTAAGCCACACTAAGTTCTCACTCATGAATAGCTCCTGATTAGTGGCCAATGAGTGTGGCTTAGTGGTTAACCATTCTGTGCGTTTCGTCTGGTCGGGTGGTTCAGGGCAAGCCCGCAGAAGGAGAATGACAGGGGTGCCCGCGAAATACACGAAATACCAAACATCGGAATTTTACAGCGGATGGCGCGGATCGGCACGGATGAAGGCATAAAAATCCATCGATGGGATTATGAACTGTAGGAGGGGCTTTACGCCCCGATTCGAAAATCGCACGGCTCTCGTACCGCTAATATCGGGGCATAAAGCCCCTCCTACAGTTTCCGATCCGCGTTCATCCGCGAGATCCTTAACGCGCCGTTTGGTCTTCGGTTCGCGGGGGGGGGTAGGGATAACCCTCCCTACCAAAAAATGTTTTGACAGGCGGCGATCTGTATTTAACCAAATGGTTAAACGCCCCATGCATCCTGACCGACTCAGTCTCACCTTTGCCGCGCTCGCTGATCCGACGCGACGGGCGATTCTAGTCCGACTGTCCTCGGGCGCACGCACGGTCACCGAGCTGGCCGCGCCACATGACATGAGCATGCCGGCGATCTCGAAGCACCTGCGCGTGCTGGAGCGTTGCGGCCTGATCGAGCGGAGTCGCGAGGCGCAGTGGCGACCTTGCCGGATCAAGGCGGCGCCGATCAAGGAAGCCGTGGACTGGATGGAGCAATATCGCCGGCACTGGGAGGAAAGCCTCGACCGGCTGGAGGAATATTTGCAGGAACTGCAAAAGGAGAAACCCCATGGCCGCAGGAAAAAATAATCACGCCCCGGGAGTGATCGCCAGCTCGCGTCTGTTGGTCGCGACTCGCGACGAAGTGTTCGCGGCCTTCAGCGATCCCTCTGTGTTGGCCGGTTGGTGGGGTCCGCAGGGCTTCACGAACACCTTCTCTCAATTCGAGTTTCGTCCGGGTGGAGTCTGGCGGGGCACGATGCACGGGCCGGACGGTGCGGACTACGCCATGGACAAGGAGTTCACGGAGATCGTGCGACCGGAGCGCATCGTGGTGCGGCATTTCCAGCAGGGACACGATTTCATCCACGCCATGAATTTCGCCGCACAGGGCGAGCGCACCGTGCTCACATGGGAATTGCGCTTCGCCGACCCGGCCGGCGGCGAAAAACTCCGGACCTTCATCCTTAACGCCAACGAGGAGAATTTCGACCGTCTCGCCGCCCATCTCTCCCGAACACCTGCAAAATCATGACCGCGCCCCAATCATCCGCCGAAGACACCGCCGATCGAGAAATTGTCATTACCCGTGATATTTCCGCCCCGCGCGAACTGGTGTGGCGCGCATTCACCGAACCCGAGCACGTGGTGAAGTGGTGGGGCCCGCGTGGCTTCACCGATACGACCAAGCGCCACGATTTCCGCGTCGGCGGATATTGGGAGCACACGATGCACGGACCCGACGGCACGAACTACCCCAACAAGGCCAAATTTATCGAGATCGTGCCGCGGGAGCGCATCACCTTTCTTCTGGGAGCTGGCAGTGACCTCGAAGATGACGAGCGCCGCGGGGCGACATTTCGCGCCACGTGGACCTTTGAAACCGTCGAGGGTGGCAAGACCCGCCTGACCGGTCGGATGGTGTTCCCCTCAAAGGAAGCGCGCGACCGGGTGGTCCGCGACTTCGGCGCCATCGAAGGCGGGAAACAGACGCTGACGAAGCTCGCGGAATTTTTGCCGAAGTTCGCCGCGAAGCCGGGAGAGTTTGTCATTACGCGCACTTTCGACGCGCCGCGCTCGCTGGTGTGGCAGGTGTGGACCGAGGCGGAACACATGAAGCAGTGGTACGGGCCGAAAGAAGTCACGACCCCGGTGGCGAAGATGGATTTCCGGCCCGGCGGCATGTTCCACTACTGTATGCAGACGCCAGACGGCCACAAGATGTGGGGCAAGGCGGTCTATCGCGAGATCACGCCGCCGGAGCGGGTGGTCTGGATCAATTCCTTTTCGGACGAAGCCGGCGGGCTGACGCGGCATCCGGGCGCGACGCTGTGGCCGCTGGAGATGCTGACGGTGGCCACCTTTGATGAGTATGACGGAAAAACGCTGCTCACGCTGACGTGGACGGCGCATAACGCGACAGCCGAGGAACAAAAAGTCTTTGACGACAACCACCCGAATATGACGATGGGCTGGACCGGCAGCTTCGACCGGCTGGCGGCATATCTTGCTTCAAAATAATTCCCCCATGATTAAAAAAATCCTTCTTGGACTCGTTGCCGTGATCGCACTTATCCTCATCGTCGCGGCGTTTCAGCCCGGCGAATTTCAAGTCAAGCGCAGTCGGGCCATCGCCGCCCCGGCGGCTGCGCTGTTCGAACAGGTCAACGACCACCGTAAGTTTGTCCTCTGGAATCCGTGGGAGAAACTCGATCCCAACGTGAAGAACACCTTTACCGGACCCGCAACCGGAGTCGGCTCCGTGTGCAGTTGGCAGGGCAACAGCAAAGTGGGTGCGGGCTCGGCCACCATCATCGAGAGCAAACCGAGCGAGCTCGTGCGGGAGCGCATGGATTGGAAGGAGCCGATGGAGGGCACGAGCATCGTGGAGTTCACGTTTAAGCCCGAGGGTAACACGACCGTCGTGACTTGGCAGATGCGGGGCACGAACACCTACTTCGGCAAAGTCATGTGCCTGTTCATGAACATGGACAAGATGCTGGGCGGTCAGTTCGAGCAAGGCTTGGCGAATCTGAAAACGCAGGCCGAGACCGCCGCGAAAACGTCTCCTTAATCCAACCGCACCATGAAAAAGATCTCCGTGCACGAAGACAAGATTGCCCCGTTCCTCTGGTTCGATGGGCAGGCTGAAGCCGCCGCCCGTTTTTATACGGCCATCTTTGCTGAGTCGAAAATTCTTTCGTCGGGTCCGATGGTCACGACCTTTCTGCTGGAGGGCCGTCGCTTTATGGCTCTGAACGGCGGGCCGCAGTTCAAATTCAACGAGGCCATCTCGTTCCTTGTGCATTGCGCGACGCAGCGTGAAGTGGATTACTATTGGACGAAGCTGTCCCGCGGCGGCGAAAAAGGGCAGTGCGGCTGGCTGAAGGACAAGTTCGGGGTTTCGTGGCAGATCGTGCCGGATATCCTCGGTGAACTGCTCGGCGACGCGGATGAGGAAAAATCCAATCGGGCCATGCAGGCCATGCTCACGATGAAGAAACTCGACATTAGGCGGCTCAAGCAGGCTGCTACTGGCCGTTAAGATTTCACCCCCAAAAAAAACTCAATCGCACATCCCATGGAAACTCCCCCCGTCACCTCTGTTTCAAAAGCTGCACTCCGGACCGGCTGGGTCCTGAGCATTTTGCCTTGTCTGCTCTTGTTGTTCAGCAGCGTGATGAAAATTATCCATCCGCCACAATTGGATGAAGGGTTCACCAAAATGGGAATACCGGTGAGCTTGGCGCTCGGACTGGGCGTTCTGGAATTGGCGTGCACCGTTATTTATCTGATCCCGCGTACGGCGGTGCTCGGGGCGATTTTGCTCACGGGCTATATGGGCGGGGCGATTCTCACTCACGTGCGGATTGGCGAAGGGGTGGTGCCGCATGTTTTTTTCGGCGTCGCGCTTTGGGGCGGTCTGTGGCTGCGCGAGGTGAGGTTGCGGGCGCTGCTTCCGCTGCGGTGAAGGTGATTGAGCTGCAGGAGGGGCTTTATGCCCCGATGGGTGAGGTCCACTGGCTGCGTGAATTTTAAATCGGGGCATAAGCCCCTCCTGCCGCAAGCCGCTCGCGGGGTGAGGGCACCCCGCTTCCAAATACGGTCGCTTGCAAGCCAGGCTCCTACAAAAACAAAGCCCGCCGGGAAGGCGGGCTGGCAGTAGCGCAGGCTTCCAGACTGCCTGTCGGGAGTGAGTCCAACAAAAATCAGCACAACGGACGAATTCCGTCTGTTAAACCGAATGAGGCAGGCTGGAAGCCTGCGCTACCTTACACCGACATCAAATCCTTCTCCTTGTGAGCGAGGGAGGCGTCGATGTCTTTGATGGATTTGTCGGTCACGGTCTGGATGTCTTTTTCCAAACGCTTCTCTTCGTCTTCGGACATCTTGCCGTCTTTCTTTTGTTTCTTGGCGACCTCAAGCGCGTCGCGGCGCACATGACGGACGCCGACGCGGCCTTCTTCGGCGAGGCGGTTGGCGGTCTTGACGAATTCGATGCGGCGCTCTTTGGAAAGTTCGGGGAAGGGGAGGCGGATGAGGTTGCCGTCGATGATCGGATTGACGCCGATGTTCGCCATTTGCAGTGCCTTCTCGATGGCGCGGAGGAGACCTTTGTCCCAGGGCTGGACTTGAATCATGCGGGCATCGGGGGTGGTGATGGCGGCGCAGCCTTTGAGCGGCAGCATGGAGCCATAGGCTTCGACCATCACCGACTCAACCATCGCGGGTGAGGCTTTGCCGGTGTGAATGGTGCTGAATTCGTGGAGCGTGTGCTCCACGGATTTCTTCATGCGGGCGGTGGCGTCGGAGAGGATTTTGGTAGGCATAGGGATTTTCGATTTTGTATTCTTGATTTTCGATTGGAAGACGGCGGGCCCAGCGGTCCCGCCCTATCAAAATTAATTCTGCACGAGCGTGCCGATTTTTTGGCCGGAGACGGCTTTGCGGATGGCGTGCGGATCGTCGAGATTGAAGACGAGGATCGGGACGTTGTTGTCGAGACAGAGGGAGAACGCGGTGGAATCCATCACATTGAGACGCTGTTTGAGGGCGTCGATGAAGGTGAGGTTGTCGTATTTCACGGCGTCGGGGAATTTCTTCGGATCCTTGTCGTAGATGCCGTCGACCTTGGTGGCCTTCATGATGATGTCGGCGTGCAGCTCGGAAGCGCGGAGGGCCGCAGTCGTATCGGTGGAGAAATACGGATTGCCTGTGCCGGCGACGAAGATCACGACGCGGCCCTTCTCGAGATGGCGGATGGCGCGGCGCATGATGAAGGGTTCGGCAATCTGGTTCATCGGGATGGCGGATTGGACACGGGTGCTGACGCCCATTTTTTCGAGGGTGTCCATGATCGCAAGGCCGTTGATGACGGTGGCGAGCATGCCCATATAATCGCCGGTGGTGCGGTCGACGCCGCGCTTGGCGCCTTGGAGACCGCGAAAAATATTGCCGCCGCCGATGACGACGCAGACCTGTGCGCCCAGGTCATGGATTTCCTTCACCTGACTGCACATTCTTTCCAGGGTGACGGCGTCGATGGGCTCGGTGCCCTTGCCGCGGAGAACTTCACCACTGAGTTTAAGGACGATACGCTTGTATTTGAGAACCGGAGGGGTGGACTTGGTAGGCATGAAGGAGGATAAAACGGCCCGCTAAAAGCCGCGTCAATGGTGGAGATGAGGGAAGGGGGTGGTTGGGCGCATCTCAGTTTTTAGACAGGGGGTATTGGCAGGTATGATATAAGTGGGGGATGACAACCGATTGTGCCTGTGCGGGTGCCTGTGCGGAGGAGACGCTGGCGTCTGCTCCTGTGCGACTGACAGCGGTACAACGCGA
>JANYCF010000217.1 GCA_025360455.1 Opitutaceae bacterium | reverse complement strand
CTCGTGGCTGCAAATACTGAGAATCTGTGACGGGGTTTTAGAGCCTATCCGAATATTGGCTTCAATCAGGTAGGGCGAACCGGTCGCGCTTCTGCACCGACCGTCGTCCCGGTGAGCCGCGGCTCGTCAGGGACGACTCGCCCTACCCAAAATACGTAGCATCGTACCATTTTTATTCGGATAGGCTCTTATCCGTAACTGCCGATTTTAGAAATTTTGCGTGGAGGAGTGCGGGCTGTATTTCGGACCCGGCGCACAACTCTTTATCGGGGCAATGCGGCGGCGAATCGTAAGCGTGCGCAATTTTTGCACTACGCACGCTTTGTTCATTCCAACAAGCCGCGCCTAGCTGTGCGCAAATCATGCGGAGTCGGATGCGAGGGAATATGCGACTATTGTGATGAGAAAAAAGAGTCACCCGACAAAACCCTTACTAATCTCATGAGCTCACAACGACGTTGGACCAAGCCCGCGATCATTTTCGGAGGCATCACCATCTGGGGACTGATCCTGGTGGGTTGCGTCATGGTGGACCGAACTATTGTGGCTCCGCCCTATGTCGCGGGGGCCACTTATGTGGGCTCAGCAAAATGCGTTGATTGCCACGAAGACCAAACGGGGCACTTCGCTGGGGCGACACACAGCCGGGTCGCCCTCAAGGACGACAAGGGCACCGACATCGGTTGCGAAGCCTGTCACGGTGCCGGCTCCGTGCACGTCAAGGCGGGGGGCAGCAAGGGCACAATTGTTAACCCCGATAAATCTCCCGAGACCTGCTTTACCTGTCATTTGGACAAGCGAGGAGAATTTAGCCTACCCAATGCCCACCCCGTCCTCGCGGGCAAAGTTACCTGCGGTGATTGCCACAATCCGCACGAGGGTAAAGTCATTCAGCGCACGGGCGCCGACCTTGAAACGCCTAACGAAACCTGCACGAACTGCCACACCGCTCAGAAAGGTCCGTTTCTCTTCCCGCACCAGGCGATGCAGGAAGGCTGCACGGTCTGCCACAATCCGCACGGCTCGGTGAACCAAAAGATGCTCGTCGCCCGCGACGCGAATCTCTGTCTCCGCTGCCACTTGGAACACCCGTCCACCGTGGCAGGGGGTGTCATAGGCGACGGTAAGATCTCGGTCGGCGGTGAAGATCACCGCACCCGGCTCCAAGGCGGCACCTGCTGGGCGGCGGGCTGCCACGAGGATGTCCACGGTTCCAATGCGAGCAAGGCCATGCGCTACTAACCCCAACGGAGAATAACTAAAATGAATCTCAATACCCTTACCGCCCTCCGCAATGTCGCCTTGTTCGCCACCTTGGCGCTCGGCCTCGCACCCGCCCAAGGCACAGATAAGAAGTACCCACTGGATGCCTTCCCCGTGTTTGATAGCTACATCAAGATCACCGGCCAGGCACCGTCGGTCACAGGCAAGGATTCGTCTTATGCCCGGCGCTTGCAAATGCCGGCCAACGGTACCTACGGCATCGAGGCATTTCACTACGCGAAAGACGTGAACAAGGAAACCTCGGTTGAATTCGACGGGCGCGCCCTGAACGGCTCCGAAGATTATCTCGCCGCTTTAAAGGTCACGAAGAATGAAGTCGGCTCCTTCGAGTTCGGTTACAAGCGCTTCCGGACCTTCTACGACGGCATCGGTGGATTTTTTCCTTCAAACAACCGCTGGTCGGAGCTCGGCAATCCTGAGCTGCACACTGATCGGGCGAAATTTTGGGTTAGCGCCAAGATCGAGCGGCCTAACGCCCCAAAGTTTGAATTCCGTTACACGAATGAGGAGCGTACGGGGCGCAAGGACAGCACAATCTGGGGTGACTCGGACTTCACGGGTATCCCGTCCTACTACGGAGTTGGGGCCTCCGCAAAAAATCCACCGTATTCGACTGCCCGCAAGTTCATCCCGGCCTATATCAATCTCGATGAACGGCAACAGAACTGGTTTGGGTCGGCCAAGCACACGGTGGGCAACACCACTCTCGAGTTCGAGGTTCAGCACAATCTCGCCAAGAGCGGTGATCGCCGTATCGTGAACCGGTACCCAGGCGAGCTGCAGCTTTACCCACGCCAGAGCGCATCGACGAATCCTGCGAAAATCTATCCTCCGGAAACGATCGCGAACGCCGTTTCCGGCTACGATCAGCAGAACTTGGACTCCAAGATCACGAGCTACACCGGCAAGTTCGAGACGAAGTTGTCCGACACGGTCTCGGTTTACGGTGGCGTGCTTTACTCGAAGGGCAATGCGGACATTGGCGGTGACCGCCAGATGACCCAATCGATGCCGACTGCCGTTGGCCTTGTCACTGCGGTCGGTGGCTTTGTCGGTGCCGGTGGCCGTCCTCCGTATTCTTACACGACCGTTGTCGGCGAGACTCACGAGAAGGTCCTCTCCGAGAATCTGGGTTTCAAGTTCCAGTCATCGTCTGACTTCTTCGCCACCCTCGCGGTGAAGCATGAGCAGACTGATGTCGATGGCTTCAACCAAGTGAAGTACACCAGCAACAGTATCAACCAAACTACGGGAGTGGTTACTCCAGTCATTGTCTTGGCCCCCAATATAGCTGAGCGTACGGAAAAATCATGGATCCCCGAAGTGACTTTCCGGTACACAGGCATCAAGAGCCTGTCCCTGTACGGCAACGTCGATTACCGCCACTCACCCGGCACAATTTATGGCAACAGCACCGGAGTCACGACTGGCGGCGGCGCGGCGGCGGCGGTTGTCAGTGACGACAACGTGAAACTCAATCACGGGCACTTCAAGTTCGGTGCGAATTGGACGGTGAACCAGATGGTCACCCTTCGCGGTGAGATCTACTACAAGGATCACACTAACGGCTTCTATGATCGGGCAACCCCCGGCGATGGCTATGTCCTGGGCTACCAGTTTCTGGGTGAAAAATTCACCGCAACGGTGAAGGCGCTGAGTAACCTGACATGCACGACTCGCCTGATTCGGCAATCGGGTAAGATGGATACCAGTGTCGACAGCGGTACAAGTTTCCAAAGCAACGATACCAAAAATTACAACATCGGCGAGACCATCGACTGGTCACCTTCGGCCCAAGTGTTCGTGCAGGCCAACGTCAATGTGGTGTTCAATACGATCAAGACGGCCTATCCGGTGGCGGGGGGGCTCGGTAATGCGGTGCTGCGCAATGCGGACAATAACTACATCACCGGCAGCTTCATCACCGGGTTTGTGGTCAGCAAGCACACCGACGCCTCTCTGCAATACACTTATTACCGCGCCGACAACTACCAGGCTCCGTCTCCCGCCTCACTGTTCTATGGTGCCGGTGTGAAAGAATACACCGTGACCGCAGCCGTGAAGCACAAGTTCTCTGATCGCATCCTCGGCGAATTGAAACTCGGTTATATCGACAGCAAGAATGACACCACTGGCGGTAACACGAACTTCCGTGGACCTTT
This sequence comes from Opitutaceae bacterium, assembly GCA_025360455.1. GTDB lineage: Bacteria > Verrucomicrobiota > Verrucomicrobiia > Opitutales > Opitutaceae > Didemnitutus. The sequence continues at coordinate 2,325 of JANYCF010000217.1, read as the reverse complement.
GGCCTACGTATCTTTGGCCTACGCCCTCTAAACTTTCCGGTATCACTCAACTCACGTCAGCATCATGAAAACCACGATCACGATTGCTCTCCTCAGTGTTGCCCTTCCTTTCGCGGCCAGTCTCGGCTACGCCGCTCCCGCTGCCGATAATTGGGAAAACGAATGCGCCTCCTGTCACGGCGCCGATGGCAAAGGTCAGACCAAGCAGGGCAAGAAACTCAAAGTTCACGATTACACCGATGCCAAGGTGCAGGCGGAAATGAAAGATGAGGAAATGCTCAAAGCGATTGTCGAGGGCGTGAAAGCGGACGGGAAGGAACGCATGAAAACTTTCAAGGAAATCCTCTCCGCCGACGAAGCCAAAGATCTGGTCGCTTACATTCGCAAGCTGAAGACTTGAATGAGGCGTGACTGTACGTCCCGCCTGATCAATCCACGATGATCTCATCCACGCCACCTGTCGCGAACCGGCCGCTGTCCCCGCGCTCGCACTTCAATAACTGGATCAGCGCGATCGGTGCGGTCATCGCGATTGGAGCTCTCTTCTCGTTCACCTTGTTGGCGTGGATGGATTTTACCGGTAAAAACAAGAGTCCGTACCTCGGAATCTTCACTTATATTGTTGCGCCTGCTTTCCTGATCGCCGGCCTCGGGTTGATGGCATTCGGTGCCTGGGCCCAGCGCCGTTGGCTGGTCAAACATGCCGATGTGCCCGACAAATGGCGGCTCGATTTTCGTGATCAGACGCAGCGTCGTTATCTGGTTGTCTTTGGCCTCGGTGCCGTGGGTTTTGTGATGCTCTCCGCTTTCGGCAGTTACCAAAGCTATCACATCGCCGAATCCAATCAGTTTTGCGGCCAGGTCTGCCACTCGGCCATGAATCCGGAGTACACCACCTACCAACGCGGGGCCCACGCCCGAGTTGATTGTGTGGCTTGCCACGTTGGCTCCGGCGTTTCGGCGTTCATCCAGGCCAAGATCAACGGCACGCATCAGCTCATCGCTTATACGTTGGATAATTACCAGCGGCCCATCCCGACTCCGGTAAAAAATCTCCGTCCCGCCCGTGAGACCTGCGAAAAATGCCACTGGCCGGAAAAATTCCACGGCAACATCGATCTGACCTTTGATCACTATCTCTCCGATAAAAAGAATACTCCGACGAGCGTGCGGATGCTTATGCACGTCAATTCCGGTCGGCCCGGCAGTCCGCTGGCGGGCATTCACTGGCACGTCAGCCCCGACAGCAATGTCGAGTACTACGCCACCGATGAGAAACGTCAGGACATCGTCTGGATGCGCGTCACCAATAAAAAAGACGGCTCCACCCGTGTCTATCGCACACCAGATTTTAAGGACGAGCCACCCGCAGGACAGATCCGGGTCATGGACTGCATCGATTGCCATAATCGCCCCGCGCACGTGTTCCCCACGGTCAACAGTGCCATCGAGAAATCCATGGCCCTCGGCACGCTGAGCAACACGCTGCCAAATATCAAACGCTCCGCCGCGCAAGCGATGCTGCAAAAGGAAATCACCACGGACGCCGAAGCACCCGGCAAAATTGCGGATTTCCTGCGGCAGAAATATAAGAATGACCCCGCGCTGCCCCCGACGATCGCCGAGGTGCAACGCATTTATGCCTCAACTATTTTCCCTGAGCGCAAAGCCGACTGGCGCGTCTATCCGAATAATATAGGACACAAAGATTGGGCCGGTTGCTTCCGCTGCCATGACGACAAACATAAGACGGCGAACGGCGAGACGGTGCGCGCCAGCGATTGCAATTCCTGCCACACCATCATTGCGCAAGGAAAAGACCAGGAACTAGCCAGTATTTCCGTGAGTGGACTTGAGTACAAACACCCCGGCGGCGAATACGACACCGACCTGACTTGTGCCGATTGCCACAACGGAGGTCTCCCGGAAAAATAATCCGCCATTGCTAAAGTTACCCCCAGGGCGCCACTGCCAGTCAGTGACGCCCTTTTTTATGCAAGAGGTAGGGCGTGCCGCTGGGCGCGCCGTATCTTATCCACGACGAGGGAGGGTTACCCCATTATGCGACCAGTTGTGATTTCGCCTACTTCGTAATGCACGTCAGCAGGGTGCTCAAACATTGCTGGCGCCCACGTCGCAGCTTGCGGGATCCAGCCAGTTGGAAAATCACCTTGGCGCGAGCGTGGGTGACGGTATTCGGACCTGATTCCATGGTGCCGTCTTTCCAAGACTGGCACGATTTCATTGCTCATCAAAAATGGTTCTTCGCAAAGGAACCAAGCCGCAGTTAGATCGCTGGACGAATTGAGAACGCTTCGATTACTT
>JANYCF010000168.1 GCA_025360455.1 Opitutaceae bacterium | reverse complement strand
TGAAGCTTGCTTGGCTTGGTGGGAGTGTTGCGGCGAGCGCCAGCAAGCCGACGTACCACGACTCGCTGGCGCTCGTCGCTACGCGGGAAGGGAGAGAATGACATGTCCGGCATGGTGGTCTTGATCAAACGCCTCGGGGCTTGTCCCGAGGATCTTTCATTCCGTGTCTGCTGTGTTTTCCGTGGTTAAATCCGGTTCGTGAATTTGTGTCGCCTGCAAGCAGGCTCCTCCATTTCGAACCGCTTACGCTTCGACTGGCGGCTCGGTAGCGACGGGCGAGGTGGGGGCGGCGTCGGATTGAGTTCGGCCGTCGAAGGTGACGGCTGAGGGTGCGCGGGCATTGCGGACGGCGTCGGCGATCGTGACGGGCAACACTTCGGCTTCGCCGCGTTCTTTGTCGAAGCGCATGGAGAGTGTCCGGGAAACACCGCGTTCTTGCATCGTCACGCCATAGAGCGCATCCGCCGCAGCAATGGTGCTCTTGTTGTGCGTGATGATGATGAACTGGGATTCGCCCACGAACTGCTTCAGGAGATTGGTGAAGCGATGGATGTTCGATTCGTCGAGCGGGGCGTCCAACTCGTCGAGCAAGCAGAAGGGCGAGGGCTTCACCATGTAGAGCGCGAAGAGCAGACCGACGGCGGTCAGCGTTTTCTGTCCGCCGGAGAGCAATGTGATGCCCTTGAGTTTGGTGCCGGGCGGCTGGGCGACGATTTCGATGCCGCTCTCCAGCGGATCGTCAGCGGTGATCAGTTCGATGTCGGCGTGGCCGCCACCGAAGAGGATGTTGAACGTGTAGGCGAAATTCTTGCGGATCTGGTCGAAGGTGACCTTGAACTGCTCCAGCGAGGTCTGGTTGATGTCGTCGATCGCTTTGAGCAACGCGGTCTTGGCGTTGGTGAGATCGTCGCACTGCGTCTTGAGAAATTCGTAGCGCTGTTTCAGTTCGGAATATTCCTCGATGGCCACGAGATTGACGGCGCCCATCGTGCCGATGCGCTGGCGCAGCGCGTCGACTTCGGCTTTGTTTTCATCCCAGTTGTTCGCATCGAGGGCAGCGAGATCGGCCTCGGTGGCTTCACCCTTCGGACCCTTTTCTTTTTTGCGGCGCTTGGGTGCGGAATCGGTGAGGGCAGGGGCCGCACCGGGGATTGGCGCGGTGGTGCCTTCATCCTCGTCGTCGAGATCGAGCGCCTTAAGGCCCTCGGGTTCATCATCGGCGCGCCAGAGCAGTTGCCGCCAATCCAGCGTGGCCACTTCGGCTTGGAATTCGTGCGAGATTTCCTCGGTGAGAAATTGGACGCGGGCGCTGGTCTCGGCGACGCGTACTTCGTTCTTCGTGAGTTCCGCCATGGCGGACTCGGCCACGGAGCGAATCGAGGTCATGCCGGCTTCGACACCGTTGATTTCTTGCTCAATGGTGGACAGTTCAACGCGGAGTGATTCCACATTTTCCTGCGCTTCGGCGAGGGCGACGGCGATTTCTTCGGCGCGGGCTTTTTGGCCGGAGCTTTCTTGTTCGAGTTGCTGCACTTGGACGGCCCACGTCTCGATTTCGATTTGGCGCAGATCGTGTAAGTCGGCCAACTGCACGCGACGGCGTTCCATTTCGGTGAGGCCGCGGTCGAGCACTTCGACTTTCTGGCGGCGCTCGGCGAGTTCGAGGCGGGCTTGAGAGAGAGATTCTTTCTGGAGATCGCGGTCGGCGCGCTTTTCAGCAATCCGGCTTTCCGTGGCGGTGATCACCTGCTTCTTGGCTTCGACGGCGGTATGGGCCTCATGCAGCAAGCCCTGGGCTTTGGCTAAACGGGCCTGCGCTTCATCGTAGTCGCGCTTGTGCGTGTTGAGCTCGTTTTCCAACCGTTGGAGCCGGTGGGCGGCGTCTTCGTGCGCACGCTGGGCATTCTTTTCTTCGTTGTGCAGGCCGGCGGAAATCTGGGAGGCGGCGAGTACATCTTTGCGTTTTTGCTCGAGGGTTTGCTCGGCCAGAGTGAGAGCCGTGTTGATTTGCTCGATGAGGGCGCGCTGTTCGTCGTGCGCGATCTGTTCGGCGACCACGGCCTTGCCGGTTTCGCGCAGATCGACTTCGCGTTGCACGATGCTGTTCGCGGGCTTCTTGCTGTGGCCACCAAAGATCAGGCCGCGACGGTCAACCAATTCGCCCTTGGCGGTGGCTACCATCAGGAAACTGAAAGTGGGATTGGCTTTCCAGAATTCGAGGAACGTGCCGAGATCGTCGGCGAGGTAACAGGCGGAAAGAATCGAAGCAGCCGGGTGGGAAGGATCGAGATTGGCGACGGCCTCGGTGGCGGGGCGGAGTCCGGCGGGCAGTTCGGCCGAGGCGGACCCGGTGAGCAGGCCGGGGATTTGCAGGCACACGCTGCCGATCTTGTCGGTTTCGAGCTGGGCCAAAATCTTCTGCGCGGTGGCGAGATCGGAAACGGCAATGGCTTCGACCGAGGAGCCGAGCAAGGCTTCGAGGGCTTTGGCGTATTCGGCGCGCATCTCGAGTCCTTGGGTGATGGGCGTGAATTTTTGTTCGCCGAGTAAGGAAGCGAGGCGGCCTTGGAGGAGGGCTTTCGCGCCTTCGCCGAAGCCTTCCCATTTCTCCTGCAATTGTTGGAGCAATTTCAGGCGGGCGGTTTTTTGGGCGAGCGAGCGGTCGATCTCCTGGAGTTTGCGCTGGGCTTCGCGGAAATTATGGGTCGCCTCCTGCAAAGCCGTTTGGGCGGCCTGGGCTTCGCTGTTCGTCCGGCTCTGCTCGGCGCGGGCTTCTTCCACGCGGCTGCGAACCTGGGCTAACGCTTCGACGGCGGTCTCGACGGCGATGCGCATTTCGGCGAGCTCGGTGGAGAGTTGGTCAAAACGATTCTGGCTGGTGCGGGCATCGACCTCGAGGCCGGAGCTTTCCGTGCGAAGCCGGGCGACCATGCTTTCCGACTGCAAGAGTTGGAATTTATCCTGGCTGAGCTGCTGCTCGGCCTTGGTCAACTCGCCTTCGAGTATGGCGAGCTCGCGGTTGCGATCTTGGAAAACCGCATCGGAACTGCCGAGCAGGCTGAGCTGCATCTGTTTGTCGTTCGCGCCGGTGTCGACTTGGGAAGCGAGTTCCTTGAGCTGCATTTCCAGCTCAGCGACGGCGTCCCGGCCGGCTTCGAGGCGATCGGCGAGGCCCGTGCGTTTGACTTGGGCGAGGCCGGATTGATTTTCGGCGGCGTCTTTTTGGGAGCGAAGATCGAAGACGGATTGCTGAGCTTCCTGCACGCGGTGGTGCAGGGAACTGCGGGCGGCTTTTTTCAGATCCAGCGCGGAGGTATGTTCCTCGAGCGTGGCGCGCCGGGTGTCGGCTTCGCGGCGGAGCGAAGAAACGCGGCCGGAAATATCAGCCAGCGTGGTGCTGAGTTGTTGCCATTGAAAGCTGCCTTGCGCGAGCGCGAGGTGGCGGAGGCGGAAGCTGAGACGCTTGTAGCGCATGGCTTTTGCGGCCTGACGCTTGAGGGTGCCGATCTGGCGGGCGACTTCGTTGATGACGTCGGACACGCGCGCGAGATTTTGCTCGGTGAGCGCGAGCTTGCTCATCGCTTCGCGGCGCTGGCTCTTGTACTTGGTGATGCCGGCGGCTTCTTCGAACACGACGCGGCGTTCTTCCGGTTTCGAGGAGAGGATCTGGTCGATCTGGCCTTGCGCCATGATCGAGTAACTCGTGCGGCCCACCCCGGTATCCATGAAAAGTTTATGGATATCTTTCAGGCGGCACGGCTGGTTGTTGAAAAAATATTCGCTCTGGCCGTCACGATAGACGCGGCGGGTGATTTCGATCTCGTGGAATTCACTGCCCAGTTGTTTCTCGCACTCGGTCAGGAGCAAGCCGACTTCGCAGAGCTGCGCGGCCTTGCGCGTATCGGCACCTTCGAAAATGACATCCTGCATCTTGCCGCCACGGAGGGCCTTCGCGCTCTGCTCGCCCAGCACCCAGCGAATCGCGTCCGCGATGTTACTTTTCCCGCAACCGTTCGGGCCCACGATGGCCGTCACGCCGGGTTTAAATTCGAGGGTAGTATTGTCTGCGAAACTTTTGAACCCGTGAAGCTTTAGCGCCTTGAGATACATTTAACTTAAACCGAAAACTAGAGGCAGCGCTTTTCGGCGGTGCAATGGAAAAAACACAAAAATCACTCCTGAAATATTCTGGGGAACCGCCATTATTGGCTGGCCAAGCGGGGACCAACCCGCTCCTGACTCCAGTCCGCCGCCTGCCGGTTCTTTTTTGTGCCGTTGCCGCGCCCAAACTTGACGTCACCCACGTCTCGGCTAAAAGAGACAGCATGCCAGTCTTGAGTTTCAGCGTAGATCCCAAATCCGCCAAACGTATCCGGGCAAAGGCTCGGGCGACCAGCCCTTCCCTGTCAGCTTATCTCCGTAAGGCTGCTCTGGGCGAGACTGACGCCGGGCCGGTGAAAATCACCCGCGGCAAGCATCCGGTCTCCGGCCTGCCTTACAATGCAGCTCGTCAAGCAAGCTTGGTGTCCGATGAACAAATTTTTGCGGCCCTCGCTGACTTTCCGTGACCTTTCTTCTGGATGTGAACGCGCTGCTGGCTTGGGAGCATAATAATTCGCCCCATCACACCGCATTTCACGCTTGGGCCAAGCGGATTGGCCGGGCCAATCTGCGCACATGCGCCCACACCGAACTCGGTTTCATGCGCGTTTCCATGCAAGTCTTCGGCTACAATTTTTCGCAAGCGGTGACGGCGCTGGCCGAGATTAGAAAGCATACCGGTGGGTTCATCGCTCTCGCACCCTCGCCGCACCTGCCGGCCTGGGCACTGACCGCTGCCAAAACCTCTGATGCCTATCTGGTCCAAATCGCCCGTAAAAACGGCCATCGTCTTGCCACTCACGATACGGGTATTAAGGATGCCGTGGCCGAGCTGATCACACCATGATACTTGTTGGGATGGGGTTCAATTCCTCCCGTGACTTGGGCTTGGGATCGGCATTTCAACACGTGCGCGATCATCCGCATTTATCCTTTGTCAGGCGCCGGCCCAGACTGATGGCACCTTCGACGGTAAAGCCGATACTCAGGTAGAATGCGATCACGCCGGGGTTTTCCGGCCGGACCTGCAGGTTGATTTTTGGGCAACCGGCCACGAGGAGGAGCCGCTCCGCTTCCGCCATCAACGCCCGACCAAGGCCGGCCCGGCGATGGGTGGGGGAGACGGCGAGGTAGTTGATCCAGCCCCGGTGGCCTTCGTAGCCGGCCATGACGCCGGCGACGAGGCGGCCTTCCAGTTCGCCGACGAGAAACCATTCCGGATTCACCCGGAGTTTTCGGGTGATATCTTTGCGGGGATCGTTCTGCGGCCGGATCAAGTCGCAGGCCTGCCAGAGGGCGAGGAGCTCGGCTTCGTCAGCGGGGCGATAGGGGCGGATGAGCATGAGGAGGGATCAGTGGGCTTAATAACTCGGAAAAGTGCTGGGTGCTTGAATAAAAAAAGGCCGGCGCGAGCGCCGGCCTGATGGGTCCGATTCGAGTTTCGTGACGCTTACTTGAAGGGATTCATTCCGCCCATGTCGGGCATTTCGAATTTTTGAAAGTCGGCGGGGGGATGAAAATCGGCCTCGGTGACGCCGCCTTTTTCAATCTTGGTAGCCTCCATCTTGAACGTCTCTTTGCCGGCGTTGTCACGGGTGATCACGCGCAGCGGGAAGCCGCCTTTGCCCTTGAGCGCCTGTTCCCATTTGGCTGCGGTGTCCGCATTGCCTTTTTTGTGGCCAAACATGCCACCCATGCCGCCGCCTTGATTACCAAGACCGGCGAAGGCTCCAAGACCTTCTGCGGCCCAGAGCTCGGTGGTGTTCTTGCCATCTTTCACCATAATTTGGTTACAGAGGTAGCCGAGAATAGTTTCGGTTTTGCCCGTGATCTCGACATCCGGATCTGAGGTGGCGCCTTTTTCTTTGACCTCCTTGGGGAGGTCGGAGGGTTTGAGCGGCATCACCATATACATGTGCTGATCGTTCATCAGCATGATCATTTCCTTTTTGGTGAAATCCATGATCATGCCGCCGGGCATGCCTGCCATTTCGGTGCGAACGGCAGTGCCCTTCATCGAATAGTTCAGGCTCATCGGTTTGCCCTTGGATGAAGTCATGGCAAAGTTCACTTTGCCGACGAAGGCATCGGCGGCAAAAAGCGCCGGAGTAATGAGCAACGCGCTCATGCAGAGGAGACGGGGGAGGAAGCGGTTCATGCTTTGACGCATAATAACTCAACGCCACAGGACAAGCCGACATTTATCAGGGAATTGATGGGGCCGGGATGATTCATTGTTCATTCCCTGTGGGTTCAATACCCCCGAGCTTGTCGTAATCGTGGGCCTGTTGAACGGCTCCGGCTTGGTATGCTATGTGGGAGCGAGCTTGCTCGCGACGTTGGGTAAGCGAGTCGAGCACAAGCTCGCTCCTACCAAGCAAAATGTATTTGCCGTGAATGCCCTTGCCCGCCTGCCCGCTGCGGTACTTATTCTTCAGATCTGACGCGCTTGTCCCTGAAAATTTTTCGGTCCTTTGTTTAAATGAACCCACGATCAATGAAACCGGGTGCTCCCCGCTGTGTCGAGCAACCGTAGACCGATCCCGACTCCATTTATTCTGGAGTGGCCATCAGTTTCACCATGCAACCATCACCTGCCATCCGCCCCCAACGTAAGATAATTGTCAACCTCATCATCCTAGCACTGATCGGTGTAGGTTGTCTGATTTGGTGGCGTAACGGCCAAACACCGGGGACGGAAGAGGTGACGGCTTTCTTGAACCGAACGGTGGGCGGCGGCCGGGTGAGATTTTCCGTGGTGAAGAGGGATGCCCTGTCGCAGGGTGAAGCCGGCCTGAATATAATGATCGTCGCTACGGCCCGAACGGCCGGACCCCTTTATACGAAAATCGACACGGCGGACTATTTGAACAAAACGATTCAGCTCGATCCGCGCACTTCAAGTGAAGCGCGGCGTATACTGTCCAACCCTGGCTCCTCAGCCCAACCAGAGTTTCAAGGGGCCACGCCCTTTCCGGCCGATCCTTATCTAGCGATCATTCTCCGTGCGACGTCGCCGGCGGGCGCGACCTTCGTGTACCATGCCGTGCTCGATGCCTATCGCGAGGGTGGTACATGGAAATTCACCCTCGTCTCCGGAGGATTTGAGGGTGGAGGTTTGGCGGGCGAAGCTCGCGCCGCTTTTGGCGAATCGGCTTATGCGCTCGGTGAGGCGGGCGACGAAGCTCGGCTGCATATACTCGTTGCCAACTTCGAAGCTTTTGCCGGCCGTGTGGCTGGCGTTCGCCAGGATCGCGCGGCCGCGAGTGCAGATCGCCGCAGTTCTTTCCTTGCGCAAATCGCCCCGGGGCGGATTTTTCGCGGCACGGCGGTGGAGGCTGGCACGCGCCGTGAAACGCCACTTTATCTGGAAATAATCGGGCTCTCTTCCGAAAACGAGGTAACAGCTGTCTTGCGCAATGAAAACAGCTGGCACGTGGCGCGATCATTCAACGGTTCATGGAGTGCCGATGAACAATTCGAAAAACCAGTACTGACTCTCGCGTCAACCGCCAGTCAGGCCGTGCGCAACGCCGGACCCTTCCTGGATAACACCCAAGCGTGGAAATTCACTTTGAACGTGGATTCCCGGGGAGAACTATCGGAGCAAAATCGTTTTTTTCAGTATCGGTTTCAGCCCATCCCCCAAGAGCAAGTGGCGGCATTGCAATCGCGGCTCGAAGGTGAATTTGAACGAGCGGTTGCCGCGACTGAGCCGGGTGTGCTTTATCTCGGCACCGCCGTCTCTCGGACTTCGGGCGCAACCGAGCCGATATTTTTGCGCTTCGGCCAACGCGTGCAAGGGAGCGAATCACTGGTGGCAAGTTTCGAATCGACGATTCGTACTTGGAAACGGCCGTTGCACGGAATGATTGTCACCAACGCTCGTCGTTCGGGCGGGGCTCCCATTCGCTTGCAGACCAGTCTAAAAGAAGCGGTCGAGGAAGCCGTACGCGGTTCAGTCCTGAATGATCAGGGCGAACTGAATCTCAGCCTTGGCCTCGAGCAAGGATTACTCGTCGGCGGGGACGAACGATTCACCTATCGGCTCGCGGTGGCCAGCACAGCGGATCTCGAACGCCTGGAATCCGGCCGCATCGAGCGGGGCCGTCAGCTCAACCGGGTCGTGCGCAACGGCATCGTCTATGAAGGGATCATGCGCGAAGATCGCGGCTCTGTCTTCCGGACGCGGCTGGAGTTTACCCGGATCGACCGGGCCGCGAATGTGATCACGGCGCGCTTTCGTTCTCTCGACCGGTTGAATGTATTCCGGGAGTTCGTTGGCACCTGGGATCCGGCCGGAGATTCAATTGTGCTCAACGCCACTGAACTCGGAGTTTGGGACCAAAACTTGGGTTTCAATATTCCCTTTTTTGTGACCCACGCCGGAGCGATTTTGCATCTGGCACTCACCGGAAATTCGATCACGGGTCGGATCGCAGGTGAACCCCATTGGACGATGGATTTTTCGGCGGATGCCTTTCTCGCCGCTCCGACGGAAGTCGCGGAACCCAATTCACCGGCCGCAGCGGGGGGCTTGTTGCCGGCCCTGCCCAAAACTGAGGGCGCTTACCTGCTCAGCAATGGCGGTTGGGTATCCCTGCCGGCGAACCACGGGCATATCGTCAGCGAACCGGCCCCGAAAATGACGGAGGATGAAGAGTCGGCGATCATGATGCGTGCCCTGAAGACCGGGACGGCCTTTGAGCCCGAGGGCAAGAAGGGGAAGGAGAAGGAAATGGTTTCGTTTCTTGAGTTCGACGGGAAAGATCCCCGGCCCGCAGCTCGCGGACCCACGATCGTTCTTCTCTTCATTGGACCGGAGTCGGCCGGCGTACCTGCGGCTGAATTGGCACGCGCCCAAATTTTGGCCGATGGCCGGCGACGGATAAAGCTCACGGCTAATTCTCCTGCGCCGATCAAACTTGGGGATCACCGTTTGGCCGCTTACGTCAGACCGGTGGCAGCTAATGCCGTGGTGCTGACCACCACGTCGGCTGCCGCACCTGGTAATTATATCTTCAACGCCGGCGTTGGCTACGAACTGATGCAGGAGTGACGAGTGCTTAGGATTTTCCGGTGGGAAAGGACTTCAGGCGCGTAGTGGCACCGGTAGCCTAGTCTGGCCTGGTGGCCTAATCATTCCGGATTACGTTTTTGAGGTAGCGCTCAGCCTTGTTTAGTTCAACCCGCGTGGGGGTGTGGGGCAGGGCATGCACCGTCGCCAAATCTATTCCGGTCAGGGTGGTGATGTTTTTGGTCTCGGGTATCGGCAGGTCCATGAGGTTGTCCATGCGCCAATCATCATCCCACAAAAATTCATCCCACAACCCGCCGGCACCGAGCAACAGATCGTCCCAGAGAACGGGCGTGATTTTCTTGGAGCGATGGATTTGTGCGCCGCTAAGATTCAGCCGCAAATCTTGCAATGGCCCCAGCTGTTTCCCCTCCGTGGGATCATCTGTCAGGCAAAATGCGTGGAGGCTGGTCCACGCGGCTCTTCGGGCCGAGTCGCCCGCATCGGCGTCTTTGACCTCGTCGACGGCCAGCTCGCAGGTGTGATGGAGCAGCTCCGCGATAATCGCCTCGTGATATCCGCGATGGCCACCCTTCGGAATGGGTTTCTTTTCCAGCAGGGCTTCCATCACCTGATACATCGCGTAGATGAGCTCCGCTTTTTCCATCCGCTGCAGGATCTTTTCATCCACGGCAATCGCCACGGGAGATGAATCCAGAAAATCCATTATATTGCCCAACGAATAGGTCAGTGCGGCAAGATCAGGCAACCGGTAACGTTTCCCGGCTTTGGTTTCACTATGAGGGCTGTTCCACATGGGATGTGCTTAGGCCCCGTTAAATCAACTTTCAATGCTCAACGTCCAGCCCTGAACATTCCAACGCGGAGTACGCATCACGTCTGAGCCTTAGCCAAAATCAATGTAGTCGAGCCGATCGACTCCTCTTATGCGGCTGGTACTGAAAGGTGGAACCCGGCCTCCGGACGGGTTGGCTCGGCGCGCGCAGGAGAAAATCTGTCCGGAAGCCAGGTTCCACCCAGTTCGACTGCATCGTTATGTATCGTGGACAATTTACGGTAGGCGACCTACCGCAATTTCGGCAGAGCCGTGCGGTTGTCGATGCGCGGCAGTTGTCGCAAAACAAAGCCATGAAAAAAACAAAATCATCCATCGAACGAGACGCGCATTGCAACGGGGTAGGGAGCCGTCGATTCAGCAAGGCCAAGTCGATTGCCGACCGACTGGGCATCTGTCCCCGAACTCTCTTTCGCTGGGCAGATGCCGGCAAAATCACACGCCACAAAATAAATTCGCGGGTCGTGCTGTTCGACGATGCCGAGGTGGTCGCGTTCATCGAATCGGCCAGAGTTGGTTGATGCTTCCCGTGGATAGCATCGGCACAAAACAGTCGCGTTTCCATCCACTGCCATGACAATCTGCTGACAAAATTTTACGTGCACATGACGACATTTCAAAGCGGC
>JANYCF010000094.1 GCA_025360455.1 Opitutaceae bacterium | reverse complement strand
TCGCTCACCACGCCATCGCACATCGGGCAGAAGTATTTTGCCGCCAAAGGCGGCTTCGCCGCGGAATGTTCCGTCGCGTGGCCTTGATGGTTGCAAGCGCTATGGTCGTGCGAGTGTTGCTTCATACAGGGTGGACGGAGCCGGTGGAGAAATCTTACACAGACGACGGCGGGCAGTCGCAGTCGAGGCAGGAAGTTCGGGCGCAGTGCTTGCAAAAAGCCTTTGTTTTTTCGCGTAACTCGGCGCGGGCGCGGTGGAGTATCACACTGGCGTTGTTGGCGGTTAAACCGAGGTCGCGCGCGGCGACGGAAACAGATGTGCCGTCGAGTTCGACGAGGCGGAGTAACGCGGCATGGTTTGGTTTCAGAGTTTCGATCAGAGGTTCGAGGCAACGACAAATGGCTCGTTCGTCCGTCGATGAGGGCATGAGGGCTGCGTCCGTTGCCCAGGTTCTCTCGCGGTTCGCGGCGGATCGACGGCTGCGCGCGTGGTCGATGATGGCGTGGCGGAGAAGTTGGTAGAACCACGCGGTGAGCTTGGCCTCGTCCCGGAGTTCCCCGGTGTGACCGATGGCTTTTACGAGGCCGGCTTGTAGAATATCCTCGGCGTCGGCCTCATTGCCAACGCGAGCGACGAGGAACGCCTTGAAAGCAGCGCGTTGCCTGGCGAGCGAATGGGCGAGTTGATCCGCGCGTGTTGTCATCGCTTAGTTCATCGCGGTCTTGACCCGAACTGTGGGCGTCAATTTGGAACCGTTCGTGGCGAGCAGTGGAGTAGGCGCGCATATTTCGGGTGGCGGGCCACCACGAGCGCGGGCGCGAGCTTCGGCTTGTGCGGTGGCGGCGCCGAACGAGATGCCGTCGCGCTTCAGATCCTCCTCCGGGGCGGGTTCGGCGAGCGTGCCGGGAGGCGGTTGATACCAGCCAGGCTCGGAGCCATCGGCGGGCAGCTCGTCGCGCACTTTGAGAATCGTGAACATCCCGCCCATCGTGATGTAGTCGTATTGACCGGGCCCCCCGACCATCGGGAGCGAATTGGGCGGGGTGGCCATACCCATCTCACCCATGTCGCCCATGCCGGTGTCGCCCATCGTCATGAAGCCGGGCACGAGCGGGCGGAATTTTTTATTCAACCCTTGGGTATCGATCCCGATCAGGTTGCCGAATTTGTGACCCATCTGAGTCATGACGTGGTGCAGCATGTGGCAGTGCATGACCCAATCGCCCGGCTCGCCCGCAATAAACTCGACGGTGCGGGTGCTGCCCGTGGGCATGTGAACGGTGGTCTCGGGCCACTGGCCGGCCTCAGGAATTTCGCCGCCGTCGGTTGCGACGACTTTGAAGTAGTAGCCGTGCAGATGAATTGCGTGGTGACTCATCGTGCTGAGGTTGCCGATCCGGATGCGCACACGGTCGCCTTTCTTGGCGACGAGCGCCTGCGTGCCGGGAAAGCTGCGCGCATTCATCGTGAAGACGTTGAAGTCCGTCATCTCATTCGGATCGGGGCGACGGGCACCCACTTCGATTTTCCATTCGCTCAACATGATCGCGTAGTCGCGGTCGGGCGGCGGCGTCTTCGGATTCTTCGGGTGAATGATGAAAAGGCCCATCATGCCGAGCTGCATCTGCGTCATCTCATCGTGATGCGAGTGATACATGAGCGTGCCGTGCTGCTTCAGCGTGAATTCGTATTTGAATGTTTCTCCGGGCTGGATCGCCTTTTGCGAAACCCCGCCGACGCCATCCATGCCGCTCGGCAGCAGGACGCCGTGCCAGTGAACCGTCGTTGGCGCAGCCAGTCGGTTCGTCACATAGATGCGAACGTGGTCACCTTCGACAGCCTCAATGGTCGGGCCGTGAACGCGACCGTTGTAGCCCCAGCATTCGGCGACGAGGCCGGGGGCGAATTCGTGCGTGACCGGCTCAGCGGTGAGATGAAAAACCTTCACGCCATCGACCAGTTTCCACGGGAGCGTAACGCCGTTGGGCGTAATCACGGGCCGATAGCCAAGCGGGCCGGGCGGAACAAAGGGCTTCGTCGTGCCGTCGCTCGTGGCCGGCGCGGAAGTTCTTTTATCTTCGGAAGCGACGAGCCGGGCGACCGGCACGAGCAAGGCGGCGCCACCAGCCAAAGCGAGAAAGTTGCGGCGATTGAAATTTGAGGAGGACATGGCGGGAAACTTAAGGGTTGGAGTGATGATGATGTTCGGCAGGCGGAGCCTCTTCCTCTTTGGCCGGAGGTTCGGCGGAAGGCGCATCCATCGCGCCCGGCAACCGGCCGCCGAGGGCGCGCTCAAGTTCGGTGCGTGCGAGCC
>JANYCF010000020.1 GCA_025360455.1 Opitutaceae bacterium | reverse complement strand
CTGCCGGATGGCCTCGACGCCGCTCTCCGCCTGCAGATTCATATCCATCAAGGTCACATCCGGATTTAATTTTTGATGCAAAGACACGGCCTCGCTGACCGTGCCCGCTTCGCCCGTGACGACGAAGCGCGGGGCATCGTTGAGCATGGCACGGAGACCGGCGCGAAAGGCGGGATGGTCGTCGACGACGAATAATTGAACAGGACGTTGCATCAGATATTTTCGATGGGAATTCGAGCGACGATATGGGTACCGAGGCCGGGTTCGCTGGTGACGACGAGATGACCGTTGAGCCGTTGCGCCCGCTCCTGCATGCCGCGCAGACCGAAGCCGGCGCCGGCGGGAGTGCCAGACGTTAAGCCCACGCCATCATCACTCACGCGCAACTCGCCATAGTTGTCGCGAACGCGGCATGTGACATGAATATTTTTCGCCTGCGCGTGCTTCACGATATTCGTCATCGCTTCACTGGCGATGCGCAGCAGCTCATTTTCCGCTTCAGCCCCGAGTCGGGAAATATCGCCTTCCAATTCCGGGTAAAACGCAATGGCGGTATCCTTCAGAATCTTCGCGCTGGACCGGGTCAGCGCCGCAATGAAATCGGCATTCGACAGCGTGACATTGCGCAAGCCCTGAATGGCCCGGCGCGCTTCGACGAGACTTTCCCTCACCAAGGCACGCGCTGCTTCGATATGCTCGTATGCCGCGGTCGCTTCGGCGGGCATTTTGTATTTGGCGATCTCCAGTTGAATGGAGACAGCGGTGAAGCCCTGCGCAAGACTGTCGTGGATTTCCCGAGCCAGACGCGTCCGTTCCTTGATCATGGCAGCAAACTCGGCCTCGCGGGCGATGCGGCCGCGTTTCTGTTCGCGCAGTTTCAACTTCGAACGCCACCAAAGTGAACCCGCGAACAATAACGCCACCGACGTCAAAACCGTAGCGACACCAAAAAGCCAAACCGTTAGACTGATAGCGGGTCGGTGCAGGACACGGAGGTCGTCATCCGTTCTCAACAGCAGCGCAAAAGTATCCGGCTTCCAGGGAAAGGGGGTGCCCGCCGCCGGGGCGGAAATAATGCGAACAACCCCTGTGAGCTGAAGCAGACTGCCGATGGTGGGAATCTCACTGGAGGCGGAATGCCGCAACAGCACCGCCGTGAAGAGGGTCCCTTTCCCTTTGACGGTCAGCACCTCAGTTTCAGCACCACGTACATGATCCAGCAGCAGGCCCTGCACTTCGACCAGCTCGCTATCGGCCTCCTTGGCTCCTTCGAGTGAAACCGGGCGGGCGCGCACAGTGCCCGGCACATTCACCAACTCAGTTACGGCGTCTTCAATCTCGGGAGAATAGACACCGCGTCGGACAAAACCCATGACATTCACAACGTCACCGACCGACAATTTTCGCTGATCCGAGTGCTGCACAAAAACCCCGCTTTGATCTTGTTGCACGTAGCATTCGTTCTCGCCTCGCCGATAGGTCACGACGCCCTGGATATGCACGCGGCCCTGCGGTTGAACCTGAGGAGAATAGCGCAACAGCGATTCGATTCTCACCAGTGGCACCGCTTCACGAGGCAGCGCAGGCTCGATCACGCGCACTTCGCCAGTACCCGGCACGATCAAATGCGCGCCATACAACTGGCCGTGCGCATTGAAATAGTGCAGACAGGCTACCCGGATGCGAACGCGCGATCCCACCCATTGCTGGACCTCGGCAAAACTCGTGTTTGAAAACGAGAGGTTAAGCCGTGAGGTGCCTGCGGTCAAAATTGCATATGCCGAAAAAAAGGGCACCGCCGGTGATGAAGGTTGGACACTGCGGAGCAAACCCTCGACCTCGACCCACTGGCAATCCATCGCCCCGGCCTCCAGATCCTCGACGTCCTTGATCACACGAGGGGACACGTCACCCGCCCCGAGAATGGTGACCTGACGAGCCTGGATGACGGGCGCAAATTCGCCCGGGGCGGTGGTGCCCTCAACCACGACCTCGCGGCCAAACGACGGAACACTCCGCCGTTCGCCCAGCACATAGATCCCTTGTCTGCCATCATGGAGGACGAAAGAATAGGATTCGCTTTCGATCACCGCACCCCGGATGCGGACCGACGCGGCTGCGGCTGCCTGGTCTTTCGACATGCTTTTGATGACCGCTATCTCTGTGATCGGCGCATCCAAAACCGCGCCTTGTGCGAACGACACAAAGCACAGCGACAAACACGAGAGGCCGGGGATTAAGCGATTCAAAGCCACGGATAACCAAAGGGGGTGACAGACAGCGTCGCCTTGCGCGTTTTTAATGTAAACCATTTTGCTCCCCCACCCCTCGAAAGAGGGGCCTCCAAAGAGGATTTGGAAAATCTGTGGCGGAGGGCATGTTCGATTTTCCCTCCTTCACGGCCTGATAATCTCCGTGCCTCGCCCTCAGCTGGGCATGCGGGCTTCGTGAAGGTCATCCCAAAACACAATAGTTACCTATATGAAGATCAAACTAAGTTATATCCTCGCGGCCACCTTGGCCGTTTGCAGTACAGCCAGCTCCTTCGGCTGGTTTGCCAATAGAAATCAGTGGGGCGTTGACGCCGGCAACGGCGGCTACAGCTCCTTCAACTGCTGGCGTTCCGGCAATGACATGCTCTCCAATTGGTCGGGCGTGTGGCGGAAACCCAACCAATACGTCATGCTCTATCCTTCGGCGGTCGAGGGCTGGAATTTCGACGGCAATTGGGCGCTTTGGGTCACCCTCAACAACTCCACCTCGTATGTCGGTTGCTATTTGCTGCCCACCATAAACAATGCGTGGGACGGCGATGACGTGTGGGACGTGGCCATCGACGCCTGGTGCTTCAGCTCGAAGGGAGGCTACCAAACCGACGAAGTCATGATGTGGAATTCGTGGAAGAACATGCAACCCGCCGGCTCCTTTCTTGGTTACAAATCCGGCTACGAATACTGGGAAGCCTGGATCGGCTGGACCTGCCGCTCCATGCGCACCTGGGGCAAGAGCGGTTCGATCGACGTGAAATTGCTCTGCCAACAAGCGGGCGTTCCGACCAACCGTTCGATTGCCGGGGTACAAAGCGGTGCCGAAGTTTGCCAAGGCAGCGCCGACGTGAAACTCGCCGGATACTCTGACTGGTGGAAGAGTAACTGATAATTACTACCAGCCGTCGGCGGGCCGGATTTCTTGCGGCCCGCCGACGTTTCATTTTCAAACCGATCCCAGCACCGTTTCAACATGACCAAGCGCATCCTCGCCGCTACCGCTCTCGCCCTCAGCCTGCTCGCTGTCTGGTTCTTCGCCGGCCGGCGGGAACCTGTCGCCGCCAAAGTTGCCACCGCGCCGGTACCGGCGAGAACCGTCGCGACCAAACCTGCGGTGGCCCCAGCCGTTCAGCCAGAAATACCGGTGATCGCACCCGCCGAGAACATGCACATCATGCTGCGCGACCTGCGCGCCGCGTTTCGTTTCGGGAAATTTCGGCAGAAGGCGTTGCGGGAAATATTGGGTGAACTCTCCGAGGCCGAAGTGCTCGCCGCACTGCAGGAAACTTTTGGTGCCGAAGGCGACAACGACATCACCCACGTTCTCCTTGAGCATCTCGCCAGCGTCGACGCCCCGGCGACGCTGGCCTTTGCCCGGGAACACCGTTTCGGCACGAGTCCTCCGTGGTGGATGAGCGTGATCGGCGGTCTGAAAAATCCCCGGCAAGTATTGCCCGAGCTGATGAATCTACCGGTCGGCGACGCCCGGACGTCCTTTCTCGCCTACGCCACGGGCCGCTGGGCGACGACCGAACCGGACGCCGCGCTCGACTACGCAGTCCAACGCGCACCGATCGAGGCGCAGCAGGCGGCCATCAACAACTCCCTGCTTTTTGCCGCGCGGACTGACCCCGCGCACGCCTTCGATCTCGCCCGCGTCATCGCGCCGGAATTCAGCGATGCCCACCTGCTCGCATCGATCGCGACCGATTGGGCCGCCAACAATTATGCGCAGGCCCAAGAGAAAATCCGCTCGTTGCCCGACGGCACTGAGAAGCAAAGCGCATTGGCCGGCCTCGTGGCCGTCACCATTTCGCGGGATTTGCCGGGCGCCTTTGCCATGATCCCGGAGCTCAAGGATCAAGCCGCCCGGTCGGAATTCTATATGCAGGCCACCCGCTATTGGCTGCGTCAGGACGGTGCGGCCGCCCGCACCTGGCTCTCCGGCACAACTGAGCTCTCGGCCGAGCAAAAAACGGCCGTGCTACAAGAACGACCAAGCCCGGTCCTATGATCCACACCTCTCCCGTGGAAGAACAATACTGGTACTTTGCGAATTTCGAGGGTTGCGACCGCCAATCCTCACGCACCCACCACGCCCCTCGTGAAATATTCCGACAGATAATCCCACGAGTATGCCAATGGAACTAAGCGGAAGCCGAGTAACGAACATCTTGCAATGCCATCCACCTCGCTGCTCTTGAGCAAATCCACCAAACGATGGAAGGGATCCTATCCCGTAAAGGAATCAGGAAATCGGGTTCCTCCTGATTCCAGTAGGTAAAGGCAGTTCGCCCGCAAAGACTCCGCACTGGTCGCACTTCCGTCCGACCAGTGCGGAGGAGTAGGTGCTCGCCGTACCGTAACCCTACGCGTAGGCCGGTCCCTGTCTGCCCGACTGCGGTGCGCGTAATCGAACTCTACAGGCATAGAGGCTGGGGCTACGCCAGCCAGATCCACGAGCTACAGGCAGTCTGCTCGGGAAAGCCACTGCCGCTCCCGGGGGCGAAAGTCCGACCGGGACTTCGTTGGCGGTCGATACATCCCTCTTCAAAGTATCGAACGGGTTTTGCCGTAGGCGCCTTGACCATCTGCGGTGGGTTAGCGGCCGGGCGCATCTCAAGTTTTTGGCATAAGCGACATTCACCACACGTGGGTTGAGAGCTTGCCTCGCAACGTGGCGCGACAAGCGCGCCACCTACCCAGCCAAGAATTGAGGATAGTCTAAAAACTGAGATGCGCCCTTAGCGGCCTTATAAACTCTCTTCTGGTAGACAAACGCGTTTATCAGATTACCCTTCTCGTTCATGGCTTCCTTCACGCTGACCGTTAACCAGCAACCGCGCACCATCAGCGTCGCGCCGGAAACTCCGCTTCTATGGGTGTTGCGCGATCATCTCACTCTGCTCGGCACCAAATTCGGCTGCGGCCTGGGCCTGTGCGGCGCGTGCACCGTCCACCTGAACGGTATCGCGATCCGCTCGTGCCAATTGCCCGTCTCAGCCGTCGGCGATATGGCGGTGACCACCATCGAAGGCCTCGACCCGGCCAACCAGCACCCGTTGCAAAGAGCCTGGTGCGAGCACGACGTACCTCAATGCGGCTACTGCCAAGCCGGTCAAATCATGACCGCCGCCTCGTTCTTGAAACAAAACCCCACGCCCACAGATCCGCAAATTGACGAGGCGATGGCAGGTAATCTCTGCCGGTGCGGAACGTACCTTCGCATCCGCGCCGCGATCAAAGATGCCGCTAAAATCGGAGCCACCGCCACATGAAATTTTCCCGTACTTTTTCCCGCCGTGATTTCATCCGCGTCTCCGCGTTCGCCGGTGGCGGTTTGATGGTGAGCTACGCGTTGCAGGGCTCCGAGGCATTCGCCGAGTCGACCTTGCTCGACGTCACGGTGAAACCATTCGCGCCAAATCCGTATATCAAGATCACGCCGGATGGACTGATTACGCTCGTCGCCAAGATTCCCGAGCTCGGACAGGGCGTGAAGACTTCCCTGCCCATGCTATTGGCCGAAGAACTGGGCGCAGACTTTTCGAAAGTGCACATTGAATATGGTATTCAAGATACCCGACTCGGCTCACAGGTGGCGGGTGGCAGCATGACGATCTTTGATAATTATCAACCCCTCCGCCAAGCCGGGGCCGTCGCCCGCACGCTCCTCATTCAAGCCGCCGCCGGAATCTGGCACGTGCCGGTGAATGAGTGCAGCGCAGCCCACAGTGTGGTCACGCATGAACCGACCGGCCGCGTGCTCGCCTTTGGAGAACTCGCGACCCCCGCCGCCCGGCTCCCGCTCCCCGATGAGAATGCCGTGGTACTGAAACAGCCGAAAGCAAATCAACTCCTCGGCACCCGCGTGGCGAATGTGGATAACCGAGCCATTGTCGCCGGCCAACCTTTGTTCGGTATTGATCAAACGGCGCCGGGCATGCTTCACGCCGTCTACGTCAAATGTCCTGTCTTCGCGGGCAAAGCGGTTTCCGCGAATCTCGATCAGATAAAAAAAATGCCCGGTGTCCGTGATGCGTTCATCTTGGAAGGAACGACGGATTACTACGGCTTGATGCCCGGTGTGGCCATCGTGGCTGATTCAACTTGGGCCACGTTCAACGCCCGCGCAGCCTTGACGGTGGTCTGGAACGAAGGCCCCGGCGGAACTCACAATTCCGCCGACTACGAAAAGCAAGCCGCCCAGCTTGGGGCCACCCCGGGCAAGGCCATAAAGAATGCAGGCGACATCGTGACCGCCTTGGCCACCGCCAGCAAAACCGTCGAGAGCGCGTATCACTACCCTTACCTTCATCATGCGACACTGGAGCCCATGAATGCCTTGGCCATTCCGCAAGCAGACGGCGGCATGAAAATCCTCGCTCCCACGCAAAACCCGGAGGATGCGCGGAACCTCGCAGCGAAAACTTTAAATCTGCCCAACGAGAAAATCGAATTGAAGTTCACCCGCGTCGGTGGAGGTTTCGGACGGCGTCTCACGAATGATTTTGTGGCCGAAGTCGCCGCCATCGCCCAGCGTGTGGGTCGGCCCGTGAAACTGACTTGGACGCGCGAGGATGATACACAACACGGCCAATACCGTCCCGCCGGCTGGCACTTCTTGAAGGGCGGCGTAGACTCCTCAGGACAACTCGTCGCGTGGCAGAATCACTTCGTCACTGTCGGACTGAACGACACCGAGAAGGCCGGAATGGCCGCGGAAATGAGTGGAAATGAATTTCCCAATCGCTTCGTCCCTCACTGTCGAATCGAAAAATCCATTCTGAGTACCAACGTACCGACGAGTTGGATGCGCGCTCCGGGCAGCAATGGTCTGGCGTTTGTCTTCCAGAGCTTTCTCGATGAAATGGCGCACGCGGCCGGAAAAGATGCCGTGGAATTCCGGCTAAACCTACTGGGCGAAGACCGAATTTTCCCCGGCTCAGGACGATGGGATCCCTCGTACAACACCGCGCGCATGAAGGGAGTTTTGAAACTCGTCGCCGAAAAATCCGGCTGGGGCAGAAAACTTCCCCGCGGCTCCGGCCAGGGCGTTGCCTTCCACTTTAGTCACCAAGGTTATATCGCCGAAGTCGCGGAAGTGAGTGTCGCGCGCAACGGCACGCTCACGGTGCACCGCGTCGTGGCCGCCGTGGACGTGGGCCCCATTATTAATTTCAGTGGCGCGGAAGCCCAGGTCCAGGGCTCCATCATCGACGGTCTGAGCACTGCGTGGTTGCAAGAAATCACGCTGCGCGCCGGCCGGGTCGAACAGAACAGCTTCAATGATTATCCGCTGCTGCGCATCAACGCCACGCCGGCCAGCATCGAGGTTCACTTTATCCAAAGCGACAACCCGCCGACCGGCTTGGGCGAACCCGCGTTGCCCCCGTTACCTCCTGCTGTCTGTAACGCGATCTTCGCCGCCACCGGCAAACGCATCCGCCGCCTGCCCATCGCCCGGACCGATCTTCAGTGGAGTTGAATCCCACCAAGACAACTCAGCGTTCACGCTCACCGACAATCTCTTTAAAATATAAATCTATGAACATGCTATCACTCACGGGACTTGATCTGGGAGCCCCGCGCCTATTCGGCAAAAAGACGCAATCCGGCACGGACATTGAAATCATTGCCGGCGGAGCCGACATCTGGGGCACGCGTGACGAATGTCATTTTGCCTGCGCGCAAGTCACCGGAGACTTTGAGCTGAGCGTCCGCCTCGATTCACTTTCCATGGCCGACGTATACACGAAAGCGGGCCTGATGCTGCGCGCTTCCCTCGATGCCGGAGCCGAACATGCCATGCTGCTCGCGTTCGGCGACAATCAGCCGCGCAATAAAAACAACGGCGGCCTGGAATTCCAATATCGGGAGTGCGCAAATCGGGAAAGCGTCGGAATTTATCCTCCTCAGCCGCTCCCTGTGCAGCCCGATTTTCCAGTGAACTTCCCCAACGTCTGGCTGAAGTTAATCCGAAAGGACGGGACGATCACCGGTCAAAACAGCCGGGATGGCAAAACTTGGCGGACGTTCAGCGTCCATCAGCAGGGTTTGCCCCGGACCGCATTCTTGGGTCTGGCCGTGACCTCGCATAACGTGAATCAAACCGTGAAAGCCATTTTCAGTCACCTCCACTTTAGCGAAAAAGCTTAAGGTGATTGCTTCACGCTGCGTTACTTCGGCTCACCTCCTTTTCATTCTCACACTACTCAATTTATTAATACAAACATCCCAATGATTACACTCCAAGGTAAATGGTCACTCGTCACCGGCGCCAGTCGCGGTGTCGGCTCACACGTCAGCGAGGGCCTCGCCCAACTCGGTTCCAACGTCATTCTCCACAGCCGCGAGCTGTCCCATACCCAAGCGCTCGCCGCTAAAATGGCCAAAACGGGCGTGAAAGTCGTCACCGTTTCCGGCGAGCTTTCCGACCAGGCTCAAGTCGATGCCCTGCTCGACTCCGCGCTGAAGCAGGCGGGACAGATCGATATTGTTTATAACAACGCCGCGATTATGACGCCCTATCGGGAAAACATCTGGGAAGTCACTGCTCAGGATTTCCGCACCAGCTTCGAGGTGAATGTCATTAGCCTCGCGCGGATTTGCTACCGGCTGGTGCCGCCGATGCTCGGGCGCAAATGGGGTCGGGTGATCAACGTGACCTCGGGTATCAAGGAACAACCGGAGTTGTCGGCCTATTCGATTTCCAAGGCGGCCGTGGATAAATTGGTCCGTGATTTTGTGCCCAAGCTCGCCGGCTCCGGCGTAGAAATGAATCTGCTCGATCCCGGTTGGCTGCGTACCGATCTCGGCGGGCCCAAGGCGCCCAACGATCCGTCCTCCGTCATCCCCGGTGCCCTCGTGCCGGCGTTGCTCAACAACGGCGAGAGTGGCCGCTTCTTCCAGGCGCAGGATTATGCCGGCTTAACTCTGGCTCAGGCGGTGGAAAAAGCCGGCTCGATCAGATAATCTTCGGCTACCTCTTAAGACCGGCTTTCACCAGGTCGATCATACCATTTCGTCCTGAAATTGAATCCCCTTAAGTTCATGAACTTATTCCGAGCGACCCTTTACACATTGTCCTTGGTCTTGGTGAGCGCCGGTCACGCCGCCACGACCGCACTCGTCATTGACACGGACCGCGCCGTCGCGGCCATAGCGAAGAAACTCGCGCTCCACGATGCCGGCCAACCCGACAAAGCCGCTTATCCGAATGAAGCGAAAGGCAACAAATGGTCGACCGTGCCGGCCAAAGACTGGGTCAGCGGTTTTTATCCCGGCTCGTTGTGGTATACCTACGAATTCGCCCAGCGCCGTCATTGGGCTGACCAAGAAACGTGGCGGCAACGCGCCGACAGCTGGACCGTCGGCCTGACCGACGAACAGTTCACCACCACCAATCACGATCTTGGCTTCATGCTCATGGACAGCTTCGGCCACGCCTATCGCTTGACCGGCGAGCCGCACTATAAAGCGGTCGTGTTGCAAGCGGCCAAGTCGCTCGCCAAGCGCTTTCGTCCGGAGGTGGGCCTGATCCGTTCATGGGGCAGCATCGACGATATGAAGAACTACACCGTCATCATCGACAACATGATGAACTTGGAATTGCTGATGTGGGCCGCAGCCAATGGCGGCACCACGCAAGACGGCACCGCGCAGGATCTGGTGCAGATTTCCACGCTCCACGCCAATCGCACCGCGAAGGAATTTTTCCGACCCGACAACAGCACTTACCATGTGGTGGAGCTGGATCCGTCGACCGGTGCCGTAAAGCGCAAGCACACCGCGCAAGGCAAAGCTGATGAGAGTTGCTGGTCCCGCGGCCAAACGTGGGCGATCTACGGCTTCGCCTCCATGTACGAAGCGACCAAAGATAAAAAATATATCGAGCAGTCCCTCAAGGCCGCCGACTACTACCTCGCCCACCTGCCGGCCGACCACGTTCCACCTGCGGATTTCAACAGCGAACTCACCGGGCTGGAGTTCAAAGATTCCAGTGCTGCTGCCATCGCGTGCTGCGCCTTTTTCAGGATCAGCCGCCTCAGCGACGATCCCGCCGTGAAAGCCCGATTCTGGCAGGCCGCTGTCGATACCTTGAGCAGCCTGACCCGGGCTCCGTATTTTTCCGAATCACCGGACAAAGCCAGCACCTTGGTTTATCAAGCCCGCAACTATCATCCCGATGCGAATCATCGCCTGACCAACACCAGTCTGATCTGGGGCGACTATTATTTGCTGGAAGCTCTGCTAACCTATGATGCCGGGCAGAAGTAATCTAAAATACTGAACGCCTGTACCCGTTGTAGGAGGGGCTTTACGCCCCGATTCTTCGAGCGAGGTATCCTATCGGGGCATAAAGCCCCTCCTACAGCTGAGCAGCGGATGGTATTTCCTAGGAGTTGAAATTCATTCCACCTCACTGAATTCATGCTCAGAAAAGTGGAACCCATGTCAGATGCATCGATACAGCTAAGCGCCGCGATTCCAACTCAACCGATCTTTCCCGCGGGCCAAGCTTTGGCAAAGGCCGCGAGGAGTTTTTCGATGTGGGCGTCGTCCTCGGGTGGAAGGCGGCGACGGACCGGATCGGCATCAAACCAATTGAGCGTGCGGCGAACGCCATCGCGAAACGCGATGCGCGGACGGAAAGTCGGAACCGCACGGCGCAACTTGGCGTTGTCGAAGATGGCGGTATGCGATTTATCTCCGAGTAGTGTTCTCTCCATCTCCGGATTCCACGCAATGAGCAATTCGGAGGGAAGGTGTACGAGTTTAGGCTCGGGCGCTCCAGCGGCCGCAGCTGTCAGCGTATAAATTTCATTTCACGTGAGTGCCTCGTCGGAAGTGATGTGAAAATCCTCGCCCAGCGCGAGCGGATTGCCCAGCAGACCGAGCAGGCCTTGGGCAAAATCTTCGGCGTGCGTGACAGTCCAAGGACTGGTGCCATCACCGGGCACGATGACCGGTTTCCCATGGCGCATGCGCTCGACGGTGGTGAAATCCTGCCAGCCGCCGATCGGCAGCAAAATCACCGTGTCGTAGGTGTGCGATGGACGGATGATCGTGTAGGGCAAATTCAGCGGAGCTACGGTGCGCAGCACTTGTTCACAGGCGATCTTGTCGCGCGAATACTGCCACCGTGGATTCTCGAGCGGAGTGCGTTCGGTGGTGGGCGTGAAGGCGCGCGGTTTGGCGTAAGCCGAGGCCGAGCTGAGAAACACATACTGTTCACAACGTCCGGTGAAGAGGCGCAAATCGCGCTCGATCTGTGCCGGGGTGAAAGCAATAAATTGCACCACCGCGTCGAAGTGATGCGGCGCCAGTGCCTGCACGGCGGCGGCCTCATCATTGATGTCGCATGGCAGATCAAGCGCGCCAGCGATGCCGGGTCGGCCCGGCCGGTGGAGCAGCCAAAGTTCGTGGCCAAGCTGAAGCGCGAGCTTGCTGCAAGAGGTACTGATGTTGCCGGTGCCGCCGATAAAAAGAAGTTTCATGGTCGAGAAATAGAATTTTGCCGTGAGCAATGCTCAAGGCAAACCAACCATCGGCAGCAATGGAGAGGCAAGGCCGGCTCTGCGCTTTAAAAAGACTTGGCCAACGATCGGTCAGTCCACCTTCTCGAAAAGCATGTAATCAAAATTCATCACGGGCTGATCGAGAAAATGCAGCGTCAAGACATGGAGGCCTTGCTTGAGTGCGATTTTCCCGGCGGCGGTGATTTTATTCCAGTGATGCGCTTGCCGCCATTCAATCGTATCCGCGGCATTGAAGGTGGTCGGGATGGCGATCGGGCCGGAGACATCAACGCCATCGCAATCAAAGGAAATGTGTCCGCCAAACTTTGAGGTGTACATCGTGGTGAGAGAATACTGGCCAGCGGCTTGAACATTGACGGTATACTTGACCCACTCTCCCGGAGCAATCCAGCCGAGGTAGAGAGCCTCCGGATCGGGCTGCACCAGATTAAAGGGCGTATCATCGACCGGGGTTCCCGGGTTATTAAACTTCACATAGGAAACATCAGGGCTCTCCGAGAGGCGAAATTCTTTAAGATAGCTGCCTTTGCCATTCAAAGCTCCGCTCCCGCTGTTTTTGTTGTCGGTATCGTGATAAGTGATGCCTTCCGCGGCGCCGGCGGTTTTTTCTTCGTCGGAAATATCCATGGTATCGTAATATTCATTCTGCAATTTCCCCGGAATCATCTGCGGCCCGCCGTGGTAAACTGCGTCATGATACGGAATCCCAGGATAAGGTTTGGCGGGAAGAGTCACCAGCGCTTCATTTTTCTGGGCATCCGGCTTTCCCGCGAACGAAGAAAGGGCCGAGCCCAGATAGACTACGGTCGTGAGGGCAAAAGATAATATCGCGAAACGGAAGGTCACCCAACGCAAGGGGAAGTTTAAAACAGAAGGAAATTTCATAGGTAAGAAGTAAAACCACTCTCCGAATAAACCCGATGAAAGTAAACGCTGATCCCAAACGAAACCTTCCCCAACGCAGGCCGGCTTGTCCGGCCTTTTTTATTTTAGGGAGCGGTGGACGGCTGCCCAACCCAGCCCATCACTTGGGCAAGTTGGGCAGCTGCATTCTGATTCTTGCCGGTTGCGCCAGTACCGGAGGGGGCATGGCTATTTTTCTGGGCGCCCGGTCTTCCAACTTCGCGCGAATGATTTCAGCGGCGCTGGCCACGGCATAATCTGGTTTTATCAGGTCCAATTGATCGAGCAACTGGATGGCCGATTCCCTGTCCTCCAGGTGAACCCGCACCAAAGCCAGGGCGAGCAAGGTGCGCGGCTTTTGCTGGAGCGTTTTGAAGTGTTGTTGGACGAGATTGGTGTTGGCGATATCGGGCTTCACGACGCTGGCCTCAACCCAAGCCAGCATTTCGTAGGCCGCAAATTGTTCCGGGGCACCATCGATCGAGCGCTTCAAGAGAGTGCGCAATTGCTGCGCCCGTATTTCGGGCAGCCGAAAATAATAATCGAAATTGGAAAACCAGCGCCGTCCTTCGATCTGTCCCATTTCATGGAAAACCCCTGGATTATTCGAGCCAGCATCCAAGGCCCGTTGCCAACGCTCCTGCGCCAAGTTGACTTCACCTTCAATCCAGGCATCGGTGCCCAACACCTCCCAATAGCGGGGAATGCCGGGATGGTTTTCCGCCGCTTGGAGCAAGGCAAATCGGGCACGGGGCGATTGCGTTACCCGGAGGCTTAGCTCGGCCAATCGCTCGCGAATTTCCTCATGAGGCATGACACTCACCGCATAAGTTTTAGCCTCGGGAATCTGGGGCAATGGCGATTTATAATAGGTGAAGCTCCCGTACTTCACATATTTCTCCAGCATATTCTCCAAGGCCGGATAATCCATCCCCATGAGATCTTGAAACACCTGACGTCGATTCGCGGGATCAGCCCCGGGGGATTCCGTCATCAAGTAACGCAAAAATAATTCGAATTTTCCTTTGTCGAATTTCGCATTCCCATAACGCACCAAGTGCAACAACGCCCAAGACTCGGCATAAAATTGTCCGCTGTGTTTCCCGGTGTTGTAGATCGGTGAGGTGGTATCGACCGAGAATAATGTTTCCAAGGGCAACAACTCCTTGGTCCGCAGACTGTCCACATGCCAAGGCAGTGGATTGCCCAGCACCACCTTGTCTTTCTCGAATTCCAGCGTGGAAAACAGCTCGGCCACTCCTTCATTATACCACAGCGGCGGAGTTGTCCCGATGACGTGATTCAGATGATGAATGTATTCGTGAAATATCGTGTAGCGCTCCGACTCGTTGCTCCACGAGGGCGAGATGACCAGCACCGCCCGGTCGGGACGATCCAGATAAAAACCCGCCACGGTCTGGCGCTGGAGCGGACTGCAATAGGCCTTGAAGGCCCTTTCATCATTAAAGTAATACACCGTCACTTCCTGCGGCTGGCGCTCCTTTACTTTAAAGGTTTCGAAAAAAAGCGCATGCAATTGCTCAAGATTTTGGAGCAGCTCGCGCGATTCACCGTCCCGGTTGGCGCTGAACAGTTCAAAATGCGGCGACTGGTACCGGTGCCATTTGGTCGTTTCACCGGGGAATTCCTCTTTGGCCGCACCGGCACAGGGTGCCGTAAAAGGCAAACTCACCAGCCAACCCACCAGCAGCCAACGCGGGCAGAGTCGAAGCCGAGAAAAATATTTCAGCACAGTGGATTAGGGTTGGCAGAGCAAAACCCTAACCTGCGCCGTAACACTTCGACCGCAAACCCAAAACCAATTCATCGGCTAATCGTGCACTATTCCTTTCGGAATTTCTGCGCGTCCCGTTCTCAGCTTTTATCGACTCAAGCGTGATTGAAACCCACCGCCTTCGCCACGGTTTCACAAACGATCCGGCCAGCGCGGGTATTCACTCCTTTCGCCAAACCGGCATGCTCAGCCAACGCGCGTTCCACCCCTCTCTGCACGAGCATGGCGACGTAAGGTTCCGTTGCCTGCGTGAGCCCCATCGTCGCCGTGCGCCCAACCAACGCGGGCATATTCGGGACCGCATAATGTATAACCCCGTGCTCTTGGTACGTCGGCTTGGCTAGTGAAGTTGGCCGAATGGTCGCGATGCATCCGCCCTGATCGATCGCAATATCGACGATCACGCTGCCTGGCCTCATCTGGGCAACCATCTTTCTCGTTACGACGGTCGGAGCGCGAGCGGCAGGGATCAGCACCGCGCCGATCAGCAAATCAGCATCGGCCACCGCATGTTCGAGATTGGCCGGATTCGACATGAGCGTCACCACCCGACCGCGATACTCACTGTCGAGCGCTTCGAGTTTGCGGGTCTCGAGATCGAGCACTGTCACGCGGGCGCCCATGCCCACGGCCATTTGCACCGCGTGCGCGCCTGAATTGCCCGCACCCACCACGACGACATGCCCGGGCATAGCACCTGGAATCCCGCCGAGCAACACCCCTGAACCGCCATGCTGCGATTGAAGAAAATAAGCACCAATCTGAATCGAGAGTCGCCCGGCAATTTGCGACATCGGTTTCAGGAGCGGGAATGAACCGTCGCTCCCTTCCACGGTTTCATAGGCAATACCCAGAATGTTTTTCCGACACAACTCGCGGGCGAGCGCTGGGCCGGCCGCAAGATGCAGATAAGTAAAGATCGCCTGTCCAGGCTGCATCAACGCGTATTCCTCCGGGAGCGGTTCCTTCACCTTCAAGATTAACTCCGCGCGTTTCCACACTTTTGCGGCTGAAGCGGCCAGCACGGCGCCCGCCGCTTTGTATTCTGCATCGCTATAGCCTGCATTGAGTCCGGCCCCTTTTTCGATGAGTATCTGCCCACCGAGTGCAGTCACGCGCCGACAAAGACTCGGAGTCAAAGCCACCCGGGTTTCACCGATCTTGGTTTCTTGGGGAACTCCGAGTAACATGCCTTTTGTTTAGCTCAATGTTCGTTTAAGACAAGCGCGGAGAACCTCACGGTGGCGTCGCCTTTTTGATGCCGGAGTTGCTTTG
>JANYCF010000388.1 GCA_025360455.1 Opitutaceae bacterium | reverse complement strand
CGCATCAAGCTCGGCCGGATCATCGGACGCGTGACCAGCGACGTAGAGTCGGTCCGGGTTGGCATTCAAGACGTACTGTTCGTCAGCGTGATTCAATTTGGCTCGATGGTCTTTTCCGCGGTGGTGATGTTGTGGAGTGATTGGGTTCTTTTTCTGGTCGTGTTGGCGCTGGCCCCGGTCCTGTGGCTGCTGAACCGGCATTTTCGAGTGAAACTCAGCAAATATTCCCGCGCCTCGCAGGAGAGTTTCAGTCGCGTCACGGCGACCTTGGCCGAATCGGTTAATGGCATCCGGGTGACGCAGGGCTTCGTCCGCCAGCAAACCAACGCCGGGCTTTTCCGCAATCTCCTCGCCGATCATGCCCGCTACAACATCGCGCTGGCCCGCACTTCGGCTATCCTCACGCCACTGCTTGAGCTGAACAGCCAGTTCTTCGTCGCTTTGCTGCTCATGGTCGGCGGCTGGCGCGTGTTTCAAGGTGATATGTCGATGGGCGGTCTCATCACTTTTTTCCTGCTGGCCAACCAGTTTTTCGCGCCCATCGCCATCATTGGTAACCAATATAATCAGGCGTTGCTCGCCATGGCTGGAGCCGAGCGGGTTTTCCGGCTCATCGATGTGCCACCCGATTGGACCGATGATCCGAAGGCGACGGCGTTGGCGGATCCGCGGGCGGCCGCTTCGCGGCAAGGGACAAGTGACAAGGATCAAGTATCAGGACCCGAATTAGCGCCTACCTCGAGCCGGAATGGTTTACTTGATACTTGTGACTTGGTCCTTGGTCCTTCTCCGCCCGGCATCCGCGTGGAGTTTCGCCGGCTTTCGTTTGGCTATGATCCAGTGCGGCCGGTGTTGCACGATATCAGTTTCACGGCCGAACCGGGCCAGACGATCGCCTTGGTCGGCCATACCGGCAGCGGCAAGAGCTCCATTATCAATCTGGTTTCTAAATTTTATCTGCCCACCTCAGGTGAAATCCTCATCGATGGCCGCGAAATCCGCTCACTCACGAGCCATTCTCTCCATCGGCAGATGGGAATGGTGCAGCAGCAGAATGTCTTGTTCAGCGGCACCGTGCAGGAAAATATCCGGCTTAGCCGCCCAGAGGCGACCGATGCGGCAGTTCGCGCCGCCGCCGCCGCGCTCGATTGTCTCGATATTTTCGAGGCGTTACCCTCGGGTTTGCTGACGGAGGTGGGGGAGAAGGGCGCCGGGCTCTCGGTCGGGCAGCGTCAACTGATCTGCTTCACGCGGGCTTTGCTGGCTGATCCGCGCCTGATTCTCCTCGATGAAGCGACGAGTTCCATCGATGCGCTGACGGAGGCGCGCCTCCAGTACGCGTTACGCAGCTTGCTGGCGGGGCGCACGAGCTTTGTCGTGGCGCATCGGCTCAGCACGATTCGCCATGCGGATCTCGTGTTGGTGCTCGACCAGGGAAGGATTATCGAGCGCGGCACGCACACGGAATTGCTCGCGCGGCGGGGGCATTACGCCGCGCTTTACCGGCAGTTTGTGCAGACCGACGATGGTGCCTGATCGGGAATTTTGGTTTTTCTAGAGGGGAAAACTCGTTCGAAGTGACCTCGCAAAGTGATGGATTCCGCGTCGCAAGACTAAATTTGCCGAGATGTTCCAAATTTCTCCTCTGAAAAAAGTGATTCTCCCTCTAGAAAATCATTGCATCGGGCAATACCACTTCTATGACAAATGTCACTATGGCTAAAAAATCCTCAGTTGCTAAGAAACCCGCACGTAAACCAAACGCTGCTTTCATGAAGCCGGTTACCCCTGACGCCAAGCTCGCTCTTGTCGTTGGTGCCGCTCCATTACCCCGTACCGAAATGACCAAGAAACTCTGGGCCTACATCAAGAAGAAGGGCCTGCAAGACAGTAAGAACAAGCGCATGATCAATGCCGATGACGCCCTCAAGGCCGTCTTCAATGGCAAAGCTCAGGTCAGCATGTTCGACATGACCAAGCTCGTTAGCAAGCACGTCTCCTGATTTTAGCTCTAAGCTGAATCAAAATTTTAAACCGCCGCAGAGCAATCTGCGGCGGTTTTTTATTTATATCTAGATTGGTTTCGATTGTGGTCGGGCGCACGCTGGCCGCGCCACGTGGCGAGACGCGCGCAGACCCTAAACAATTCAACGAGGATGCGGCACGGTTGCGGCGCTTCCGGGATTTCGCTTGGATGCGTTCTCGCCACCGCTACGCTGCGACAATCTTATGACCGTACCCCGCACTGAACATCGGCAGGCCATTGTGATGCTGTTGTTCGCGAATCTTTTCTGGGGCCTCAGTTTTCCGCTTATCAAATCGATTCAGTACACGCACCAGCTGTTGCTGCCCGCAAGCGACAACTGGTTTAACACGGCGATGACCCTTGCGCCGCGCTTTCTGATCGGGGTGGCCGTCTTACTGGTGCTGTGTCGCAAGCAGCTGGGCGGATTCACAGCCGGCGAATGGCGACAGGGATTGGTGATCGGGGTGTCCTCCTCCCTCGGCATGCTTTTTCAGATCGACGGCTTGCAGTATACTTCCGCCTCGGTCTCCGCGTTTCTCACTCAATTCTATGCGATTTTAATTCCGGTCTATCTGGCGCTGCGTATTCGGCGCGCGCCGCCGGCGGTGATTTGGGCGAGCTGCTTGTTGGTGCTGGCCGGCGTTGCCATTCTGGGCCGGTTTGATTTTCACTCGATGCGGTTGGGCCGCGGTGAACTGGAAACTCTCTTGGCTTCGGTGTTCTTCATGTGGCAGATCCTCACTGTCGAAGATAAAGGCTATGTCGCCAATCGGGTCATGCCGGTGACGATTGTGATGTTTGCCGTCGAGGCGGTGGCCTTCACCGTCATGGCGCTGTGCACCGCGCCGCAAATCGCCGACCTGCTCGTGCCGTGGACGTCCTTGCCTTGGTTGGGCTTCACGCTCCTACTGACGCTTTTTTCGACGCTCGGTTCATTCACGATCATGAACAAGTGGCAGCCCAAGATTACGGCCACGGAGGCGGGGTTGATTTATTGTTTCGAACCGATCTTCGGTTCGATCATGGCGCTGTTTCTTCCCGCGATTTTTTCGGTATGGGCCGGAGTCAGCTATGCGAATGAGCCCGTGACCTGGCCTCTGCTCGTCGGTGGCGGTTTGATCACGCTGGCGAATGTCATCATCCAGCTCCGGCCCCCGGTGAAGGCGTCGTAAGCGGCTAAATTACTGAATCTTTGACGGAAATTGACCGGAGAGATCGGGCCCAGCGGTTTGCTTCGATTTATGATTCATGCATCCTAGTTGTAACCTTTTGCCGACCTCGGCATCGAACGAAGTAATGCACCTCAATCCACAGCTTGATTCCAATGACCTCCATGCGGAGATCACTGACTTGCAGGCCATCGACGAAGTGAACCGTGGTAATCGGGAAATGTTCGAAGTACTGGTTCGGCGCTATAACCGACAGCTATTCCGCGTTGGGCTCAGTTATTTGCGGCAGCATGAGCAAACCGAAGATGCGATGCAGAACACTTATCTCAAGGCCTTCGTCCATCTGGGTAATTTCCAGCGTAACGCTTCTTTTTCCACTTGGATCACGCGTATCATGATCAACGAATGTCTCATGATTCTCCGTCGCCGTCGGGGCGCTCCCGAGGAAGCCCTGCCCGTCGAGGCGGAATTTCAGGAAACCTCGGTTCCTCAAGCCTCCGCGCACATGAATCTCAAGGAAATGAAGGTGCTCTTGGAGCAAGCGATCAGCACTTTGCCCCGCAATCTGCGCACGGTTTTTGTGCTGCGGGAAGTCCAACACATGACGACAGACGAAGCGGCCGCTTGTCTCGGCGTCACTCCGGGTAGCATCAAAGTCACGCTCCACCGCGCTCGCGAACGGCTGAAGACGACACTGCTCGGTAGCGCTGCCGGCATTGAGCTCTTCCAGTATCGCGCCGAATTTTGTG
Organism: Opitutaceae bacterium; assembly: GCA_025360455.1. GTDB lineage: Bacteria > Verrucomicrobiota > Verrucomicrobiia > Opitutales > Opitutaceae > Didemnitutus. Next base: position 3,340 of record JANYCF010000388.1, on the reverse strand, counting down.
ATCCGCTCACCGCCCAAGTCATGGGTGCTATTCTCGGCAGCCCGTAAATAGCAGAGCGTCTATCCTGCCGCATCTGGTCGTTCAATAATTTGGTGTGATTGGTCAAGCCCACAGGGGGATTTGTTTGGGGCGCCGGTGGCCGCTGCTTGATGAGCGGTCACCGGCGCTTTGGTTTGTCTTACGCGGAGGTGAAATCGTCCACCCAGTCCACGCGAATTTCTGTAACCTGGCTTGTATCGCGGCATCCAACGGGATGGATGCAAATCCAAACTCACAAAAAACTATAGCTGTATTCCCTATGAAAATGAAAAACCAACTCGCCCTCACGTTAGCTTTAATTGCCCTGCCGATCTTCGCACGCGCGCAGCCGAACGATGCCCAGATTGCCGCCATCGTGGTGGCCGCCAATCAGGTGGATATCGACGCCGGCCAGCTGGCGGTGACCAAATCGGCGGATGCAGGCGCCAAGGATTTGGCGGCCATGATGGTGCGTGATCATACGGCCGTAAATCAAAGCGCGGTTGAATTGGTCACGAAACTCAAAGTTACTCCCGAGGCCAATGCCACGAGTCAATCGTTGCTGGACGGCGGAGCGGCGAATCTGGTGAACCTCCGCAAATTGAGCGGTGCGGCGTTCGACCGGGCCTACGTTGATCACGAAGTGGCCTATCACGAACAGGTGATCGCCGCGATCGAGGGCACCCTCATCCCCAGCGCGCAAAATGCCGAGTTAAAGGCTTTGTTGGTCAAAGTGCTCCCGGCTTTTCACCAGCATCTGACGCATGCGAAGCACGTGCAATCGAGCCTCAAGTAATCGTTACTTCTGATGAAACGCTTTGGCCCAGCCATCTTGATTCTCGGAATCCTCTGGCTGGCCCTGAGCGATTTGGGATCGGCCCCACTGCGGACCGATCCCTCCATTCACGTCATCAGCATTGATGGGATGAAATTTTCTCCCGCCGTAATCACGGTGCATCTGGGCGACTCGATAGAATTCAGAAACGTGGACTTTGTCCCTCATACGGTGACCGAACAGGGCCGTCCGTCGTTCGATTCGGGCATCCTCAAACGAAATGAAACCTGGAAGATGGCGATCAGTCAGACGGGCACCTTGCGTTACCGTTGCCTGTTTCATCCGGAAATGACCGGAGCAATTATTGTTGGCGAAGAATCATCGAGCGCGTCTGTTCGGGCTCCCGCGGCAGTGGAGTTGTGCGGTGGAAAGTAACCGGGGTTCGGTCTGAACGAAACGATCTCGATTCGTTTTTGAGCGGTTATGCGGGATGACTGAATCGCCCCGTACGGAGAAATCCGATGATTTGCTGGATGACGGGCGCGCGCCACATCAGCCACGTGTGGCTGTAGGGAACCGTCAGAAAATCTGTCATGCCTTCCAATTGGGCACTGGCCACGCTGACTTTGCCGTCGTTGGGTCCCGGCATCCACGAGGAGAAAAGCGGATTAAACGAATAGGTGCCGGCAATCACGCCGGTCTCACCGGGGGCAGGGCCGAGTCTGGTGGGCAAACCGTCGGTGCCGAGTTGCTGCCCCGCTGGGCCGTTGACCGTGCGATAGGCCCATGTTTTCAACAGATGATCCGTGACTTCGCTGCCGGCATTGGGTGGGGCAATCATCACGATGCGACCGAGCTGGGACAGCGAGTGTTTCTGCAGGTAGCAACGCAGGACAATGCCGCCCATCGAGTGCGTCACGAAATGTACTTTGGTTCCCGGTTCGAGCCACAGCGTGCGGAGCAGAGGCGCGAGTTTTTCCTCGGCGAGCCGCTCAATCGGTAGCTCCTGCGAGGGGTAGTTTAAATTCACGACGTGATAACCCGCGTCACGCAGCGACCATTCCAATCTTTTCAACGACCACGCGGTGCGACCGAGTCCGTGCAGAAGCACGACAGTATCGCGTGGCGTGGGAGTAACGGCAGGCATGGCGCCACTTAACGTGGTTGCCAGTGCTATGCCGAGAAAAACTCGAAGCCAGCACGACATGGATCTCAGCTCGCGGGGTCAGGCCGAAGGGGCCGTTGCCGGTTGGCGCACGGCCAGTGCCGCGCGCAGGCCGACAGCTCCGACCACGAGCGCGCCGCCGGCGATAGCCAGTGGACTTGGTTTCTCACCGATCACGAGCATTACCCAAATGGGATTCAGGATAGGTTCGATAATCGGGATGAGCACCGCCTCCAGCGCGGTTACGTGTTTGAGCGCCCGCGCATAAAACAAATAGGCCACTCCCAGTTGCACCGTGCCGAGCAGGCCGAGTGAGATCCAGCCGAGGGTTGGCATCGCGGGCGCTGACCAAAGCGCAGGCACACCCACGAAAAAACTGATGACGTTGCCCATGATAATCGATTCGAGCGGAGAGTTGTCCTTTTGCTTGCGCATGAGGATCGTCATCACGGCAAAGGCGACGCCACTGGCGAGGGCGACCAGTTGTCCGGCGATATTTTGCATCTGTAATCCTTCATAGAAAAACAGTCCTAGTCCCGCCAGTACGGCCGCGATGGTGAACCAATCGCTGCGCCGGGTGCGCTCACCCAGCAGCCAAGCCCCGAGCAGGGCCACCCAGACTGGCGCGGTGAACTGGAGCAAAATCGCGTTGGCCGCCGTGGTCATCTTATTGGCGAGCGTGAATAATATGGTGCAGGCCGCGTACGCCAGTGCTGCGCCGATCTGAATGGGCGACCAGGTGAAGTGAAGTTTCCGCCAGCAGATCGAGGCGAGAAATATTGCGGCGATGATTCCACGGCCTCCCGCGACAGCCAGGGCAGGCCACTCGACATATTTAAAAAGCAGACCGGCCAAACTCCAACAGACCGCGGCGATCAGTAATTGGCCGATGGCTTTGGTGTGGTTGGGATCACGCATGAGCCCTCACGCATGGCGAAATTAAAGTGAGTTAGGAACTACGAAACGGGCTCATTCCAATTCTCGGTAGCATCCCCTTTCTTGGCTATTATGAATCAGGCCTGTGTAGGTGGCGCGCTTGCCGCGCCACGTTGCGAGGCAAGCTCGCAACCTACGAAGAAGTGCGTCTCTCGTGCCATAAACTGAGATGCGCTCCCTCTTCTCTCAAGGTTCATCACATCGGTTTTTGGTCTGGCCTGAATGCTGCTCAGCACCTTCGAATCTAGCTTATGAAACCAGACCAACCCACCACTCCGGTCCCCAGTACGCGGTTATTTTCATTCCTCGGCGGTAACACCGGGAATTGGCGAGTCGCCCGCATGGACCCTATAATTGGTGAGCCGCGTCCGGTGGCGGATTTTTTGCAAATCGTGCCCGAGGCGGTCAGTGGCGCGAGTGCCGCGTGGGTGTTGCGCGGCATCACC